>CALDDP010000092.1 GCA_937936805.1 uncultured Gammaproteobacteria bacterium | reverse complement strand
GCTTCGCCGGCGATCGCCTCGGCAATCAGCTTTCCCGCCAGCGTCGCCAGCGCTACTCCCTGACCGGAGTAGCCTTGCGCGTAGTAGGTATTGTTTTTCCCCAGCCGTCCAAAATGGGGCATGCGATTCAGGGTAACGGCGAGTGTGCCCCCCCAGGCGTAGTCGATGCGACTGTTTTCCAGCTGAGGGTAGACCTGCAGCATTGGTTTGCGCACGAAAGCGGCGATATCGTCCGGAAAATTCTGCCGGTAATTTTCGCCACCGCCAAAGAGCATGCGCTTGTCTGCCGACAAGCGGTAATAATTGACTACAAAACGCGAGTCAGCGATAGCGACATCCCGTGGGTTGATTTCGGTCAGCTGTGCCTCGCTCAACGGTTCCGTGGCGATTATGAAATTATTGATTGGCATGATTTTACCGGACAGGCGTGGTTCCAGCTTCCCCAGGTAGCCGTTACAGGCGAGCACGATGCTGTCTGCTTCGACGATGCCCTGCTTCGTCATGATGCGGTTGGGGCTGCCTTCCTCGAAACCTTCAACGACCGTTGATTGGTAGATGCTGGCACCGGCGGCCAGCGCCGCGTCGGTCAGGCCAAGTGCATAGTTGAGCGGGTGCAAATGCCCTGCGCCCATATCCAGGCTGCCGCCGAAGTAGCTGTCGCTGCCCACCAGTTCAGCCATTGCATCGCGCTCGAGGTACTCGATTTGTTGATAGTCGTACTGGCGTCGCAGAAAATCGACGTAGGCTTCGGTGTCGCGCGCGTAAGCGGGTTTGTGGTTTGGGTGCGCGATACCGGGTTTTAAATCGCAGTCGATGTCATGTTCGGCAATGAGCTGCCTGGCCAGGCTCTTGGCAGCCTCGGCCAGTTCCCAGAAATACCTTGCGCTATCCGCGCCTACCATTGTGGTAAGTTCATCCTGATCCTTGCGCTGCCCGCTGCAAAGCTGCCCGCCATTGCGCCCCGAAGCTCCCCAGCCCGGTTTGCGTGCTTCAAGCAACGCTACATCGTAGCCACGCTGGGCAAGATGCAGCGCAGCTGACAGGCCGGTGTAGCCTGCGCCGATGATACAGACGTCAGCGCGACGTGAACCATCCAGCGGGGTTAGATCGACGCTGCGATTTTGACTCGCGTGATAATAGGAGTTCGGATAATTGTCCGAATCGCTGCGATCCTGAACTAATTTAAAGCCCATGCCAGTTGAATCAGGTAATCGCTTGCCGGGTCATATCGAGACATTGCCAGGCGCGTTCGATAAAAATATCTACTTCTTCCGCTTGCAGTATCAGCGGTGGCGAGATGATCATCGAATCACCGACCGCGCGCATTATCAGGTTATTGTCAAAACAATAGTCGCGGCAGATACCGCCCACGCCGATGTCCTTGTCGTACTTGATATAGTTTTCCTTATCCTTGACCAGTTCCAGCGCGCCCAGCATGCCGACGCCACGGACCTCGCCGACGAGTGGGTGTTCGCCCAGTTCGCGCAGTCGTTTCTGCAAATAGGGGGCAGTGGTATCACGCACGGTTTGAACGATGTTTTCGCGTTGCATCAGCTTGATATTGGCGATAGCGACCGCAGCGCACACCGGGTGACCCGAATAGGTGTAGCCATGATTAAACTCGCCGCCCTGCTTGATCAAGGCATCCATAATATGGTCCGCAACCATAACCCCGCCGATCGGCAGGTAGCCCGAGGACAGGCCTTTGGCGATGGGCATCAGGTCGGGTTTCAGGTCGTAGTAGTTGCTACCAAACCATTCGCCGGTGCGACCGAAACCACAGATCACTTCGTCGGCGACCAGCAGGATGCCGTAGTGCTCACAGATTTTTTTAACTTCCGGCCAGTAACTATCGGGTGGCACGATGACACCGCCGGCACCCTGGATCGGCTCTGCAATGAAAGCTGCGACCCTGTCGACACCAAGTTCTTCGATTTTATCCGCGATAGACTGTGCTACCTGTCGACCGAACTCTTCACGGTCGAGATCGGCGCCCAGTTCGCAGCGTTTGGCGAACCAGTTGGGCTGCTCGACATGCACCACGTCCGGAATGATTCCGCCCTGCGCGTGCATATCGTCCATGCCACCCAGGCTGGATGAGGCTATGGTGCTCCCGTGGTAGGCGTTCTTGCGACTGATAACGACGCGCTTTTCGGGCTTGCCCATGATATCCCAGTAACGCCAGATCAGGCGAAGTACGGTATCGTTAGCTTCAGATCCAGAGCTGGTAAAAAAAGCGTGGTGCATATGTGCTGGCGTCACCTCCGCAAGTAACGCGGAGAGTTCTGCCGCAGGTGGCGTCGAGGTTTTGAAGAACGCGTTGTAGTAGGGCAATTGCTGGATTTGCGCAGTGGCGGCTTCGATCATGTCTTTCTGGCCATAGCCCATGTTGACACACCACAATCCCGCCATCATATCGAGCAGCTCGTTGCCGTCGGAATCGGTCAGGTAAACGCCCTGTGCCGATTCGATAATGCGCGGCGGCTTTTGTAGCAGATCATTCGGATTGGTAAACGGGTGCAAGTGGTGGGCGCCATCCTGGGCTTGCCACTTTTCGGTATTACTCATATCCATCGCGGTTGCTCGGGTCATAATGTTCACCTCAGACTTTTAACAGTAAATGCTCCCGTTCCCAGGGGCTGATCACATTGAGAAAATTATCGAATTCAACTTCCTTGACGGCGACGTAGACGTCAACAAAGGCGTCACTGAATACCTCGCGTAATTCCTTGCAATCGGCGAGGCGATGCAGGGAATCGTACCAGTGCCGTGACAGCTGTATCGGTTCATTGTAAGCGCTGCCGACGAGCGCTTCGGTCGGCTGTAATCCTTTCTTCATCCCGATGTAACCGCAGGCGAGCGTCGTTGCAATCGCCAGGTAGGGATTCACGTCGGCGGATGCGATCCTGTTTTCGACGCGCATCGCCCTGGGGTTATTGTCGGGCACACGAAATCCGGTGGTGCGATTGTCGAAGCCCCAATGAAAATTAATTGGCGCTGCCATGTCCTTGACTATGCGCCGGTAGGAGTTGACGTAGGGTGTCATCAGCGCCATCGCTTCGGGCAAAAACTGTTGCAGCCCCGCGATATGGCTGAGCAATAACTCGTTCGGCATGCCTTCCGGGGTAGAGAAAATATTCTCGCCAGTTTTAAGGTCTTCAACGCTCTGGTGGATATGCATCGCGCTGCCGGGCTGCGCTTCCATCGGCTTGGCCATGAAGGTGGCGTACAAATCGTGTCTGAATGCGGCCTCGCGAACGGTACGCTTGAACAGGAACGCCTGGTCGGCCAGTTCCAGTGGGTCACCGTGGAGCAGATTAATTTCCATCTGGCCCATGCCTTCTTCGTGAATCAGGGTGTCGATCTCAAGGCCCTGGGCCTCGCAAAAATCGTACATATCGTCAAACATCGGATCGAAATCATTGACCGCGTCGATATTGAAAGATTGTCCGCCACGTTCGGCTCTGCCGGTGCGGCCGATGGGGGGTAACAACGCATTCTTCGGGTCATGGTTTGGTTGTAACAGGTAAAATTCGAGTTCGGGCGCAACCACCGGTTTCCAGCCCTCGGCATGATAAAGCTCGAGCACTCTGCGCAAAACCTGGCGCGGAGAAAACTTGATTGGATTGCCCTCCATATCAAAACAGTCATGGATTACCTGGGCGGACGGTTCCCGTGCCCAGGGCAGTTGGCGAATCGTGTATGGATCGGGCTTTAACAGCATATCGATATCGAGGGGGTTAATCCGGTCTATGAGACCTGGGTAGTCGCCAGTCACCGACTGCATGAAAATTGATTGCGGCATGCGCAATGTAGTAGTGTCAGTGAACTTTGCGGCCGGCATGATTTTACCGCGCGCAGCGCCCGCGAGGTCGGGGACGATGCACTCCACCTCGGTAATTTGATTTTGTTCGATCCAGTCTTTCATTTAAAGTCACGCAGTTTGTTTTAGAGGCAACTCGCAGCAAGCCCGAGACCACCGTTATGCACAGTTGAAGATAGCAGTGAAATGCAAAACTTTGCAATTGTGATCACAAAAATAATTAAAGTCAAATGACGCCTGGAGCTTTATTTCAGGCCATTAGCCACCTGCCGATTGACTTTGGGATTGGCAAGGGTATAGCCTCGCCGAATTGATAGTGATCACTTAATTTCAGGTGGAGGTAACATGGGAGAAGGGTTCAATCTATGCAATCGTAAAGCAGACGGTGGTACCGCGGCCCTGGACGACTGGGGCGTCGATTGTGAGTATGGCGTATTGCGCGATATCTTGCTCGGTCCGGCCGATAACTACCAGTGGCTGGAGACCAGTTCGGTGTCCAAAAAGAGTATTCGGCGCAACTATGAATTCGATAATGCGGTAGCGCGTCGCCAGCACGCTGAAATGGTGTCGGCCTATGAGTCGGCCGATGTCAGGGTGCATATGCATGCTCCCGATCCAGAACTGCCTTACCAGATATTTGCGCGCGATTCGTCGGTCATGACGCCTTATGGCGCGATCATTACCAGCATGGCCAACTGGTGGCG
>CALDDP010000091.1 GCA_937936805.1 uncultured Gammaproteobacteria bacterium | reverse complement strand
GGGTATCGTGCACTTTCATCTGGGCGATGGCGAACGCGGGCTGTCGATGATTCGTGACTGCCTGGAACAAAGCGAAATCCCGCCACGGGTGTTCAATCCAACTCACGTCAACCGCAATCAGCCTCTGTTCGAGCAGGCATGTGAGTTGAGTGGTTTGGGTTGCAATGTCGATTTAACAGCGTTTCCCGAGGATTCGGGTGACCAGGGCTGGTCAGCTGAGGAAGCGGTCGAGCGTTTTCTCGATAAGGGTTGTGATAGCAACAGGTTGACCATCAGTTCCGATGGCGGCGGTTGTCTGCCCAGTTTTGATGCGCAGGGGGAACTGGTGAAAATGGGATTTGCCAGCTGTTCGGCGATGGCGGAATGCCTTAAGAATCTGCTCGATAACGGACTTGCCGAACAAACCGTGTTGCCGTTTATGACGAGCAATGTCGCCAGCCTCCTCAGGTTGCAGCAAAAGGGGCGTATCGGGCAGGGCTTCGATGCCGACCTGGTAGTGCTGGATCAATCCAATCGAATCGATCATGTCATGGCCAGGGGAATCTGGCATTTAAAAGACGGGCAGCAGCTGCTTAGTGGCCTGTTCGAAGAATAATAAACCAAGAGAATTTTTATGAGTCCATCCCCTCATCGAGAAAACCAGAAGCGAGGCTACGTAATACCGATTGGCGGTGCCGAAGAACGCACCGGTTCGATGCGCGTTTTGCGGCGTTTTAGCAGGCTTTGCGGCGGGCGCAAAGCGCGCATCGTGATTATTCCGACGGCGTCTAATCTGCCCGATACCGGCGATCGTTATATCGAAATTTTTCTGAAGATCGGTGTCGCCAGCGCTATTTCACTGCCGATAAGCGAGCGTGCCGACGCCGATCGCAAGGAATATATCGAACAACTCGAAGACGCTACCGGTATTTTCATCACCGGCGGCAATCAATTGCGCCTGTCGACGATCCTCGGTGGCACCCTGGTGGCGCAGAAAGTTCGCCGCCTGAACGCTGCCGGCGTGCATGTCGCGGGAACCTCCGCCGGCGCGGCAATCATGCCCGAACATATGATCGCCGGTGGTTCGATGGGACTTTCGCCACAGGCCGACGGAGTCAACCTGGCGCCCGGCCTGGGCTTGACCAATGCGGTTATCATCGATCAGCATTTCAGCCAGCGCGATCGCCTTGGTCGGCTGTTGACCGCGGTGTCCTATAACCCCTTTATGATGGGCGTCGGTATCGATGAAGACACCGCTATTTTCATCGCGCCCGACCAGGTTTGCGAAGTCGAAGGCAGCGGTTCGGTCACGATTATCGATCCCGAGCACCTGAGCTACTCGTCGATGGACCGGGCGAAGAAAAACGAGTCACTCAGCCTGCTCGACCTGAAACTGCATGTGCTCTCGAAAGGCTGCAGTTTCGACATCTACGAGCGCAAACCCTACCCACCTAAAAAAACGAGAAGCCACAAATGAAAATAACCGCAACCAACGTTTACGTAGGACCCAGCATTTATGCCAACTTCCCGGTGATTCGCATGGTGCTCGATATCGGTGTGCTGGTTGACTGGCCATCGGTCAAATGCGGCAAGGAATTCACCGATGGTTTGCAACAGGCGTTGCCCAGTCTGCAGGAGCACGGTTGTTCCTATCGCGAAGCGGGCGGTTTTATTCGCCGTCTGACCGAGGATGAGGGCACCTGGATGGGGCACATCATGGAGCATGTCGCGCTCGAGATTCAGAATATCGCCGGTTCGGGGGTTTCCTTCGGTCGCACGCGCACCACCGGCGAAACCGGCATGTACAACATGGTATATGCCTACAAGCAACGCGATGCCGGTATCGAAGCCGGACACCTGGCGCTGCGTCTGCTGATGCATTTATTGCCCGCGCATTTGCAGCAGCAGATCGATTATAAGATCAGTGCCGATTTCAACTTTGAAAATGAACTCGAAGATTTTGTGCGCCGCACGCAGCGGCGTGAATTTGGTCCCAGCACCCAGTCGCTGGTAGACGCCGCGGTCGAACGCGACATACCCTGGCTGCGCCTGAACGATTACAGCCTTGTGCAGTTCGGCCATGGCAAGTATCAAAAGCGTATCCAGGCCACGGTGACCAGCGATACCGGCACTATCGCCACCTCGCTGGCGAGTGACAAGGAAGGCACCCATAGCCTGCTGCGCGATATGGGTTTGCCGGTGCCGAAGCAAACCATGTTCAGCAACGAGGATGAGGCGGTCAGCGCGGTAAACCGTATGGGCTACCCGGTGGTAATCAAGCCACTCGATGCCAACCATGGCCGCGGTATCAGTATCAACCTGACCACCGACAAAGAGGTGCGTGAAGCTTTTCATTTAGCGAAGGAACAGGGCAGGTCACGCTTCGTACTTGCGGAGAGCTTTGTCACCGGCTATGACCATCGCATGCTGGTGGTCAACAATGAACTGGTGGCGGTCGCCAAGCGCGTGCCGGGCCACGTGGTCGGCGACGGTAAAAAAACGATCGAGGAGCTGGTCGATATCGTCAACTCCGATCCTCGCCGCGGTATCGGCCATGAAAAGGTGCTCACGCGACTCGAACTCGACAACCAGGCGAAAAGGCTGCTGCAGGATGCCGGCTACGATGAAAAAACCGTGTTGAAAAAAGACGAGACCTTTTTTCTGCGCTCCACCGCCAACCTGTCTACCGGTGGTACCGCAATCGATTTAACCGACGTGGTACATCCCGATAACCGGGAAATGGCGGTACGCGCGGTACGCGCCATCGGGCTCGATATCGGTGGTGTCGATTTTATTACCGACGACATCACGCTGTCATATAAAGACGTCGGTGGCGCCATCGTCGAGGTCAACGCCGGACCCGGATTCCGCATGCACGTGGCGCCGAGTGAAGGTGAGCCGCGCGATGTTTCGGGCAAGGTGCTCGACATGCTCTATCCCCCGGGCACGCCAAGCCGGATCCCGGTCGCCGCGATAACCGGTACCAACGGTAAGACCACGACCACCCGTATGCTCACGCATATCATGAAAACCAGTGGTCATATCGTCGGCATGACCTCGACCGGTGGTATCCAGGTGGACGGTCGCGTTACCGTCAAGGGAGACATGACAGGGCCGCAATCGGCGAAAATCGTATTGCGTGACCCGACCATCGATTTCGCGGTGCTGGAAACCGCGCGTGGCGGCATCCTGCGCGCCGGTCTGGGTTACAGCGAATGCGACGTCGCCGCCTGTATCAACGTCACGGCCGACCATATGGGTCTCGGCGGCATCGAAACCCTGGAGCAGCTGGCGCGGGTCAAGGAAACCGTGGTGCGTGTTGCCAATGACACTGCCGTACTCAATGCCGACGACAAGCTGTGCCTGAAGATGGCCGACAATACGCGAGCCAGGCATCTGTGTTACGTCACCATGGATTCAACTCACGGGCTGGTGCGCGAGCATATTCGCGCTAACGGGCGTGCTGTAGTGCTGGAGAAGGGCATCAACGGCGACATGATCACGATTTACGATAACGGCGCTCATATCCCGCTGCTGTGGACGCATTTGATTCCGGCGACAATCGAAGGTAAGGCTATGCACAATGTGCAGAATGCCATGTTTGCCGCGGCGATGGCGTACAGTTTCGATAAAGATCTGGATGAAATTCGCAACGGGCTGAGAACCTTCGATACCTCGTTCTTTCAGAGCCCGGGACGAACCAATGTGTATAACGAACATCCGTTCAGAGTCATACTCGATTACGCACACAATCCGGCCGGCTTCAAAGCCATGGCCGAGCTGGCCGATCGTCTCGAGCCGGTGGGCAGACGTACCATCGTATTTTCGGTTCCGGGTGACCGCCGTGACGAGGATATCCGTGAATCCGTCGAGGCCTGTTTGCCCCAGTTCACCAATTTCGTTTGCAAGGCTGACAGCAATCGGCGCGGACGGGGCGATGACGAGGTACCGCAACTGGTGCGCAAGTACCTGCTCGAGCTTGGTATCGACGATAGCAATATCAAGGTGATTGCCGAGGAAGAGGCCGCGATCGATTATGCACTCAATGACGCCAAAGAGGGTGATCTGCTGGTGATAACCGCGGACGATCTGGTACGCAGCTGGAAGCAGATTATCAACCTCAACAGTGATAAAGAGGAAACCAAGGAGACGATTCCGGGCACCAAGGTCTTCGTGCAGGAAAAAGCGAAACGGTTTGTCCTCGATCAGGACGAAGAACTCATCATCGACGAACGCGGCGTGCGTCTCGCCAGCAGCGATGTCGAGGATTCCGACTAGGAGAAAATTCACCGATCATGGAAATAACCTATCCTGATTCCGATCGCCTGGTTGTCGATGGTTGCCGGCGACTGACCGGACCATCGCTGGTATGGAGTGAAACCGGCGCGATTCTCGATGTACTGGTTGACGATATGGAAATGGAGCGGGTGCTCGAATGCTGGCATCGACAGCTCGACCTGTTGCTGTCGCAAGTGAACTGGGAAAACCCAAAGCTGACGCATCGTCGTTTTGAAAATGGATTCAACCTGTTGATTGCCGCACCCATCGACCAGCTTTATAGTGCGGTACTGGTGCTCGAAACTGCCTGGTATTTCTGTGCCTGTGAATTGCTCGAGCTCGAAGCGGAATCACGGGATCGGTTGATCGAGGACATTCGTGAACAAATGCTGTCGGAAAAAAACGATGCCCTGATCGAGTTGCAGACTGCTGCCGGACAGCACGAAGTCGATTTCCTGGTCGACGATGACGTCGTTTCAATCGGTCACGGGCAGGGCAGTATCAGCTACATGGTCGAACAGATTCCGCAGCCGCAGCAGATAAACTGGGCCTCGGTGCATGATGTGCCGGTAGCGATGATTACCGGCACCAACGGTAAATCGACCAGCGTGCGTCTGCTTGATGGCATCGCGCGCGCAGCTGGTCAGGTATCCGGGGTTACTTCAACCGATTTCGTGCGCGTTGGCGATGACGTTCTCGACCAGGGGGATTATTCAGGCCCCGGGGGTGCAAGGCTGTTGTTGCGCGACCCGCGTCTCGAAGTAGCCTTCCTCGAGGTGGCGCGCGGCGGGCCAGGTATCCGGGGTTACTTCAACCGATTTCGTGCGTGTTGGCGAAGACGTGCTCGACCAGGGGGATTATTCGGGTCCCGGCGGTGCAAGGCTGTTGCTGCGCGATCCGCGTCTCGAAGTCGCGTTTCTCGAAGTAGCCCGCGGTGGCATCCTGCGCCGCGGCCTGCCGTTGCGGCGAGCCCGCGCGGCGTTGGTAACCAATGTTGCCAGCGATCATCTGGGTCAATACGGCGTGAATACCTTGCAGGCGCTCACCGAGACCAAGTTTGCGGTTAGCAAAACCCTGGCTGAAAACGGCGTGCTGGTGGTAAATGCGGACGATGCCGGAATCGTTGAGCACCTGGCGCAGCAAGACCGGCAAAACCTGTGCTGGTTCAGCCTCGACAAATCAAATCCCCGGATCCAGTATCAATTGCACAACCGGGGACGCTGTTGTTTCATCGATGGAGATGACATCGTCAATTTCGATGGTGTTAAGCAGGAACGGATTTGC
>CALDDP010000090.1 GCA_937936805.1 uncultured Gammaproteobacteria bacterium | reverse complement strand
GTCCAGTCGATGGTCGAGCCGGGTAGGCAGACGTAAAACGGAATGTTGTTGTCTCTGGCCGCGAGCGCCTTGAGGTAGGTGCCGACCTTGTTGCAGACATCACCGTCACGCGTGGTGCGGTCGCTGCCGACCAGGCACAGGTCGACCATGCCATGCTGCATCAGGTGCCCGCCGAGATTATCGACTATCAGGCTGTGCGGAACACCATGATGTCCCAGCTCCCAGGCAGTCAGGCTTGCCCCCTGGTTGCGAGGCCGGGTCTCGTCGACCCACACATGAAGCGGAATGCCGGCGTTGTAGGCCATGTAAATGGGTGCCGTCGCGGTACCCCAATCGACGGTTGCAAGCCAGCCGGCATTGCAGTGGGTCAGGATATTAATGCTTTCGCCCGGCGCTTTGGAGGCGGCAATTTTTTTGATTATCTCGAGGCCGTGGCGGCCGATGGCGTGGTTGGATTCGATATCCTGTTGCGCAATCTGTCCGGCCTCGACAAAAGCCTGCTGTACCCGTTCGCCCGGCTTCAGTTCGGCGAGGCGATGCTGCAGGCGATCCAGTGCCCAACGCAGGTTGACCGCGGTTGGCCGGGTTTCGAAAAGCAATTGGCAGGCCTTATCCATGCTCACCGTCGAAGCATCTCTGCGCATGGCGAGATAGAAACCGTAGGCTGCAGTGGCGCCGATCAACGGCGCGCCGCGTACGACCATATCACGAATTGCGTGGCAGGCATCGTCCAGAGTTTGCAGATTGAGAATTTCGAAGCTGTGGGGCAGCTGTCGTTGATCGATTACGTCAATCGACCATCCGTCGGCGTTGATCCAGATACTGCGATAGGGCAGGCCATTGACATGCATCGCTATTTCTCGTGACCGGGCTGTAAGCCGTAGGTTTTAAATTTCTCCAGCACCTCGTCCATTTGCGCAGCGCTAAGAATGACCGGTTTTCCCGCCTGGCGGGCATACCAGTATTGCCGCGCCAGAGTCTCCACTTCGACGCCCAGCCAAAGTACCTTGTCCAGGTCGTGGTGAAAGCAGATCATGCCGTGGGTGCCAAGCAGGCAGGCGCGTCGACCGCTTAGCGCGGCAAGCATGTTATCTGATAACGCCTGGCTGCCGAACAAAGCATAATCGGCACAGCGGATATCGTTGCCACCGGCAACCGCGATCATATAGTGAAAGGCAGGGATATCGGCACGCAGGCAGGAAAGTGCGGTAGCAAAGGTGGAATGGGCGTGTAGCACGGCTCCTGCATCTGCATGGTTGGCGTAGATATCACGGTGCATGCGCCACTCGCTTGAGGGCGCGAGCGAGTCCCGGGAACTACCGTCCATGTCGACATAAACGATGTCAGCGGGTTGCAGTCGTTGATAAGCGATCCCTGAAGGCGTAATCAGGAAACCATCCTCGAAACGATGGCTGATATTACCCGCGTTACCCTGGTTGATACCTTGAGTGTTCATCGACAGGCAGGTGCTGATCACAGCCTTTGACAATGTTTCCCGGCTTGCAGGTTCAGGGTGCATAACAGGGCCTAGTCGATGGTTTCACGTTGTTGCAGGCGCCAGCTCTGGTAATCGATGCCATGCTCGTAAACGCGTTTGTTGACGTAATCGAGAACGCCCCACAGGCGATAAAACTGCACTACCGAATCGACTCGCATAATTTCCTCACCCGCTGGGCTGAACAGAATGATCGACGGAGTGTAAAACAGGTCGAGGTCTTCGCCCCATTGTCTGGCCGTCGTCGGTTTGCCGCCGGGTGTGATCACCTCGGTATCGGCGAACAGGTTCAATTGTACGATGTCCATGCTGGCTATTTCACGCAGAATTTCGTCCTCGCGCAGCGGTCCGGTGTGCAGCAACTCACAGGCGTGGCAGGAGGGTTGTTCAAAAATAACGGCCAACGCTTTATCCGAGGCCTGTTTGCTTCGATCGAGGTCGTATGGAGGGGACATAAAAAAGTCACGTTCGATCAATTCTCCGCTGGTGAAAAATAAGCCGGGTTCGGCGCGTTGCAGGTAATCCCGAAATTTCTCAGTGCGGTAATAACCCTCGGCCACGTAGTGCAAGACCGCGCGAAACTGGTAGGGTGGATAGTAACCGCGCAGGCGATAAACCGGTTTACCATTGCGATCATAAAACACCAGCGACGGAGTGAAGCTGGTTTTGTAGCGTAACGCCAGTTCACGCTCCGTGTAGCTGTTGCCATCGGTATCGACGAATTCCTCGATGCCCCAGATATCGACCGGAATCAGGTCGAAATGTTTACGCAGGTAATGTTCGATGGTGCTATCCGCCAGGCTAGCGATAAATTTTTCACAGTAGGCGCAGCGAGCCTGGCCGTAATAGACGATGATGCCGAACTTGTCAGCGGCGCGAGCCTCTTTGATGTCGTCGTTCAGGTCACCCAGACCAAGCTTGAACCAGTCAGGATAGACCAGGGCCTCATCCAGCAGGGTATCGTCAAAATTTTGTGAATTCCTCTCGGTCATAGCAGAGAAATATCCAATGTTGGCCCGTAAACACTCTGACCTGGATCAATAACCCGGAATATTTATTTGTCGCTGCGCCCATAAATATCGTCAAAACGCACGATATCGTCTTCACCGAGATAGGAACCCGACTGAACCTCGATAATATCAAGCGGCTCGTTACCCGGGTTTTCGAGATAATGCGTGGCGCCGAGCGGGATGAAAACTGACTCGTTTTCATGCAGGTCGAAAATTTCATCGTCGCGAAAAACCCGTGCCGTACCTCGCACCACGACCCAGTGTTCAGCGCGATGATGGTGCATTTGTTTCGATAACCTTGCGCCGGGCTTCACCGAAATGCGCTTTACCTTGTAGCC
>CALDDP010000089.1 GCA_937936805.1 uncultured Gammaproteobacteria bacterium | reverse complement strand
GAGTTCGGTCATGGCCTCGGGAAATATCATATCGGCGCCGGCGGCGACACAGGCCTGGGCGCGTTCGATAGCTGCCTCCATGCCTTCGACCGCGAGGGCGTCGGTGCGCGCCATGATAACGAAATTGTCGTCGCTGCGCGCGTCGACCGCGGCCTTGATGCGATCGACCATTTCCGCGCTCGACACGATGGCCTTGTTGGGTCGGTGTCCGCAGCGCTTTTGCATGACCTGGTCTTCGATATGAACACCGGCGACGTTGGCGCGAATCATTTCGCGGATACAGCGCGCGATATTGAAAGCGCCACCCCAGCCCACGTCGACATCGACCAGTAATGGCAGGCTGCTGGCATCGGTGATGCGGCGAGCGTCTTCGAGCACGTCGGCCAGGGTGCTGATGCCGAGATCTGGTGTGCCGAGGGAGCTGGCCGCAACGCCACCACCGGACAGGTAAAGAGCCCGGTGGCCGGTTTTTTCCGCCATGATCGCGTGGTAGGCGTTTATCGCGCCAACAACCTGCAGCGGGTGATTTTCGGCGACGGCCTGGCGTAATTTTGTTCCTGGCGAATTAGCTGCTGTCATTTTGTTCCTCGAGTATTTGTTTAACGATTTCCCAGGCACCGCTGATATGGCGGCGCATGAGGATTTCGGCCAGCTCTTCGTCACGTCGCGCAATCGCAGCGGCAATCTGGCGGTGCTGATCGAGCGCCAGCTGTGCCCGCGACGGGAATTGACCGGATTGGTGACGACACATGCGAATCAGTTGGTACAGTTCACCGTTCAGGTTTTCCAGGATCCACTGGTTCCGGCTTGCCACCGCGATACGAAAATGAAAATCGATATCGCCTTCGCGCTGGAAATAAGCCTTGCCCTCGGTTTCGCCGACGCTCGCCTCATGTTGATCGAGCAAGGTCGACAGTGCCGCGATCTCCGCATCCGGCATCAGTCTTGCGGCCAGTCGAGCGGCCATGCCTTCGAGTGATTCGCGCGCGGTATAGATGTCTTCCATCATCTTCGTATCCAGCGTTACCACGCGTGAACCGGCATGCGGAATGCGCACGATCAGCTTGATTTGTTCGAGGCGATGTATGGCCTCGCGCAGCGGGCCCCGGCTGATGCCGTATTTCAGTGCCAGGTCCGATTCGACGATCTTGGTTCCCTGCGCGAGCTGGCCGCCGATAATATCCGCCTTGATGCTGTCAAAGGTTCGTCGCGCCAGGGTCGGTGACTCGAGCGATTCTTCGGTGTCGGTGGTTAACAGGGGTTCAGGCATAAATTGTCGACAATTGAAGCAATAGATGGCAAAATTTGGCTGCAATATGCATATTCAATTCGATATTGTCAACAATAGTTGAATTGAAAATCGACCGGGTAACGTCGATCGGAGCGCAGAAGCAGCGTTAATGCGGGTCAGGAGAATTAATTTTCAAGATAAGTAAATTTAATAATAGTGAACACTGTTAGCGGGTTTATTCAATAATGGGTATATTCAGCCTTTGCAGTTGTCTAACCATTCAGCCGAGCGCTGGCCTGGTACCCCGTTAACATCACAATCAAAACAGTTAATCGGGCAACACTGACCCTTGAGGAAATCAAATGAGTAAAGAAACGGTTACCATTACTGACAATTCCACCGGTAAAGAAGTCGAATTACCGCTCCTCACGCCCGTTGCCGGTCCCAAGGTGATCGATATCGGCGCCCTCTACAAGCAACTGGGCTATTTCACTTATGACCCGGGGTTCATGTCGACTGCCAGCTGTTCCAGCGCGATTACTTTTCTAGATGGTGACAAGGGTGTCCTGCAGTATCGCGGTTACCCGATCGACCAGCTTGCCGAACTCAGTTCCTACCTCGAAGTCTGCTTCCTGCTGCTTAACAATCGCCTGCCGCAGAAAGCCGAACTCGAGTATTTTCAAGACACCGTCACCAACCACACGATGCTGCATGAAGCGATGATCCGTTTTTTCAGTGGCTTCCGTCGCGACGCGCATCCGATGGCGATCATGGTTGGCGTGGTTGGCGCACTCGCGGCTTTTTACCACGACCACATGGATATTCATAACGAAGAGCATCGCATGATTACCGCCTACCGGCTGGTCGCCAAAATGCCGACCATCGCCGCGATGAGTTATCGTTACGCCAACGGCAAACCTTTCGTTTATCCGCGTAACTCGCTGAACTATACCGAGAACTTTCTGCATATGATGTTCTCGATGCCGTCGGAAGACTACACGCCGAACCCGTTGCTAGCCAAGGCGCTCGACCTGATCATGATCCTGCATGCCGATCATGAGCAGAACGCGTCCACCTCGACGGTGCGTCTCGCAGGTAGCTCGGATGCGAACCCGTTTGCCGCGGTTGCCTCTGGAATCGCTGCGCTGTGGGGTCCCGCGCATGGTGGCGCCAACGAGGCGGTAGTACGTATGCTGATCGATATCAATAATTCGGGCAAGTCGCTGCAGTCGTTCGTCGATCGCGCCAAGGACAAGAGTGACTCGTTCCGCCTGATGGGCTTTGGTCACCGGGTGTACAAGAATTACGATCCGCGCGCCAAGCTGATTCGTGAAATCTGCCATCAGCTACTGAGCGATATGGAAGCCACCGGGGCGCAACAGAAACTGCTCGAAACCGCGATGGCGCTGGAAAAGGTTGCGCTCGAAGATGAATACTTTGTGCAGCGTAACCTGTACCCGAACGTCGATTTCTACTCGGGTATCATTTTCCTTGCCATGGGTATTCCGATGAACATGTTTACCGTGATCTTCGCAATGGCGCGCACCATCGGCTGGATTTCACAGTGGAACGAAATGATGACCGATTCAGAGGCCAAGATAGGGCGTCCCCGTCAGCTCTATAATGGTGCCATCGATCTGGAATATGTGTCGATTGATAAACGCTGAATGAGCCACATCTAATAACACCTATCGACCGACGAGAATAATCAAATGCTACAGGCATACCGTGAACATACCGATGAGCGCGCCGCGCAGGGTCTACCTCCGCAACCACTCGATGCACAGCAAACCGCGGAACTGGTGGAGCTGATCAAGAATCCACCCGCCGGAGAGGAAAACTACCTGCTGGAGATGCTCACCCAGCATGTACCCGCGGGGGTCGATGAAGCGGCTTATGTCAAGGCCGGGTTTCTCGCTGCAATCACACGCGGTGAAGCATCGAGCTCCCTGATCGACAAGGTTCGGGCGGTAGAAATTCTTGGCACCATGCTCGGTGGTTACAATATTGCACCTTTGATCGCCTGTCTCGATGACGAGGAAACCGCGCCCGCCGCGGCGAATGCCTTAGCCCATACCCTGCTGGTGTTTGATGCCTTCCACGATGTCGTCGAAAAATCAGAAGCCGGCAACAGCTACGCTCGCCAGGTGCTCGAGTCCTGGGCTAACGCCGAGTGGTTCACCGCCAGGCCTCCGCTGGCCGAGATGATCACCGTGACTGTTTTTAAAGTACCCGGTGAAACCAACACCGACGATTTATCCCCGGCGCAGGATGCCTGGTCTCGGCCTGATATTCCGTTACACGCCAACGCAATGCTGAAGAACCCGCGCGAGGGTGTGGCGGAGAATCCGCTGGAGAAAATTAGCGAGCTTGCAGCAATGGGTCACCCTGTCGCTTATGTCGGTGATGTCGTCGGTACCGGATCGTCACGCAAATCTGCGACCAACTCGGTGCTGTGGCATATGGGTGATGACATTCCCTATATTCCCAACAAGCGCAACGGCGGCTATTGTTTCGGTGGCAAGATCGCGCCAATCTTTTTTAACACCATGGAAGACTCCGGTGCGCTGCCGATCGAAATGGATGTCAGCCAGATGGAAACCGGTGATGTCATCGATGTTTATCCGCACGCCGGCAAGGTCACCCGTCATGGCACTGATGAAGTCATAACTACCTTTGAGCTTAGTACCAACGTACTCAAGGACGAGGTACAGGCAGGTGGTCGTATCCCGTTGATTATCGGGCGCGGTCTGACCGACCGCGCGCGCAAGGCACTGGGTCTTGCAGATAGCGACCTGTTCGAAAAACCTCAGGCAGCCGAGGACAGCGGCAAGGGCTATACGCTGGCGCAGAAAATGGTTGGCAAGGCATGTGGTTTACCGGGCGTGCGTGCGGGTATATATTGCGAACCGAAGATGACCACGGTCGGCTCGCAGGATACCACCGGGCCGATGACGCGCGACGAATTGAAAGACCTGGCCTGTCTCGGCTTCTCGGCCGACCTGGTAATGCAGTCTTTCTGTCATACCGCGCCTTACCCGAAGCCGGTTGACGTAGTAACCCACCATACCCTGCCGGACTTCATGCAAAACCGTGGTGGTATTTCACTGCGCCCCGGCGACGGTGTCATCCATTCGTGGATGAATCGCATGCTGTTACCCGATACGGTAGGTACCGGCGGTGATTCGCACACCCGTTTCCCGATCGGGATTTCTTTTCCGGCCGGTTCAGGGCTGGTCGCGTTCGCGGCCGCGACCGGGGTCATGCCGCTCGACATGCCGGAATCGGTGCTGGTGCGCTTCAAGGGTGAAATGCAGCCGGGTATCACCCTGCGTGACCTGGTCAACGCGATCCCTTACGCGGCTATTCAGCGGGGTTTGTTAACCGTCGAGAAGCAGGGCAAGAAGAATATATTTTCCGGGCGCGTACTGGAGATCGAAGGCCTGCCGCAGCTCAAGGTCGAGCAGGCGTTTGAATTGTCCGATGCCTCGGCCGAGCGTTCGGCATCTGGTTGTACCGTCAAGCTCGACAAGGAACCGATCATCGAGTACATGAATTCGAATATCACGATGTTCAAATGGATGGTCAACGAAGGCTA
>CALDDP010000088.1 GCA_937936805.1 uncultured Gammaproteobacteria bacterium | reverse complement strand
ATGCTCGGCCGCGTGCGCCTGGTGGGCGATGACGAGCCCGAATTACTGGCGCAACTGGAACTGGACGACTACCGTGCCGTGGTGGAACGTGGTTTCGTCATCAAGATTGAAGCGTTTGACTGGAATTGCCCGCAGCATATTACACCGCGTTACACCGACGCGGACATCGAATCGACCGTCGCCCCGTTGCTGCAGGAACTCAACGCACTGAAGGCCGGTGGCGCCACCACCGCCACCCCCGCAGTACTGGGTGACGGACCCCTGCCACTGGTGATAACCGGGGTACGTGAGCTGGCATCGCGCATACGCGCCTACGAACTGCGCGACCCGGACGGCGGCGAATTGCCTGAAATACAGGCGGGTTCGCATCTGCAAATCCCGCTGCGGCTGGAAGATGGCAGCACCGGGATACGCCATTACTCAATCTGCTCAAATCCACAGCGACGCGATATCTATGAAATCGCGGTGCTACGCAACGACGATGGCGACGGCGGCTCGAGCGCGGTGCATGCGCAGTTCGATATCGGCCAGCGTCTGCGCTGCGCGCTGCCGCAGAACAACTTCGGCTTGCATGTCGATAACAGCCCGGCGGTGTTGATCGCGGGTGGCATCGGTATCACCCCGATCAAGCCGATGGCGCAAACCCTGCGCGCGCGCGGTAGCGCGTTTAAAATTCACTATGCCGCCCGCAGCCGGCGCGATATGGCTTTCGGTGATCGCCTGCAGCGGGAATTCGCTAATGACATCAAACTGTACAGCTCGGCTGACGATGAGCATATCAATGTCGAACAACTATTAGCCGCGGCGCCCGCGGACGCCATATTTTACATCTGCGGCCCGGAGCGACTGATCAACGCGGTCAGCGCGGCAGCGACCGGGCTCAATATCGAGCCGCAGCGGATTCGCTACGAACGCTTTGCCGCGGCGCCGATAACCGACGCCAGACCGATCCAGCTAGAGCTGCGCCGCTCGGGTAAACAAATCGACGTGTCGGCAGACCAGAGCATCCTCGACGCAATGCTCGATGCCGGCATAGACGCAGTCTACAGCTGTCGCAGCGGCAGTTGCCGAACCTGTGCGGTGAAATTGCTCGACGGTGAGCCCGATCATCGCGACTCCGCCCTGTCCACAGGTGAACGCGAGCAGGATAAGTTGTTCTGCCCTTGCGTTTCGCGGGCGCAGGGGGATAGCCTGGTACTCGATATTTAAGCTGTCATCCGCTTAGTTACGCTTTTACAATCGGGCGTGGGTAAAATCAGGGCTGGCAAATGAATTTCGATCGGATTTTCTGCTTCGGCGACAGCATAACGCTGGGCTGTAATGACAGCACAGGTCTCGGTTGGCCCGGGCGCCTGTGCCGCGACCTGATGCACGGCGAACGCAGCGTCGCCGTCTACAACCTCGGCATCAACGGCGACACCTCGCAAGATATTTCCGCACGCTGGCGCGCCGAAGTCGACGCGAGAAGCCGTAACGCCAATGGACTGATACTGTTCGCGTTTGGCTTTAACGACGCAGCCAAAGCCGATGGCGGCGATGTCCAGGTCGATCTCGCGAGTTCCATCGCCAACGCCCGCAGCATGTTGATCGCGGCAAAATCCATCACCGACGTGCTCTGGATCGGCCCGACCCCGCTCGATGAAAGCGTCAACCCGATGCAGACCGGGTTTGCCTGCTGGGACATGCGTAACCGGAACATTGCTCTTTATGATGCAGCCTACGCCAATCTGGCCCGTGAAATCGATGTCGATTACCTGTCGCTTTTTCCCGAATTCATAACCAGTCCACGCTACCAGGCAGCTCTCGTCGCCGGCGACAAGGTGCATCTGGGTGACGACGGCTATGCGATGATTGCCGAACGTATTGCGGCATGAGACAGGTGGTTAGCAAACCTGGGGATCAGGTAACCTGGCCTTCGCCTTGCGACGGCAGAACCCGCACTTCCATTGGTGAGGTTGTATTAAGATGAACATCGCGCTGCGGAAACGCGATGACGATGCCCGCTTCCTTAAACTTCTGGTTTATCGCCAGGTGAAGTTCACTGATGGTTTGTCGCCAGAAATCCATCGAGCCAATGAAACAGCGCAGTATTATCTGCAGCGAATTGTCGCCGAAGCTATCGAAGGTCACCATGTATGCCGGTTCGTCGACCACGCGTTCATGTTCCTCCGCAGCTTCCCGCACCAGCTTGATAGCGAGCGCAACGTCGCTGCCATAGGCGATACCAACCGGAATCACGAGACGGGTTACCGGATCGGTCAACGTCCAGTTGAGTAGTCGGCCGGTTATAAATTCCTTGTTGGGTACGAGCAGCTCCTTCTGGTCAAAGTTGCGGATGGTGGTGGAGCGTATACGAATCTTGGTAACGGTACCGTCCGTATCGCCAACCGTAACGATGTCACCGATACGGATCGGGCGCTCGAACAGCAATATCAGACCACAGATGAAATTTGCCACAATTTCCTGTAAACCGAAGCCGATGCCGACACCCAGCGCCGCGATCAGCCACTGGATCTCCGACCAGTTACCTCCTAGCAGGTTGAATACCAGCACCACACCCATTGCAACAATCGTATACTGGGTCAGGGACGAGATCGCGTAACGGCTGCCGGCGCTGATATTCAGCCGCGCCAGTAATACGATTTCGAGCAGTGCCGGCAGGCGCTTCGCCGCGACTACAACCATCAGGATCGCGAGCAGGCCCATGATCAAATCGTTGAGCGTAACCGGCACCAGTTTATCTGCACCATCCACTACCGCGCTGCGATGCCACAATGCAAAATCATCGAGAATACGCAGCGCCGGAAGTACGTCCGACCAGATAACCCAAAGCCCGAAAGCCGCCACCAGCGCCATCACGGCATTGATCAGCTTGGTGGTATCGTCGCTGAGTGCTTCGTAATCGATTTCGGGCTCTTCAAATTGCAATGCTTCCATTTCTTCGGAACTGGCCTCGAGTTCCTCCGCCTCTCGCGCGGCACGCTGCTGACGCCGCCGCTCGAGCGCATCCTGAAAAGCGAGCCTGCGCTGCGTCAGCATCAACCAGCGCTCAATCAACTGATGAATCAGAATGAGGGCCACCATCAACCACAGGGTGTCAACCATGCGCTGGCCCAGTTGCGCCGCGGTATAGACATAACCTACTGCGGCAAGTAGCGCGAGCACGATCGGCAGGACCAGGCCGAGTAAAACCCAGACGTAGCGGAACCAGGTTAGCAGGCTTTTTGGCTTGGTCGCGTAATACGTACTCAACGTACCACTTCCAGGACGAAGAACCTGGCCGAAGAACCAGGCCAGCGCCGCCAGAACAATAATAAACAATAGCCGGCTCAAACCGCCGGCCAGCTCCGCAGGATCGTAGGTAGTCGCTGCAATCAACATAAATCCAACCGGTAGAAAGACGGTCATCAAACGACGGGTTTGATAGCGCAATTGTTCGGTCGATGACGAACTCCAGCCAAAATGCACAGCCGCAAGCCCGCCCGGCTCACAGAAAATCCGAAACGCAATAAAGTAAAAAACGTATATCGCAATGCCGGAAAAAGCAGCGCCGATGGCCGGCACGAACTGTCCGGTCCAGGCCATATCGTAATCGCTGGCACCCTCAAGGTTAAGTGCCTCGACTCCCTGAGCCAAATGCAGATGCAAACCGAGCGCCGCAAACAGGATCGGCCAGGGTAGTGCCAACAATATTGTCAAAATCAGCCCCTTAACGCTGAAGTAGATGCGGTCGTGTCGCAGTTGACCGACTTTTTTACCACTGCGTTTGAGCGAGGCACGCAACGCCGGCGTTGCCCAGAGTAACAGTCCAAATAGCCCGATGCCTGACAGCAAAACCCAGGGGAACGACTCCGGTAGCACTAAGGCGCGTCCCAGTTCTTTCCAGTGTCGCGGAAAAAGCCAGCCGCTTACGCTGTCCCGGATCGAAGTCAGGGTCTCCCAGGAGGGCTTCTCACCGGTACGAATCCACAGCAGGCGTTCATTCAGATATCGATTATAGGCCGTCACCGATTCTGACAATTGGCGCTGCGTAAAGTCAAACTCACCCAGCGCCTGCAAATAGGTATCATCGGCCGCGATCGCCTTGTCGAGCAAATCGCGCCGTAACTCGGCCAGCTTCAGAATTTCGTCGCGCAACAGAGATCGCCAGGTATCGGTAAGCTTCTTCTCCGCCATCCGCTCATCGACATAAACGTTGATATCGCGTAAGCGAGCTCTTTCCTGCTGGTTGCGAATCTGGCGCAGACTGGATTCGATTACGAGCTGTTGACGACGCTTCTCGACAGCGTCGAAATCGCTGGAATCCGGCAAACTGCGCCGTTGCTGGAGCAACAACTGTCCCAGTGCCTCGCCGAGGCCGGCAATTTCCAGTTTCTGCCGCGTAAGGCGAAAATTGTCAGCAACCCGTTTGGCCTGTGCGGCAGCCTTGTTCTCCTGCCGGGTGATATCGTCCAGTGCCGTCGCCAGGCTGTTCAACTGATCGCCGAGCTGGGTATTCTCGTTTGCGATATCCTGCACCAGCGGGTGCTTACCGAAAGTTTGCCGTGCGGTCTCGTCGGCCGCCTCTTTTGCTGTCTCCGCTTCGCTGAGACGTCGCTCCGTAACCAGCGCCTCGAGCAATGCGATAAAACTCGACTCTCGACTGAGTTCCAGTGACGCCTTGTCACGCTGTACACTCAGTAGTTCGACTCGCATTGGCTGACTGAGCAACTCCTGGTTGAGCATTTCCATTTCCACGTTAAGCGTTCGCAACTCGTGCTCCAACGCCCACCGCTCGGCCTCGATCAGACGCGAAGCCTGACCTGCGGAGGCCAGCGATTCCAGGCCTTCCTGGATTTGCAGCAGATCTTTCTGGCCCTCGTTAAGTCGTTCACGCACCTGCTGCGGACGTTGCGCCTGCGTATCCAGCGCAGCCTCCAGCCCCGTCAGTGTGCTAGTAAGCCCTGCCAGATCAGCCTTTTCGCCGAGTAATCGACGCTGAAGCTCGGGCAAGTCTTCACGTGATAGGGAAATCGGAAGCTTCTCTAAAGCACTGGTTTCAAGCTTTCCCAGTTGCTCGCGCAGCTCGGCTGACTGCTTCGGCGCCTGCTCACGCGCCTCGATAAACTTCTGTGTGGCCTCTTCGTAACTCTGCCGTTGCTCGATCAGGCTGATCGATTTGCGATACAGCTCCAGCAAAGCAACCGACTCCGCATCGCTGGAAGCCTCGACTTCCTTGATACGACTTTGCAGCAACTCCGTGGTCGCCGCACTGTCCGGGGATATCGCCGCTTGCGACCAGGCAGGCAAAGGCAGCAAAGCCAGCACTGCGGACAGGACTAAGACCTGCAATAAATTACGAATCGATGACAAATTCAGGCTCTTTCGCTTAGCTGGTTAATTGGCGGCATTTTAGCATTGTCTTTCTGCCGCGAATTGTTAAATAATATTTCTCTTTGGCAGCTATGACAGGGCATCACCTGTTACAGCAAACATACTGAATAATACAGGAGCAAGCTATGACGTGGAACGTATATCTCTCGGGCGAGATTCACAGCGACTGGCGGGAACAGATTATCGAAGGCTCCAACCGCCTCGAGTTGCCGCTGACATTTACTTCCCCGGTAACCGATCACGAAGCCAGCGATGCCGCCGGCGACATGCTCGGCCCGCAGGTAGACGGTTACTGGCGCGATCATAAATCATCGAAGGTCAACGCGATTCGCACCAAAACCCTGCTCGAGAAATGCGATATTGCTGTGGTGCGTTTTGGAGATCAGTACAAGCAGTGGAATGCAGCGTTTGACGCCGGTTACTGTGCCGCGATCGGCAAGCCTTACATTACCCTGCACGCCGATGACATCGTACACCCGCTGAAAGAAGTCGATGCCGCGGCCATGGCCTGGGCGGAGACACCTGCACAGGTGGTTGAGGTTTTACAGTACGTCACCAGCGCCTGACCAGGTTCGATTGCGGGTGGCGCTTATACCGAGCTAGATTTTTCCACCCAGGTCACGCGCAAACTCGCCACGGATACGCGCGGCATAAATAGCGACTCCCAGGCCATCCGCC
>CALDDP010000087.1 GCA_937936805.1 uncultured Gammaproteobacteria bacterium | reverse complement strand
GACCTCCTCCCCGTAGCCATTAAACATGAGCGTATCGCGCTTGAAAATTTCGCCGATTCGGCGCTCACGTTTCTGCGACCAGCGCGGATGGTCGACTTGCGGATTGACGTTCGAGTAAAAGCCGTACTCCCGCGGAGCCGCGATATTCCACGAGGTCTGCGGTTGTTCCTCGGTGAACTCGATGCCGACGATCGACTTGATACTTTTGAAACCATATTTCCACGGCACCACCAGTCGAATTGGCGCGCCGTTCTGATTGGGCATGGTTTTGCCGTACATACCAACCGATAATATCGTCAGTGGATGCATAGCCTCGGCGATGGTAAGACCTTCGCGGTAAGGCCAGTTTAATACCGAACGCTGCTGCCCGGGCATGCGTACCGGGTCATGCAGGGTCTTCAAGGCCACGTACTTTGCCCTGGAGGTCGGCTGCAGGCTGCTCAAAATCGATCCCATTGGAATACCCAGCCATGGAATTACCATCGACCAGGCTTCGACACAGCGCAGACGATAAATACGTTCTTCGATCGGGAATGGTTTGACCAGGTCTTCGAGACCATAGGTGCCCGATTTTTCACATTCGCCACTGACGACAATTTGCCAGTCATCGGTTTGAAAGCGCTGAGAATGTTTCTTCGGATCTTCCTTGCCAGTGCCAAACTCGTAAAAGTTGTTATAGCTGGTCGCGTCCTCTTCCTCGGTGATTTCCTCATCCAGCGATACTACTTTTTCCTGGTAGTCACCGATAGCGATCGACGCTTGCGCAGCCGCCAGCGGGTTCAACAGCAATGCACCACCGATTAACCCGCCCGTCTTGATAAATTCGCGACGTCGCAGGTAAAGCGATTCCGGCGTTACCTCGGATTCCGGGATTTCCCAGCTCCTCTTTATTTTAATCATTGTCAGCCCTTGTACTTGAATAGATCCTAGACCCCGATATCGACCACTAGTTCCGGTGAGTAAACAGATAACCGCCCGCTTCGATACCTTTCATCTCGATTTCGAGTCGCTTGAGGCAGGCATAAATCAGCGCCAAATTGCTAGTTATGACTGGTTTGCCAGGCGCCTGCTCAAGCGCCGGAACCGTTTCCAGCGCAGGCTAATCGGTACACGAGATAACCAGCAGATCGGCCTGGGTTTGAGGGTCACGCCCGGTCGATCCAGCGACGCGCGTTACGGAACATGCGCATCCATGGACCGTATTCACCCCACTCCGGAGCCGGCCATGAATTCTGTACGCTGCGAAAAACGCGTTCCGGATGCGGCATCATTATGGTAAAGCGCCCGTCTTCATTGCTGAAACCGTTCAAACCGAGTTGGGAACCGTTCGGATTGAGCGGATAAATTTCACTGGCCTCGCCGGTGGCGTCGACATAGCGCAGACAGGCAAGCCGGCGCTCGAGCAACCCGGCCGCGGAGCAATCCCTGGTTTCGACACGACCTTCACCGTGAGCGACGACGACCGGCATCATCGAGCCCTGCATCGCATCGAGAAACAGCGATGCCGAATCGAGAATTTCAGCCATTACCACGCGCGCCTCGAACTGTTCCGATTTATTTCGTACGAAACGCGGCCAGTGGGCGGCCCCGGGAATCATTTGATAGAGGTTCGACATCATCTGGCAGCCGTTGCATATGCCCAGTCCGAAACTGTCGCTACGCTCGAAAAATGCCGAAAACTCGTCGAAAGCACGCGCGTTGTAAAGAATCGACTTGGCCCAGCCCTCACCCGCGCCCAGCACATCGCCATAGGAGAACCCCCCGCAGGCGGCAATACCCTGAAAATCGGCTAGACTCGCCCGACCGGAAATAATATCGCTCATGTGCACATCGGTCGCGCTAAAGCCCGCGCGATCAAACGCGGCCGCCATTTCGACCTGCCCGTTGACACCTTCCTCGCGCAGAATCGCGACACGAGGTCGTGCACCGCCGACCAGTTCCGCGCAAATATTATCGGCTGGATCAAAACTCAGGCTGGAAAACAGTCTGGCCGGCTGACCCGGCTGAATCAATTCGAATTCCTGGCGCGCGCACTCCGGGTTGTCGCGCAATGATTGCATCTGCAAAGTCGTTTCAGACCAGGCGCGCTGCAGTTCGACGATGGGTTCATCGATTACCGTTTCCCCGGCATGAACTATACGCAGGTTCGCCTCACTCTGAGGTTCGCCGATACGATGGGCCAGGTGATCGAGACCGACTTGCTGCAGCATCGACTCAACCGTGGCCAGGTTCGATTCCAGCACCTGCACCACCACGCCAAGCTCTTCGGCGAACAATGCAGCGAGCACATCGTCACCAAGCACGGAGGTATCACAGAGCAGGCCACTTTGCCCGGCAAACGCCATTTCGCATAAAGTGACGACGAGCCCACCGTCCGAGCGATCGTGGTAAGCGAGCAATAACTCCTGTTCAAGCATCAATTGCAAGGTGGCAAAAGCGGTCTTGAACAAGCCGGCATCGTCGAGATCGGGGCCATTTGTCCCTATCTGAGCGTAAACCTGGGTTAACGCCGAGGCGCCGATGCGATTCTGACGATCACCAAGATCGAGCAGCAACAAATATGACTTTTGCGCACCGGGCTTGATATCGGGAGTCACCGTCCTGCGCACGTCGGCAACGGGCGCGAAGGCGGAGATAATCAACGATAACGGCGCGGTAACCGACCTGTCACTGTCACCCTCCTGCCAGCGGGTTTGCATCGACAAAGAATCCTTGCCCACCGGAATCGTGACGCCCAGTTCGGGACAGAGCTCTATTCCCACCGCCCTGACCGTATCAAACAGCCTCGCGTCCTCGCCGGCATGCCCGGCCGCCGCCATCCAGTTAGCGGATAAAACGGTACGCGACAAATCGCCAACCCAGGCTGAACCCAGGTTAGTCAGGGCTTCACCAATCGCGATACGCCCGGCCGCTGGCGCATCGAGCAACGCCAGCGGAGTGCGCTCACCCATGCTCATCGCTTCACCACTGAAACCCTGATAATCGGTCAGTGTTACCGACGCGTCGGCTACCGGCACCTGCCAGGGCCCTACCATTTGATCGCGCGCTACCAGCCCGCTAACCGAGCGATCACCGATGCTGATGAGAAAGGTCTTGTCAGCCACCGTCGGCAGGCGCAATACGCGGTAAAGTGCCTCGAGCGGATCAACTTCACCACGCGCAAATTCAGGCTGCGCGGTTTCGCTGTGCGTGGCATTGCGATGCATCTTGGGCGGCTTGCCCAGCAACACTTCCAGCGGCAGATCTACGGGCCTGTTATCGAACTGCGCATCGTTAACTCGTAAATCGCGACGTTCAGTCGCCTTACCCAGTATCGCGTAGATACACCGCTCACGCTCACACAGGACAATAAAATCCGGCAGGCGTTCATCCGCTACCGCAAGTACGTATCGTTCCTGGCTTTCGTTGCACCAGATTTCCATCGGCGACATACCGGGTTCATCATTGGGAACGCGGCGTAAATCAAGTTCGGCACCTCGCCCGGCATCATTCACCAGTTCGGGCAAGGCATTGGATAGACCGCCTGCCCCAACGTCGTGGATCGACAGAATCGGGTTGGCTTGTCCCTGCGCGAAACAGCGATCGATAACTTCCTGCACGCGACGTTCCATCTCCGGGTTACCGCGCTGCACCGAAGCAAAATCGAGACTCTCGCTGCTGCTGCCGCTTGCCATCGACGAGGCAGCGCCACCACCGAGACCGATCAGCATCGCCGGGCCACCGAGCACGATGATATTGGCGCCGGGTGGAATGTCCTGTTTATCGATATGCTCTCGCCGAATAATGCCGACGCCACCTGCGACCATGATAGGTTTGTGATAACCCCGTACTTCGGATCCGCTCTCTGTGGCCACGCTTTGCTCGTAGGTACGAAAATAACCGCAGGTGTTCGGGCGTCCGAATTCGTTATTGAACGAGGCTGCGCCGATAGGACCCTCGAGCATGATATCGAGCGCGGAGGCAATGCGCCCCGGTTTGCCATTATCCTGTTCCCAGGGCTGTTCAAAGCCGGGAATCTTCAGATTCGATACCGAAAACCCGCACAAGCCGGCCTTGGGTTTGGAACCGGTGCCGGTCGCGCCCTCATCGCGTATTTCGCCGCCGGAACCGGTTGCCGCACCCGGAAAGGGCGAAATCGCGGTCGGGTGGTTATGAGTCTCGACCTTCATCAGGATATCGAGCTGCACGTCTTCATACCGGTAATCGGCCGTGTTCGCGGTCGGCGCGAACCGGGTTGCGCTGAATCCCTCGATTACCGCCGAATTATCGTGGTATGCCGACAACACGCCGTCGCTGTGTAGCGCGTAGGTATTCTTGATCATGCCGAACAACGACATGTCCTGGTCGACGCCATCGATAGTCCAGCTCGCGTTGAAGATCTTGTGCCGGCAATGCTCGGAGTTGGCCTGGGCGAACATCATCAACTCGACATCACTGGGATTGCGACCTAACTCGATATAAGCCTGCGCGAGGTAATCGATTTCATCCGCTGATAGCGCGAGCCCGAGATCGATGTTTGCCTGTACCAGCGCACTGCGGCCCTGCTGCGTGGTATCGATCTCGCTCAGCGGCCGCGGTTGGTGAGTCTGAAACAACGCGGCACAATCCTCTAGCCTGGTAAAAACGGACTCGATCATACGATCGTGCAGCAGGTCTAGCGGCACTTCGTCCGCAGTATCGACCGTGTACAGGATGCCGCGCTCGATTCGGTTTATCTGCTGCAGACCACAATTGTGGGCAATGTCGGTCGCCTTGCTGGCCCAGGGCGAAATGGTACCGGGGCGCGGTAGCACATAGAATTCACGGCCGCCTGTCTGCTCCGCCTGCATTATCGGACCGTAGGTCAACAGGTTCGTCAGCACTTCGAGTTCGGCGTCGGCCGGGTTCTGCCCCGCGCTATCGATCAGGTGAATATAACGACTGCTGAGACCGTTTACGCTGATCCCGGCGGCGGCCAGTTGTTGTTCGAGTTTTCTAATTCTGAATTCGGATAATGCCGGACTACCGGGAAGGCATAGCATGTTCGATTGGGTCACTTTGCGGGGATGGAAAGGTGCGCAGATAATAACGGAAAATAAGCAACGCTCCAACCGGTAGCCGGATTAATTCTCGGCAAAAGAAATGCTGTGATAGCGATAACAGCGGATAGTACTCGACCAGTGTCCAGCGGAAAGACCGGCTTTCAGCATCAATTGCCCGACAAACTCGTCGGCAGTGGAAATTTTATCCCATACCTGGGGCAAAAACGTGGCGCGGTGTCCCTGGTCTTCGATTAGCAAACCATCCACCCCCGGCTGTAAATTATCGAGTAACTCCTGGCGCGTCTCGAGTGGAATTAGTTCCATCGACGACAACACCGATACTTCGATAGTTAAATTTTCGACCTCGTCGTCCCGCAGCTGCGTGAAACGCGGGTCGCGAAATGCCGCGTTGAAAGCCGAGTTCGCCACTGCCTGGGCCAGCGCAGCCGACGCTTGCAGCGAACCGATGCAACCGCGCAGGTTGCCATCGATGGTCAGGGTCACGAACACCGCCGCGTCAACAGCCAGATTTTTATCGAGCCGGGTAACATCGAGTTGTAACGCTGCGCCGGAATCGAGGCCGTTCACGATCGACCGCCGTGCGATGTCGAGCAACGCGGCGCGCTCGTCGTCGCTTAAATCAATGCAGAGCGAAAGCGGCATAGCCAACCACCCGGTCTGGTTGACCCGCGGTATCGCCGGAGTTACAGGCGTGCAGCAAAGTCACATCCATATCCCGAAAGCGGTTCGATGCCATCAGGCCGTTAATCGCACGCGCACCACAGGCCTCTTCGCCCCTGAGCGTGGTGGATTTATGCAGAATATGTTCACAGGTGCTGGCATCGACCCGCCGGGCATCCTGGTAACTCAGGAAATGCGACATATCGGAGCTGACCACGACCAGCGTATACGGATCGGCGGCGAGCGTATCGATAACCGTCGCCACCTGTTCGGCACCTGCCCCTCCTACCACTACGGGCACCAGCGAAAAATCATTCAGCACGGTTTGCAAAAAGGGCAACTGCACTTCGAGACTATGCTCTTCGCGATGCGCCTCGTCGGAGACCTGCACGCCGGGCAGGCGACTGATCTGTTCGAGTCCGGGTCGGTCAAGCGGGACCTCACCCAAAGGGGTCGCAAAGTAATCCACCGACGGGATCGCCATGCCATCGATATAGACCCGGTGCGCGGGTCCGATCAAGAGCACGCGTTTTACTTGATCAGGATCAGCTAACAGGCAACGAAACGCGTAAGCAGCGGTCGAACCTGAATAGATATAGCCAGCGTGTGGTACTATCAGGGCTTCCGGCAAAGCCTCGGGAACCGTTGATTCAGCGCTTAACAGGTCATTGACAAGATGTTGCAACCGCCCCGCATCCGCCTCGTAGAAGTAACCGGCAACCGCCGCTGCGCGCGTACTCATGATCTGTCCTCTATGAATTGTGATTCGACCATTATAACCCGCGCGCATTGCATCTACTTGCCGAGGATCAAGCCATGCAGGATTCTATAGTTTCCACCCGCTACTGGCACCGTCTCGAAGACGGCCGCCTGCAATGCGACCTGTGTCCGCGACACTGCCATCTGCGCGATGGACAACGCGGGCTGTGTTATGTACGACAGCGCCTCGATGATGAAATCAAGCTGGTCAGCTACGGTCGTTCGAGTGGTTTTTGCGTCGATCCGATCGAGAAAAAGCCGCTGAATCATTATTTTCCGGGTAGCGCAGTGCTGTCGTTCGGCACCGCCGGCTGTAACCTGGCCTGCAAGTTTTGCCAGAACTGGGATATGACCAAATCACGTGAAATGGATACCCTGGCCGATGCCGCATCGCCGCAGAAACTGGCGAAAGTTGCCGCCGAGCTGTCCTGCCTCAGCGTCGCTTTCACCTATAACGATCCTGTCATTTTCCATGAGTACGCGATCGACGTCGCCGCAGCCTGTCGCGAACATGACATTAAGACCGTTGCGGTAACCGCCGGTTATATCGATCCGGAACCCAGGGTTGAATTCTTTGCCGCGATGGACGCTGCCAACGTCGATTTGAAGGCCTTTACCGACCGCTTCTACCACAAGATTTGCGGCGGGCACCTGGCGCCGGTGCTCGAAACCCTGGAGTACATCAACCGCGAAACCGATGTCTGGCTCGAACTAACAACGCTGTTAATCCCCGGTGAAAACGATTCCGACGAAGAACTGCATGCAATGACCAAATGGGTAGTCGATAAACTCGGCGCCGACGTGCCGATGCACTTTACCGCCTTCCACCCCGACTGGAAGATGCTCGACATCAAGAGCACACCGGCCGCCACCCTGACCCGTGCGCGAAAAATCGCGATCGACAACGGCGTACACTATGCCTATACCGGAAACGTCCACGATAACAAGGGCTCGAGTACCTGGTGTCATTCCTGTGGAGAACTGTTGATCGAACGCGACTGGTACGTGCTCGGACACTGGGGTCTCGATGCCAACGGCTGCTGCGCCAACTGCGGTACAGCGTTGCCGGGGCATTTCCTCGACCAGCCCGGACACTTCGGTGCCCAGCGAATTCCGGTTAACCTCAGCCGTTACCAATAAACACCATCCTTCATGCTCGCTCACACGGCTTCCCGGAACAATATAGATTGCAGGTTCACTAGTATCCCAAGGCCACCTCGGGGGAATGCTTGCAAAAGGCGCTCCCAAACGGCAGAAAGCGCCGTTTGGTCCATCCATGGAACCGCTTGAAGCACGGCGTCCCTGCCGTGCTTCACTTTTGCAAGCATTCCCCCGAGATGGCGTCCTACTGTAGATAGAAACCGGTTACTATATTTGGCCCAACCTTGAATCAGTTATATCGAGATATTTATGAATCGACCCTTTGCCCTCTGTAGTTATAGTTATCGTATCGCGCTTGCCCTGTTATCGATTGCCACCAGTGTCGAGGCTAAGCGCCCCGGTTTTACAGGTTTGACGGCCCTTGCCGACTCTCCTGATGCCGCCTTCTGGAACCCGGCGGGCATCACCCGCGTGCCGGAATCACTCGAGTTACAACTGGCTACAGCCTACAGTCACTCTAATTTCGAGGTCGACGAGGCGACATTCGGTGGCGGGGATGCTGACGAGGAGGATGCTATCAACTTTATCCCGGGCGCCTATTATGTCAAGCCCCTGAACGACGAATGGGTATATGGTTTTTCGGTAACTGTGCCGTCCGGTTTTGGCTGGGATTATGGCAAAAGCTGGTCAGGCCGTTACCTGTCACAGGAAACCTCGCTGGTGTTTCTGGCGCTTAATAATTCGCTGGCTTACCGCTGGAGCGAGGAATTGTCTGTCGCGGCGGGCATACAGATCATGTATGCAGCTTCGGAGTCGAAAGCCCGCGTTAATAACGTCGGCCCCCGCGGCGACGGGCGTATGAAGCTGGAAGAGGATGGTATCGGTACGGGATTTACGCTTAGCTCGCTATATGAATTCAGCCCGGAGACCCGTTTTGGGATCACTTATCGCTCTGAAACGGAGATCGACCTGGATGGGAGTCCCGAGCTCGAAAACATCGATAATATATACCTGGTGGCACTGAACGATCTGGATTTGCTGGGGGAGATTGATGTCGATTTCAAGGTCCCTCAACAGGTACAGCTTGGCCTGTTTCACCAACTCAATGACCACTATAGTATCACCGCCGATATTATCTGGCTCGATATGTCGGCCTTCGGGGTTACCTCGGTTTCAGCGGGACCGGACAGTGTATCGGTGGAGTCTACCTTCGAAGATACCTATTTTGCGAGTATCGGGGTTGGTTATCGTTGGGATAGTAGAACACAGGTGAACGCCGGCATCGGCTATATGGCATCTCCGGTAGACGACGATGACAGGACAGTTTACCTGCCGCTCGACGAACTCTGGGTAGTTGGCGTAGGCGTCGAACGAGAACTGGACAGCGGCGACATTGTTACGGTCAATTTCGAATACGTGGATATCGGCGACGCCCCCGTCGATCAGGAAAATTCAGCCTTAAGTGGACGGGTAAAAGGCAAGTATGAAAACAACTATGCTGCGCTGCTGGATATCAACTATCGCTTCAATTGGTAGTCCGTGACCCGTCCATTCATCGAGTCATCCCCGATTCCTTTGAGTCTCCCCGTTTCACTTTAGTCCCCAACCCTTGTAGGCATCCCCGCGAAAGCGGCGGTCCGATTTATCGGGATCTCGGGATCAAGGCATCGCAAGATTGCGATAAATCGGGCCGCTACTTTCGCGGTAATGACCAGGTGAAAGCGCAAAGACGACGCCAGGGTGAACAGCCGCGAATTTGCTTTAATAAATAAATGGGAAACTTTAAATAATAGCGGGACTGTTTTCGCAATACTTGACGTTGATCAGTACGCGTCATCGTCATTTTTTTAAAGTAGCTGATATCTTAAGACCACCGGGGAAATGGATGACGGGTCACGTAACCCACGCAAAGCTGCCCAGTATCGATGATGCGGATGCGAACAGGCTGATCGCTTCGCTCGACAACCCGTTGGCGTTCGGGCATCCGATCAAATACCTGCGCCTGATAGAAACCCACATCTCATGGATAATCCTGACCGGGGACTACGCTTACAAGATCAAGAAGCCGGTTGACTTTGGATTTCTCGATTTCTCTACCCTGGAAAAACGACATTTCTATTGCGCCGAGGAATTGCGTCTGAATCGCCGCTTCGCGCCTGAAATTTACCTCGAACTGGTCGAGATACGCGGTAGTGAAACCTCACCACGCTTGCACGGCAGTGGGGAAGTCATCGAATACGCGATCAAGATGTTGGAGTTTCCACAACAATGCCTGCTCAGTGCCCACGCCACCAACCACGATTTAAACGACGAGCTGATCGACGCTATCGCCACCACGGTAGCCAAGATGCATGCGGCCAGCGACCGGGCCGACCCGGCCAGCGATTTCGGTTCCGCTGTCGTGGCAGCCCGATGGAGCGAAGAAAACATGGTACATATCGCACAGGCAATCGGAACCGAGTTCCTGCCGAACAGCTATTTCCAGTTAAAACGCTGGTACCAGGAAAACAATCACTTGCTGACCAGCATCGATGCGCGCAAGCGGGACGGATTCGTGCGCGAGTGTCATGGTGACTTGCATCTCGGCAACATGGCCCTGATCCAGGATCGGGTAATCCTGTTTGACTGTATCGAGTTTAATCCCCAGCTACGCTGGATCGATACCATCAGCGAAGTGGCGTTCGTGGCGATGGATTTACAGGCACGCGGTTATCCCGAGTATTGTTGGCGTTTTATCAATCAATACCTGGCTATCAGTAGCGAATACGCGGGGGTTAAACTACTGCGCTACTACTTTATCTATCGCGCCCTGGTGCGCGCCAAGGTAGCAGCGTTACGCATCCAGCAGCAGGACAGGGAAAGCAAAACCTGTCAGTCTCATCTCAAACCGGCCCTCGACTATATCGAACTTGCCAGGCTCTGGGCGGATAACCATCGCGCTGGCATGATAATTATGCATGGCCTGTCCGGATCGGGAAAATCGACTATCGCGGCAAAACTGGTCGAGGCGCTGGGGGCGATACAGGTTAGGTCCGACGTGGTCAGAAAGCATTTGTTTGATCTGGATGCGGCAGAACAGACAGATTCTGCACTGGACCAGGGTATTTACACCGAGGAAGCCACCGAGCTCACCTATCGCAGATTGCAGGATATTGCGCAAACGATAATCGATGCCGACTTTACGGTTATTCTCGACGCAACCTTCCTGCAACAATCGCGCCGTCGGCAAATGCTCGAGACGCAAACAAGTGCTGCCTGCAAGAGGGTAATTATAAACTGCGAGGCACCCGTTGAAGAGTTGCGCAAACGCATCCTCGCGCGCGAGGATGATCCGTCAGAAGCGAACCTGCAAGTACTCGAGCAACAACTACTGACCAGCCAGCCGATCGACACGCGGGACAAGGCGTTGGCCGAGGTTTTCAATATCGGCAGCGACGGTATCAGCCCGCAGCAAATCCAGCAAATCAGGGAACTGCTGGTTAATTGACCGTCAGTACATCGGCATCAACGATGTCGAGCAATTTCTGGGCGGTGTTACCGATCAGTTTGCCGCTGATCCCGCTGCGCGCGAGCGAACCCATGACGACAATACTTGGGTCGATTTCGTCGCAAATCTCCCGCAGGGTTGCGACAATGTCGCCCTGGCGCAGGACAAGCCTTGTCGGATCAATATCATACAACTCAGCTAATTGCTCCGGGGTGATCTCACCAGCAGGCGCCTTTAACGGCAAATGTTCGACATCGATCGAAATCAGGTAGGCACATGCAATGTACAGATCCATGCCGACGATATCCGCAAATGCGCGCGCATCGCGCAAAATTACGTCGTTTAGTCTGGCATGCTCTGGATCGCCAGACTCAAGATCGAGACAGGCCAGAATTCGATCCGACTTCCAGTCCTGTGCCTGGTCGGTGAACAGTATCGGGCTGGCACAGTGCTCCATCATGTAGTAATCGGAAGTTTTGCTGAAAAACCGGCGTGCCTTGCTGTGGTGAAAAGTCGACTTGATCATCAGGTCACAAGCCGACTTTTCAGCTGCATGGATCGACGCATCGACCCATTTACTATTCCATACAACCTCTGTGCTATAGGGCACATTACTAACCTTGCAGGGTTGCATCAGTGTTTCCAGCCATGCTTCTGCTTCCTTGAGCGTGCGCTTTTTGAAATCCTTGCGCGACGAGTATTCTCCCGCTTCGTCCAGACTCTTGTGTATACACAGGAAGGCATGAATATGACAGCCCCCGAGCTTGGCGATTAGCAAGGCCTTTACCAGCGCGACCTGGTGCTCGGCGGTAGGATCGACGATAACGAAAAGCCTGGTTTTCTTCTGCTTCATGTCAACCTCGTCAAGATTACGAAATAATGCTTTACTTTGCCGTCAGGCAACTGCATTCGGCCAGTTGCGAGATCTTATGCGAGATACTGCCGAGAAGCGCGCTCTTTAAGCGACCAAAACCTCGACTACCGCAAACAATCAGGTCTGCCTCGCGCTCTTTGGCGAAAGCCACTATTTCTTCGGCGGGGCTGCCCAGTACGGACCTGGCATCCACATCCTGCACACCATACTCCTTCGCACTCATGCGTGCCTGCTCGACCAGAAAATCGGCATACTGCACCATGGCCTTCTCCGATTCGGCCGAATTCTGCGCTATGGTGTTAACCAGATTGATCGGTGCTTCCTCAAAGTCAATCACCATTCTCGGCATGGGTTCGATTATATGTTCGATTTCGCCCATTTTGCGCATCTCGGCCGGTATTTGCATGTGAGCGGCATCGATTACGTAGATAATACCAAGCGCCACCTGGTCCCGTGACGCGAGGGTTGCACCAATCTCAAGAGCTTTGCTGGAATGCACCGAACCATCAAAGGCAACTACGATTGATTTGAACATCGAACTCTCCCCCTTTTATGACTTATTATATTGCATCATTATCCTGAGCAGTGGATGTTGACCCCAATCAAGTATTCTATGGCTAGACGGAGGCGGTTATGCGGCTTACTGGATTGATCGTCACTCTGGATCTGAACCACTTGTGCAGCTCCATCACCAGCAGCACTGAAAATGCCAGACCCAACAGGGTGAGCCACTGGACAAAGCTAACCGGGCTAGCACCGAGCACATCTCCGAGCCAGGGGGTATACATCGCGCCGATGTGCACCAGCTGGGCAACAATGGTACCGCCGAGCAACAGCTTGTTGCGCATCGGATTATGGCGGAACACCGACAGGGATTCCGAGCGGCTGTTGAATACATGTACGTTTTCGAACAGCACCATCAGCAAAAGCGTATTGTTACGTGCCTGCTCGAGCGTGAAACCCTGGTCGAGCAGGTATTTAAACAGGCCAAACGCGACCACGCCGATAACGATGGCCGAAATAATTACCCGTTCGAGCATGATACGGTTGAATATCGCCTCTTTGGGTGGCCTTGGCGGCTGCCTGAGTTCACCTCCCTCACCCGGTTCAAACGCAAGCGCGATGTCCTGGATACCATTGGTCACCAGGTTCAGCCACAGCAATTGCACCGCCAGCAACGGCAGTGGCAAAGCCGTAATCATCGACAATACAAACAACACTAATTCTGCGGCACCGGTGGAGATCAACAGAAAAATGACCTTGCGTACATTGGCGTACGCGATGCGTCCTTCTTCGACACCGTCGACGATCGACTCGAAATTATCATCGGTGACAATAATATCAGCGGTTTCACGAGCCACATCGGTGCCGCTCTCGCCCATCGCGACTCCGACCTGGGCCGCACGCAGCGCCGGTGCATCGTTGGCGCCATCGCCGCTGACGGCAACGTAGTGTCCGTTACGCTGTAACGATTGCACGATATCGAGTTTCTGTTTCGGTTCAACCCGTGCAAACACCGTCGCAGACTGCGTCATCCGGTCGATTTCCGTCGCCGAACCGGCTGCCTTTAACTGTGGTCCGGTGACCACCTGCGACTCGTCTTCGAGCAGATCGAGCTCCCGCCCGATAGTCAATGCGGTGACCGGATGATCACCAGTCACCATTGCCACGCGGATACCCGCGGCGCGGCATTTAGCCACCGCAGATTTCGCTTCGGGCCGCAAGGGATCTATCAAGCCGACGAGACCAATCAGGGTCAGATTTTTTAATTGGCTGTGGCTGAATTCTTCTCCGCTATCGATATCGATATCGCCGTAAGCCATCGCAATCACCCGGTAGCCATCCTCAGCCAGTGTCCTGGCCTGGGTTTCGACTGCCGCGGCATCGAGCTCGTTAACGCCATTCACTGACACGATCTTGTCGCACATCAACAGCAATTTTTCGAAAGCGCCTTTGACAAAAGCACGCGGATTTCCGTCAAACTGATTGAGGCTCGCGCTATACAATCGTTCCGATTCAAATGGGATGCTGGCGATTTCGGGGCACTCGCTAATCGCCTCGGCACGGGTCCAGTCTGCCCGGTGCGCCATGATCAACAGGGCGACATCAACCGCGTCGCCACTACGCGCCCAGATGCCATTCTGGTGTCCGAGATAACCCTCGTTCGCAAGCACCGCACAACGGCATGCCGCCGACAGTAATGCATGATCGCCAGCATCTGCTTCTCCGTGAGCCGTGGTGATTTTGCCATTGGGTTGATCGCTGTCACCACTGACCTGCCAGTCGCGGTGCCCCGGAAACACGAGCCGACGCACGGTTAGCTGATTGGCGGTTAATGTGCCCGTTTTATCGGATGCAATGTAAGTGCAGGAACCCAACGCTTCGACCGCGATCAGACGGCGTACGATGACGTCACGTTTTGCCATACGGCGCATGCCGATAGCCAGCGCCACGGTCAGTGCGACCGGCAGACCTTCCGGGATCACCGAAACCGACAACGCCACCGAGGACAGAAATATCTCCGACAGCGGCATGCCTCGAACCAGCAGGGTGGTCGCCATCACTACCACCGCGCAACCGACAAAAATCGCAACTCGTCGGGTAAATCGTTCCATGCGTTCCTGCAGCGGTGCCTTGGCGTCGGTATCCCCAGTGACGGATTCGGCAATAGTACCCAGTTCAGTCGCCAGACCGATACTTGCGACCACGCAACTGGCCCGTCCCCGATTCACCAGGCTGCCGGCAAAAGCCATGTTAACGCGATCACCGAGAACCGTATCGTCGTCGAGAACCACGCCGGCATTCTTGATCACCGCGATCGATTCTCCCGACAGCAGGGACTCGTCGATTTCAAGATTATGACTGTCGAGAATGCGCATATCCGCCGGCACGCGCTCGCCCGAATTCAGTAACACGATGTCGCCCGGCACGATTTCTTCCGAGTTGATCTCGTAGGCGTCGCCTTCGCGCAGCACGCGTACCTGCGTGGTCATCAACTTTTGCAGCGCGTCTGCGCTGCGCTGCGCCGAGAACTCCTGCACAGTGCCAATCACTGCGTTGAGCAACAGCACCGCACCTATGAATATTGCGTCGGAAAATTCCTGAATCAATAACGACACCAGCGCGGCCGCAACCAGCACATATATCAACGGACTCTTGAACTGGTTCAGGAAAACCTGGATCAGGCCGGGTGGCGTTTTCCTGGGAAGAGCATTAGGGCCATATTGCTGCTGACGCCGCTTTGCTTCGTCAAGCGTCAGACCGGAGGGCGTGGCTGACAGAGTCGACAAAATCTGCTCGCGGCTAAACGCATGCGGGGTCTCGATATTAACGCCGACGGACTGCTCAGGCTCTTTAATCTGGTTCATGCAGGTGAAACCAACTCCCGGGATGCAGGCATTTTTTCATATTATCATGACCACCTGACCCAGACTCCATTTCCCGGGTTGACAATAATCAAGATGAAAGGTATCGGTGGATTCGAGTACCGGAAAACTAATCGGATTTCAGCGGATAGAGCGGACGGTCTCCTTTTTCCTCGTAATAAGGCATCATCTCCGGTATCAGCTGGCCGAGCACTTCCATTCGTTTGGCAGGGGCCGGATGCGTGCTCAGGAAATCGAATTTACTGTCGTTACCGGATACTTTGGCCATTTTCTCCCACAGGCTGACGGCTGCATGGGGGTCGTAGCCCGCGCGCGCAGCGAGCTCGATACCAATGACATCCGCTTCCGATTCGGAGCGGCGACTATTGGGTAACTGGATCGCCAATGCCGCCGCGAGCGAGGCCCCGGCGAGCGCTACCCCGGGCTGGTCCTGAGTCAGCGCAAAGCCGGTCACCGCCAGGCTGGTAGCCATAGCGATGGACATCCGCTCGGCGGTATGCGCCGAGAGGGCGTGCGCAATCTCATGACCCATCACCTGGGCCAGTTCATCATCGGTGGCGTCGAGCTGTTGGATAAGTCCTGTGTAAATGGCCATCTTGCCACCCGCCATGCAAAAGGCGTTTACCGTCTTGGGGTCGTCGATAATCTTCACCCGCCAGTCCCAGCTCTCGGTTTCCGGCCGGTACTTCAATGCCTGGGCAATCAGTTTCGCGGTAATCAGGTTAATCCGTTTCTCCACCTCTGGATCGGTGTTGATCTTGCCTTCCTCTTCGAGCGGCTCCATCAATTTGACATAGGCATCGCGCGAAGCAACTATCGACTGCTTTTCCGAGATCAGCATCAATTGCTTGCGCCCGGTTACCGGGTTGGTAGCGCAGGCTACGACCAGTAACAGCAGGAAAATATGGGTAAAACTGCGAATAGGCATGTTTTTCTATGACGACTAGCGAATCTCGTAAATATTATACCTGTTAAATTCCGATCGGTTTACGATCTGTTTGTCGAAGACCGGTCATGATATCCGTAATGAGCATCGATCGATAAAAACCCGGCTTGATTTTAGCCCCAAAACCCCCATGTTAGGTTATAATTCGCAGTCTTGGGGACGACATGGCTTCGACGTGGGTCGCGAAACCTGAGGTGCATGCCGAGAATGTAGAAAACCTCGTTAACTCTTCTGCAAATTATAGTTGCCAACGACGACAACTACGCACTCGCC
>CALDDP010000086.1 GCA_937936805.1 uncultured Gammaproteobacteria bacterium | reverse complement strand
GCTTTCGAATCGTTCGATCGAAATAAAGCCGTCGATAGTCTCCAGTTCCGCTCCCAGCTGTGCAGCGAAATCAAGATAATCCTGCCTTCTTTCTGCCACCGGTTCGAATTCAAAAATGACCGCGAGCATCTAAACACCTCTCGTAAATTGCGTCGAGGCACGAAGTATACCGGTTTTGCCTGGCCAGCCCGATGAGGGCATGCGGTCAATATATGCCCAGGCCGGATGGCAGGAGTATACCTGCGCGGGGCAGCTGCCCGATCAGTTTCAACCCGTATAGTGATCAGGCCAGTGCAGTTTTACCACCGGGCTATCGCTGGCATAGGTGTGGCAGCTGTCCAGAAACGCATTCGATTTACCAGCTGGTTTATCCTTGTCGCGCTTCATCTTTTCACTCGCGATTGTCTGGATCGCAGTGGTTGCGACCGGTCCAAGCAGTTCGGTCAAGTGCGTGCAACCTCTATTGCTGCCCATCGCCGCTTTCGATTTCTGCGTCCAGCCCGGGGCAATCCTGAGGCCGATTAAATTACGTGCCACGCTAGCCACGCACTTGCAGTAGTTATAGGGTGAGTGATCGATGACCGCATCGACATCGATCACTTCGAGCTCGAGATTGACAGTCAGCCTGATCGACATGTCATGCAGGGCTTCATCGGCCTCGATCCAGCCGCCACGATCCCGGTTTTTGAAGCGATAAGGTTTGGTATCGACGATTCGCCCTTCGATGTCCCACAGACCATCATCGCGCTGATAGCCATGACAGGTTACGACACGGGTGTGCGCCGGTTGGCGCGCGGTGGCAGTTGTTAGTGGCACGAAGATTCTCCGTTGAACGGTTTTTATACTGATTAAATCGGTGCGTGACATTATCATGCACTATTGCACAGGAACAGCCTTGAATGAGTAAATCCTCCCATAGTATTCGGCTCAGCCATCGCGGCAAAGGCATCCTGATGTCGATTGGTGGGGTGCTGGTACTGAGCCCCGACAGCCTGTTGATCCGGCTCGCCGGACTGAACGATTATACGCTGTTGTTTTATCGCGGCCTGTTCCCGATGGTCGCGATCAGCCTGATCCTGTTAATTTACTATCGTGCCAAATTCCTAACCGCACTGCTGCGAATTGGCTGGGCTGGCATTCTCAACGGAGTCTTTTTTTCCGCTGTCAACATCACTTTCATCGGCGCGATTCAACGAACCTCAGTCGCCAACACGCTGTTATTTTTATCCTCCGCTCCCGTTTTTGCGGCAATCCTGTCATTGCTGGTGTTGCGCGAAAACCAGCGGCCGGGGACCTGGCTGATCATCGCCTTATCGTTGCTTGGCATTTTCATCATCGGTTGGGGTAGTTATGGCAGCAATGGCCTGGCTGGCGACCTGCTGGCGCTGTGCTGCGCAATCGTTACTGCCTGCAGCGCGGTGCTGGTGCGGTATAAAAAGGATATCGACTTGGTGCCGTCGGTCATCGTCGGCAGTTTTTTTACCGCTTGTTACGCGTTCAGCCATACGCCGGACCTTGCGATATCATCGACGCAACTGCTTTATGTCGGGATCATCGGATTCGTGCTGGTACCGTTCGCCTTCATTGTGCTGACGATTGCACCGAGGTACGCCAATTCGGCCGAGGTGCAACTGGTCTACCTGCTGGAAAGTATACTCGGCCCGCTTTGGGTCTGGCTGGTGATCAGCGAAACACCTTCGCTGAATACCTTTATCGGCGGCAGCATACTGCTGCTTTCGGTAGCCTGGTTTGCGCAGCATACGATCCGCGAGGAAGCAACAATAGTCTGAAACCGGGCTTTAACCCCGGCAGGCGATCAGGTTAACCATTTCAAACGCTACCGTCGCCGCCGCCAACGAGGTAATTTCGGCATGGTCATAAGCCGGCGCAACCTCGACAACGTCTCCGCCGACCAGGTTAATTCCCTGCAGGCCGCGCAGAATACCAACCATTTCCCGGCTGGTAATGCCCGCAATCTCGGGGGTTCCGGTTCCCGGCGCATGCGACGGGTCGAGCACATCGATATCGATCGACAGGTATAGCGGATTATCACCGACCCGGTCGCGAATGCGCTTGACCACGTGTTCGATCCCATGTGCTTCCAGTTCGTCACAATGTACTATCTTGAAGCCGAGCTCTTCATCTTTTGCCAGGTCGTCAGGACTATACAATGGGCCGCGAATACCGACATGCATGGAGGCGTCGTCATCAAACAGGCTTTCTTCGGCAGCGCGCCGAAACGGGGTGCCGTGTGTATAGGGCGCGCTGAAATAGGTGTCCCAGGTATCGAGATGAGCGTCGAAGTGGACCAGCGCCACCTGGCCTGCAACCTTGTTCACCGAACGCAGTAACGGCACTGCAATAGTGTGATCGCCACCGAGACTGATAATTGCCGGCGCCTTTTTATACAGCTCATCGGCAGTCACTTCGATCTGTGCGATAGCTTCTTCTATGTTATAGGGATTGCAGGCAACGTCTCCGGCGTCGGCAACCTGTATCGTCTTAAACGGTTCGGTATCGTAAGCCGGATGAAAATTGGTGCGTAAATGCCGCGAGGCCTGGCGAATTGCCTGTGGACCAAAGCGGGCGCCGGGTCGATAACTGGTGCCCGAGTCAAATGGAATCCCGAGGATGGCAACGTCGCACCGGGGCACGTCGCGCAGTTCCGGCAGCCGGCAAAATGTCGATGGACCGGCATACCTTGGAACGACGGTGCCGCTAACCGGTTCGATCGGGGGTGTGTCTGCCATGGTTTATCCTCGAGGTGAAGCGATTTGTTATATCACCGATATCTGGCACAATCAATCCGACTCATTTAAACAGGCAACAGGCGTGACCATCAGAAGCGTATTAAAAATGGGGGATCCGCGTTTACTGGAAGTTTCCACCGAGGTCGATGTTTTCGACGCTGCAATTCTCGAACCGCTGTTGACCGATATGTGGGATACCATGGCAGCCGAAAACGGGGCAGGGCTCGCGGCCCCGCAAATCGGTGTCATGCAGCGTGTGGTCATTTTTGGCTTCCACACCAATCCCCGCTATGCCGATGCCCCGCCGATACCGCAAACAGTGCTGATTAACCCGGTTATCACGGCGCTGGGAGACACGCAGGAAGAGGGCTGGGAGGGCTGTCTGAGTGTCCCCGGCATGCGCGGCATGGTGCCACGCTATCGTGACATTCACTACCGCGGATTCGATCAATTCGGCAACGAGATCGAGCGTGAGGTTTCCGGCTTTCATGCCAGAGTCGTACAGCATGAGTGCGACCATCTGGATGGCGTGCTCTATCCGCAACGGATCAGGGATATGCGCCAGTTTGGTTTTCTCGACACGCTGTCCGAAACAGGTGTCATCGAACTGCAACCCTGCGACGATGATCCCTGAGCGCGACGTCCCGCTCGCCAGTTACGCGTTACTCGCCAGCGGAGCCAATTTTTCCTGCGAGGTGCTGGAGGCGCTGCAAAAACGACATTACCTGCCCGAATTATTGATCCTGCCGGAATATCCACCCGCCCGGAGACAGCCGGCTAGCGGCCGTGACATTGTATCGATGGCACCACAAAACCGTTTGTTACGGCAGGCGGGTGATATCGAGATTGCCTATGCCCCGGCAGCACAGCAGGCGAATTGCGCCAACCTGATCGAACAACACGCTATCGACTTTCTGCTGGTCGCCTGCTGGCCATATCTGATCGATAAAGTGCTTGTTGATAGCGCCCTCAAGGGGGCGCTCAATATGCATCCCTCGCTGCTGCCTGATTTTCGTGGAGCCAACCCGATTGAACAGCAACTCGAATGCCGGCACGCCAGCTTCGGGGTAAGCCTGCATTTACTGAACCAGCAGTTCGACCAGGGAGATATCATAGCCCAGGCTGAACTGAGCGATCGCGGAGAACCCCCCGGCAGGAACAGTCTGGAGCATCGCTGCGCGATACTGGGTACAGAATTGTTTATTACGGCAGTAAGACAGTTCGAACAGGGCTGGCAGCCGGTTCGACAGCCTGTTTAATCGTTTGCAACCGTTTGCAGGAACGCCTCGGTGTCTGCCTCGCTGGCACCCACTTCCTCAGCGATACTGAAGACGATTGCCCTGACATCGCCACTGGGGTCGTCGAGATGCTCATCACAGACCATTGCACCGATCGGGCCAAAATGATGAACCGCCGCCATCTTTATTAGCTGCCTCGATTTTGCGTCTACTGCCCTCGAATCTGCAGGTGCATCGTTCCGTGCCGGCGTGGACACATCGGTGATATTGGTGATCATCGTGGTTGTTTCGTCCAGCGTGCTTGCAACCAGTTGCTCCAGCACTTCCTCGGTATCGAGATGTTCGCCGGCGGCTTCATGAATATCGCTGTTGGGGTGCTCTGTAATCCTGGCGCGTTCGATCCGCGTAATCAATTGCAATGCCGCGAGACCCTTCTTCACGCGATAGGTAAGCAGGATGATCGCACCCTGGTCGAATCCGATCTGAAAAGAGTGATTGTCATCGCTCACCCCGGTGATTAGACCGCTGAAAGCTTTGTCATGCAGGCTTCTCACCAGGTAGACGAAGTCGTCGTAAAGAATCCAGTTACTCATCGCAACTCCGGGTATTCATAAGCCGGCCCGAATACGTCCATTACAGGAGTCAGGTTGATTTAGTCTTGGCATAAATTCTTTTGAAGGCGACACGCAAGCTGGTCTGCATGCGGTGGAAGGCTTCCGCCAGTTGACCAATTTCATCACGCGATTCCGGCCGAATTTTCTGTTTCAAATTACCGTGGCCGATATCTTCGGCGTGCATGGCGAGCCGGGTAATCGGCCCGATGATGATTTGATTCATGACAATCGTCATCACGATCGCCATCACCGTCACCAGAGCCAGCAGGGTAATGAGGTTGGCGATAGTAGACGCGGTTAGCTGCTGGTCCAATTGCCGTCTGGAGACGAAAACCGCCACTTCACCGATCGACTTGGTGCCATTGTTGATCTCGTTTACCGACTTGATCAAATCGCCACTAATGGCCCCGTTCGAATCTATCAGCGCACCATTCGCATCGCGCTCACGCGCCGCAAAGATCGATCCGGCATCTTCGTCCCAGACTACGATCGCCTGCACATTGTCTTCCAGCATTTCTGCTTCAAGCGTCGAACCGACCAGTTCTTTATCGAGATCCCACATGGGGCCGATCAAATGTTTCGACAGTCGTTGGGAAGTAACCACGGCGAGTTTTTGCAGATCGGCAGTCAGCTGCTTTTGTTCATTGACGACCTTGTAGGCACTTAAACTACCGAGTACCAGGGTACAGGATACGATAATCACGATGACTACCTTGACGCGAATCGTGCTGTACCAACGGATAATGCTTTTACTCATTTAAATAATCCTGGTCCGGGCGGCTCAAACAGATTTACCTGCGCAAACGACTGACAATGCGATCGAACTCGCCATTTTTACGGATCTTGTCCAGTCCCAGATTGAAGTCCCGTATTATTTTTTCTCCATCGGGTATCTGGCGCGACGCCATCAGAAACAGGCCGTGGGTTTCCAGCGGTGGTTCCATGAACTCAACATCGCTAATGCAGAAGCCTTCTTTTTTTGCCTCGTATCTGAACAGGTCAAAATTCATTACCGCCATGTCGATGCGACCTCTGAACAGCTTGCGAATGTTTAAATTGGGGAAGGTCGCGACATGCTTGTCGAGATAACCGGCGGCATCAAACTCTTCACTGTTGGCAAATCCCCGGGAGACGCCGATGCTGTACGGAGTCAGATCACGCAGGGTTTTGTATTCCGACACGCCTAATCCGGGTCTGGCTATCAATCCCAGATGCAGGAAATAAATGGGATCGCTGAAAATGTACGCCTGCTCCCGCTCCGCATTGTGATAAGCACCCATCACCACGTCTGAGTTACCCATCTCGACTTCTTTCAGCGCACGCGCCCAGGGAATAAAGTCTACCGAGGAGTTATGGCCCCCGGCCCTGAATGCTGCCTTGACGATGGCGGTAGTCAATCCCTGTTCGGGAAGTTCAGACCCGTAATGAGGCGCCCATTCGACGGTAAGCATTGAAATATCACGCGCCTGCGCGCTGCCGGCGAGTATCGCCAGCAGCAAGATGCAAAATGCGCTGAAATTCCTGAATTGCATGTTACTTTTCTTCCCCTGTATTCAATATACTTGGCGTCGCCATTTTGCATCGCTCCCGGGTAGCCTCTCGCACAATGTAATAGCCAGAGTTTTATTGTCTTCGGCAGGCTGCAAGGAGTTATAAATTGTCTTGAATTAAAGACATTCCAGTATGTTTAGTTAATTATGGACCAAAATCCGGATTTTTCCTTAAATACAAAGCCATGACGCATTTATCACTTGAAGCTCAAATCGCGCTCGATCAGGCACATATCTGGCATCCCTATAGCGCCATGCACAGCGATTTACCCGTGTTTCATGTCGATTCTGCCAGCGGGGTGTACCTGACGCTCTCCGACGGCAAAAGGCTAATCGACGGCATGTCCTCCTGGTGGTGCGCAATTCACGGCTACAATCACCCGCATCTAAACAATGCGCTTGAACAGCAGTTGCAGCGCATGGCGCATGTCATGTTTGGTGGGCTTACTCACGAACCGGCAATTCGACTGGTTGAAAAACTGGTGGCACTGACGCCGCGAGAGCTGCAATCGGTTTTCATTTCCGATTCGGGATCGGTCGCCGTCGAAGTCGCACTAAAAATGGCGATTCAATACTGGAACGCGAGAGGGGAGCCGGGCAAACAGCGTTTTGCGACCTTACGCAACGGTTACCACGGAGATACCATGGGTGCGATGTCGGTATGCGATCCGCTAAACGGTATGCACAGCCTGTTCAATTCTGTGCTCAGCCGGCAGTTTCATGTCGAACGTCCGCAGTGCCGGTTTGGAGAAGCCTGCCAGGACAGTGACCTGCAAGCCCTCGAACAGTTACTGCAGGCAAATCATGCGCAGATCGCCGCGTTGATTCTCGAACCCGTGGTTCAGGGGGCCGGTGGCATGTATTTTTACGCGCCGGAGTATCTCGCTCGTGCTCGCGAACTCTGCGATCGATACCGGGTACTGCTGATTGCCGACGAAATAGCAACCGGGTTCGGCCGCAGCGGCAAGTTGTTCGCCTGTGAGCATGCGGCCATATCACCCGACATCATGTGTGTCGGCAAGGCCCTCACCGGGGGTTACATGAGTCTCGCCGCCACCCTGGCTACCGCCGAAATCAGTAACACCATCGATCAGGGCAATCCCGGCGTCTTTATGCATGGCCCCACGTTTATGGCAAATCCACTGGCCTGTGCGGTAGCCGTTGCGAGCATCGAACAGCTGATCGAGTCAGACTGGCAGCAACACGTCGACCGGATCGAGCTGCAAATGAAACAATTGTTATCCCCCTGCGCGGAGCTGCCCCAGGTAGCCGAGGTTCGATGCCTGGGCGCAATCGGTGTCATTGAAATGAAGCAAGCGGTCGACATGAAATCGATAATGCGCCAGTTTGTCGACGCTGGAATCTGGGTGCGGCCGTTTGGCAAGCTGGTTTACCTGATGCCGCCTTACATAATTTCCGCCCGGGAGCTGGAGCTACTGTGCAATTCCCTGATTGATACCGTGGCACGACAACCCGGTTAAGATCTGCTCGTTACAGCCGATAAAGAGCGCGGAGGTTACTATGAAAAATTCGATTGTCATGGCAATACTGCTCTCGATCTGCTCATTGTCTGCTTGCGTCAGGTCCAGCCTGGTGGTCGGTCAGCCGGGGGCAAGTATCAACAGCGAGGATGTGGTTGTTTACTTTATCGACCGTCCAGCATGCAACTTTGAAACCGTTACGCACATCAGCATGAACGGGGGCTTATTTCACACTCGAATCGATGGTGGGGGGAATGCGCCAGCAGGCAGCCAGCGTTGGTGCTACCGGATTGTACGTACTGCAGACGCAACAATTGGCGATAAAGGAGTACCTGGGCACGGCGAAGGCGATTCGTTGTCTGCCCACGTAAAAGGCTATCTGGATCTAGCTTTCCTCTTCCTGATCATCCTGCTGTTCGTCCTCCGGGACTTCATTCAAAATTTTATCTCTTTCTTCAGGGGTTAATACCACTGTATCTTCATCGCCCATCGTAATCACCTCGGTACTCGATATTGGTTTGTCTGGCTGGTGAATCAGCATCCTTCAAATTGTAGACCAGTTCAAGCGCTTTTGTGGCACAGGTTCAACAAAATCCAGATCAATTTTATCTCCCCGGGAGCGCATGTATCGGTGACTGGAGTGTTACAATCCGTCGTAATTCCGGCTTTCAGCAGCGTAACATGGGTAAAAAGAAAATCAGGGTAAGCGATAGCATGGGCAGCGTTAAGATTCCGGCCGATGCGCTCTACCAGGCACAAACACAACGTGCTCTCGACAATTTTAAAATTAGCTCTCTACGCCTGCCCGATGCCGTAATCCATGCACTCGCGTCAATCAAGAAAGCCTGCGCCGAAACCAATTTTGAACTCGAAAAACTCGATCAACCACGCCAGCAGGCAATTCAAAAGGCGGCCGAATCGATTATCTCGGGTCAGTATGCCGATCAGTTCAGCGTCGACGTGTTTCAGACCGGTTCCGGCACCAGCAGCAACATGAACGTTAACGAAGTCATTGCCACGCTGGCATCAACCGACGAGCTCAGCGTCCATCCCAACGATCACGTCAACATGGGGCAAAGTTCCAACGATGTCTTTCCATCGGCAATTCATATTGCCGCTGCGCGGAGAATCCATGAGCAGTTGCTGCCCGCCATGCAAACCCTCGAGGCCGCTTTAAACAGGCGCATGCAACAACACGAGCAAACCATCAAGACAGGGCGTACACACCTGATGGATGCGATGCCTGTCTCACTGGCACAGGAAATATCCGCCTGGGCATCGCAGGTAAAAAATGACCGTTACCGCATCCAGACGACGCTGACTCGGCTGCAACAGCTCGCGCTCGGCGGAACCGCGGTAGGCACCGGGGTCAATACGGCATCTGATTTCGGGCACCGCGTGTGCAACAAGCTACAGGCCGCAAGCGGTATTCGCTTTATGCCGATGGAGAATTTGTTCGAGGCTTTGAGTACCCAGAACACCGCGCTCGAACTAAGCGGTCAACTGCGGGTGCTGGCGACTTCATTGACCAAGATATCTAACGACCTGCGCTGGATGAATTCCGGGCCGCTCAGCGGCCTTGGGGAAATCCAGCTCGAAGCTTTACAGCCGGGCAGTTCGATTATGCCGGCCAAGGTCAATCCGGTGATTCCCGAAGCGGTGTTGATGGTGGCCGCGCAGGTGAATGGCAACGACGCCACCATTTCCCTGGCGGCACAGTCGGGCAATTTCCAGCTAAATGTCATGTTACCGGTGATTGCCTATAACCTGCTGCAAAGCATTGAAATTCTGGGTAG
>CALDDP010000085.1 GCA_937936805.1 uncultured Gammaproteobacteria bacterium | reverse complement strand
TGCGTCGGTGGCGGGTCGAACGCGATGGGCGCTTTCGCGGCGTTTCTGGAAGACTCCGACGTCGACCTGATCGGCGTCGAAGCCGGCGGGATCAGCCTCGAGGATGGTCAGCACTCGGTGCGCCTGTCGCAGAATACCGGTGAAACCGGCATCGCGCAGGGCTACAAGACCCTGTTCCTGCAAAATGACGACGGCCAGCTCGGCGATACCCATAGCATAGCGGCCGGCCTCGATTATGTCGGTGTGTCACCGATCCTCGCCCATTTATCGCAACAGGGCCGGGTAATTGCCGAATCGGCTACCGACGACGAGGTCACCGAGGCATTCAGCCTGCTGATGAAAGTCGAGGGTATTATCCCGGCACTGGAATCGGCGCATGGGCTCGCGGGTGGTTTCAAGCGCGCCCGCCAGATGCGACCGGATCAAAACGTCGTTATCAACCTGAGCGGTCGTGGTGACAAGGATATTTTTAACATTGCGCGCGCTTTTCCACAACGCGAGTGGACCGAGTTCCTGCAGCGCGAAGCCACGCGCTCGACCGAGTTGCTGGCACAAAAGCGAGGGCATTAATCATGTTTCCCAGACAGCACGAAGATTTACAGATCATGTCGCATGCGGTGGTCGGGTTTCCCAGCCTCGAGGAAAACGAAAAGGCCATCGCCGGCCTGGCCGAAGCAGGGGTTAAACTGATCGAACTCCAGGTTCCGTTCAGCGACCCGGTAGCCGATGGCCACACCCTGGTCAATGCCTGCTATGAAGCCCTGAAACACGGGGGCTCGGTACAGGCGACACTGGATCTCGCGTCCCGTGTCAGCGCCCGTCACCCTGAAGTGACTTTTATCCTGATGAGCTATCTGAACCCTTTATATCGCTTTGGTTTGCAAGCATTGTTCGAGCAGGCCGCGGCAGCCGGAATCAAGGGCATGATCGTGCCCGACTGGCCGGTCGAGGAAATTGAACCCTGGTTACCCACCCTCGACGCGCTTGGCCTGTCACCGATCCTGATGGTGACACCCAATACGGCGCCGGAACGGGTCGAGAAAATCACCCGCGCCTCGCGCGGTATGATTTACGTGGTTTCACGCATGGGGGTTACCGGCCATGAAACGCAATGGGGAGAAAAGTTTCAGAACTATATCGCTAAAATCCGTAAATACACCGATTTACCGCTGGCGGTAGGCTTTGGTGTGCGTACTGCCGATGATCTGAACGCGTTGACCGGCAAAGCCGAAGTTGCCGCATTTTGCTCGCAGTATATAGAGTGGCAGCGTGACGAAGGCAGCGATATAGCAGCTGACAGGATGAAATCGATTATCCAGGCCGTTGATTCGGGCCCGGTATAATCTGCACCGGCTCCCCGGTAATGATCTGTCAGTCAGACCCTTTACTGGAAATGCGATAAGCCACTAAATAATGTTCAGCCTGGCTAAACTGTTGTTGCTGATCCTGGCAGGGGTGATTGCAGTTTACTGGTGGCAGAGTGGACTGTTCAAAGGCCGGGCACGCGAACTCGCGGCGGCACATTGCCGGCAACTGGGTTTACAGTTGCTCGACCAGAGCATGGTGATCACTTCGATTCGACCGATACGCGGCAGTGGCGGTCGAATCGAGTTTCGCAGAACCTACCAGTTTGAATTTTCGTCAACCGGTGACCGGCGTTACCAGGGGAAACTGGTCATGCGAGCCATGCGCCTCGAATCAATCGAACTGGAGGCCTATAAACTTCCCGACGCTGACTGAGCGCAAACAGCGTCACTGGTGGACACTTCTGTAAACCTGATGAATTACCAGGACCCGGCCGTTTTAAAGTTCCAGCTGCAAGCGTTGCGCCAGCCGCAACGCGCTCAGATAAGCCGACTCGATACGGCCGTGGATGCACCAGTCACCGGCCGCAGCGAGCCGATTGTCGCAATCCAGCAGGAAGCCCTCGCCCGCTTGCCTGCCGATATTGGCATAGCGCCAGCGATGCAGAGCGACATGCTCGGCCGCGGAGATATCGCGATCAATGACGCGCGCCAGCTCTGCGCATAAGCGGGTAGTCACCCACTCGTCATCGGCATCGATATTTTTTTCGGCCCACAAGTTGGTCGAATGCACCAGCAGGCTGTAGTAATCAGGACGCCCCGGCTTGCTGCTGTCATTAGAAACCCAGCTGATATCGGCGCCGCTAACGAAAGCCGCCTGCCAGTCAAGCGCCAGTTCCTGCCTGAACCCGAGCATCAGCGAGTAACAGCCGAGCATATCTTTCTGCTCAATCGGCGCGCGCAGCCGGCTTGATGCAGGTAACAGCTCGGCAGCCTGCCGAGCCGGAATCGCGACGACCACCCAGTCGTAGTGCCCCAGAACGGTGTGCTGCTGATCCAGCAATTGCCAGCCATCCGCAACGCTGCCGACTATGCGGGTGACGCGGCTTGCAAGCCTGATATCGAGTCCTGCCGACATTTGTTTAGCCAGCGCGTTCATGCAGGGCGTCGCGACATAATGCGCCGGCCCATCCGCCCAGCAGCGCCGGCTGACGATGCTACCCGCATCGATTTCGACAAAATTCGCGTCCCAGCGAGCGACACACCTCCGCTCGATAAAGGGTTGCAGAAACGCCGCGAAGGCTTCCGATTTCGCGGTAAAAAACTGCGCACCGTGATCGAATTGATAAGGGTCGGCCTGGCGCGTGGCCATGCGCCCACCGTAACCGCGCGACTTCTCGAATACCGCGACCTCGGCCAGCGGGGCCAGCTCCTGCGCCAGCGTGAGACCGGTGATACCGGCACCAATAACGGCAATGCGCGTCATGCCGCGGCCTGGCTATCGCGCAGTTCCCTGGTGGCCCTGCCGCTGAATGCAAACAACAACAGCGCACTGGCCACCCCTATCCCTAAGGTCAAGCTCAAAATTCGTAGCAGGGTGGGCTCGTTTACCGGCACACCCTGCTCTATCCCCGATGCCAGACCGAGCAACAACAGGGCAAAGAACAGTCTTTCGGACAACCCCTGCAGTGACAGGTAAGTTGCGCGCTGCTCACGGCTTATGCGCGGGGCTATGGCGGATCTTACCGGCGCAACTACCAGCGACATCGGGAAATTCCGCGCGCTGACCAGCATCAGTACCAGCGGGCTGATCGCAATTGCCATTGCCGCGACGATACCCAGCTGAATAAACATCGCCAGCGCCAGTAATCCAACCAGTCCCAGCCTACCCTGCCAGGCAACGCTGGCCCTGGCGCCGACAGCACCACCGAACATCGAAATCGAAATAACCACGCCGGATATCAGTGGTGCATAAGCGGAAGCTTCCAGCAACGGCAACTGCAACAGACTGATATATGGCTGGTAAAATTCGTAGACGATATGCGCCATCGCATAGAGCACGATGACAATAGCAAAAATCCATCCCAGCACCGGGTCGCGCAAACGCGCGAAACAGCCAAGCACAACCGCGACAAAACTCTGCGGCAGGCTCACGGTGTCGAGGGCATGCACGGGCTCGGTGAAGCGCCAGGCCAGTACTCCCATGGTAACGGCACTGCACAGCGAGAACACGTAGGCCAGGCGCAGGTCGATAAGGCCCAGGGCGCCACCGGACAAGGTCGCGATGGCGAGCATGACCATGCCCCATTGTTCGGCATCGGCTTCACGCTGTGCATACTCGGCCTCGTGCCCAAGCGTTTTTAGTGAATCGTAGAGGAAGGCCGTATCGGTGCCCGACTGCATGGCGATTCCGCTAGCGAGCAAAAACTGTCCCGCCGCAAACCACCAGAAATTGCCGCCTATAATGAAACAGCAATAAGATCCGATTAGCGATCCGGCAGCGAGCAACAAGGTCGTGCGCCGGCCGATACGATCGGAAAAATATCCTGACGGAACCTCCAGCACAAAAACGGAAAGATAGTAAATCGCCGACAGCTCGATTACCTGGTCAAGCGGCAGGCTCTGGCTCATGTAGAGGAAAAACACGGTGATCCATGCGTGACCATCGGACGCGGCCCGGAACCATGGATACAACCGTATATTCTGTTGCAGATCCGGCATATCAGCAGGAACGACGCTGAATCAACGCAAGATCTCGCGTATCATGATGTCGGCGGCAACGCATCTTTTCGGCGTCACCATTAACGGATTGATATCCATCTCTAGCAACGTAGCCTGATGCGCTTCGGCAAACTTGGCCAACGCATGAATGCTGTCGACAACCATCTCGATATCCACCCCCTTCCTCTCACGAAAACCCTGCAGCAATTTAAAGCATTTCAGCTCTTGCAGCGCAGCTCGAATCTGCTCGATGTCGGTGGGTAGTAACAATGTTTTCGCGTCGCGGGTCAACTCGACCAGCACACCGCCGCTGGCAATGACCAGTAGCTGTCCGAACTGTGGATCGGTATTGACACCGACCATCAGTTCGGCGACGACATCCTCGACCATCGATTCAACCAGCAGTATTTCGATCTTCATATCAGGCTGCGTTTGCGCTATCGACTTCCGCATCGAGTCGATAGCGCTACCCAATTGTTGCGCATTTTGCAAATTGACGCTGACCGCACCAGCTTCTGACTTATGCGGTAAACTCGCGGACACCGCCTTAAGCACGACTGGATAGCTCAAATTCTCGAGCAGCTCGTCGCCGACGTCGATATCGATAAGCTGACCTGCCGGAACGTCGATCCCGGCTTCGATCAATCTCTGTTTGCCCTGCCACTCATCGACAACCCGGCTGCCGGAATTGTCAACAGGTGTTGTTATCATACAGAATTCGAGCTGCCCGGCGGTTGACTGTAGACGCTCGCAAATCATGCCGTAGCGGCTGGCATTGGCGATTGCATCGAGCCCCGCATCGAGGCCCTGCAAAGGCGTTACCCCGCCGTCGATTAGTATCTCGCGCGTTTCTCGATCGATATTCTCGGGCAGGTCGCTGCACACCGCACCCGGAATCCCGAGTGCGCTGCAGGCCTTGATAAAAGATTTCGCATCATTGCGATAAAGCGTGTTATCCGCATGAATATGCGCAGGCGGAAAATCCTGAATCGCGACCGCGGCATCATAACCGTCGTCGACCATGGTTCGAAACACCCTGGGCATGACCTCGGTGTTCCCCCAAAGCGGCGTTGTGTAGTCAAGCGGATTGGACACAGTTGCGATATCAGGCAGTAAATCGGTCAGTTTTTCGCTGGTTACTGCCGAGGGCTGGACTAATTCGAGACCGACCTTTGCGCAGTAATCTGCCACCAGCGCGGCATCACCGCCCGAGCAGGTAAAAGCGGCGAGCTTACGACCTTTGGGCGCTCCCGAAACCGACAGAAACTTGAGCGTTTCCATCATTTCCACCGGCGACTCGACGCGGATCATGCCCAGCTGGTCGAACAATGCCTGGAAAGCCTCGTCGGTACCCGACAGCGAACCGGTATGGCTGACCGAGATTTGTGATCCGAGACTGGAGGTGCCAGCTTTCAGCACGACGACAGGCTTGTTCGCGCTGATTGCCTTAATCGCAGCGTCGGCAAACTTCTGAATGTTCCTGATGCCCTCGATATACAAACCGATTGCGGTCACCGCGGGATCGTCCAGCAACACATCGATATAATCTTCGATCGTCAGTACGGCCTGATTGCCGGCTGAAATGACCAGTGAGATCGGCACCGAACGATCGTTCATGATCATATTGGCCGGCAACATGCCGCTTTGCATCACCAGCGCAACGCCTTTATGGCAACGATGATTGCCCGCACCAAAAGGCCACAACACCGCGCCGTTGGTGAAGTTAACCAAGCCATAACAGTTAGGACCCACCAGTGCCATCGATCCGGCAGCTGCGACCAGTTCGGCTTCGGCACGTTGACCGGCTGCACCCAGCTCACCGTAACCCGCAGTAAAACAGGCGACACCTCCGGCACCCATCCGGTTGAGCTGTCTTATGGTTTCGGTTGCAGCGGCGCGCGGGGTCGCCAGGAAAACCGCGTCTGGGGCCTGCGGAAGATCCTCTACCCTGCGATAGCATGGCACGCCGCCTAATGTTTCTCGATTCGGGTTGACTCCCCATACCGGGCCATCGAACTGTTGCGCGCACTGGCGCGCACTGAAATCGGCATCGCTACCGCCGATGAAGGCAATGTGTCTTGGCGATAGTAGTCGGCGCAGATTCTCGGACAGTCCTGACATCAGGATTCATGCTGACGCAGCAGAGAACGTGAAATGATGTGGCGTTGAATTTCCGAAGTGCCGTCCCAGATTCGATCGAGACGGGCATCGCGCCACAGGCGCTCAATGGGCAATTCTTCCATCAAACCCATGCCACCGAAAATCTGGATCGTGCTATCGGCAGCGCGCCCAACCGCTTCGGAGGCAAATAACTTGGCCTTGGCCGCATCATCGGGTTCCATGATGCCCTGGTCTGCCTTGTCAGCGGCAAACATCACCAGCAAGTCAGCCGCCTGTAAATCGGTCGCCATGTCTGCAAGCTTGAACGAAGTCCCCTGGAATTTACCGATCGGCTGGCCGAACTGCTTGCGCTGCGCGGCATATTCAGTCGCCAGTTCGAGCAGGCGTTCAAGCTTGCCGCAGGCCGCAGCGGCCACCCAGACCCGCCCCATCTTCAGCCACTTGTCGGCAAGTTCGAAGCCCTGTCCCTCGATACCGAGGATCTGGCTCTGATGCACCCGGCACTGGTTAAACGAAAGCTGCCAGGTGTGGTAGGCGCGCTGCGCCGCACAGCGCGGGCCACGCTCGATGGCAAATCCCGGGGTACCCTGATCGATCAAAAATGCGGTCACCAGTTTGCGCTCGCCACGTTTGCTCTGTTGCACTCCGGTCCACGCAAACAGGATCGCGAAATCCGGGATGACCGGGCTGCTGATAAAGTGCTTGGATCCGTTAATAATGAAATCTTCGCCGTCGCGCTTCGCGGTAGTAGCCATCGACATGATATCCGACCCGGCTCCGGGTTCGGTCAGCGCGAAAACCTCTTTCTTTTCACCCGTCACACAGGGCATTAAATACTTTTCGATCTGCTCATCGGCGCAGGCCAGCAGAATCTCCGATGGTCGATGAATATAGCCATGCAAGCCGTAACTGGTTTTACCCAGCTCGCGTTCGAATAATGCCAGGGTTTTGTAATCGAGGCCGCCACCACCGATATCTTCAGGCAGGTTGGGCGCGTAAAACCCCATTTCCAGGGCTTTCTGCTTGATTTGCCGGCCGAGTTCTTCGGGCACTTCGCCAGTGCGATCCACTTCGGCCTCGTGTGGTTCGAGTTCCTGTTCGCGAAAGGCGCGCAGTGAACGGACAATCATGTCCTGCTCGGCGGTCAGATTGTAGTTCATAAGCGCTGGACCCGATAGACTATCAAACGCCTGCAATCATATACCATTTGTTAGGCGAGTCTACTAAACTGCGCGGATCCAGAAACGGCAACCTGATGGGGAGATTATGATGATTCCGGGTGATAGTGAAGTACGGGTAGATATCGAAAATACGGTGATGTTGATCACCATCGATCGACCAAAAGCCAACGCAATCGATTTACCCACCAGTCGCAAGCTCGGTGAGGCTCTGGTCTATTTTCGCGACAATCCGGAGCTTAAGGTCGCGATAATTACCGGAGCAGGCGAGAAAATTTTCTGTGCCGGATGGGATCTGAAGGCACTGGATAGCGGTGATACTCCGCTGGAGAACTGGTGGGAAGCCGAAGACCCGGAACTCGGCGGGTTTGCCGGTATCACCGAAATGTGGAATCTGAACAAGCCGGTCATCGCCGCCCTGAATGGGCTTACCATCGGCGGCGGCTTCGAAATCGCGCTGGCTTGCGACCTGATCATTGCCGCCGATCATGTCGAGTTTGCGCTACCCGAACTGCCGCTGGGCCTGATCCCCGATGCCGGTGCAGTACAGCGTTTACCCAAACGCCTACCCTACAATATCGCACTCGAAATGCTCTATCTGGGACGCCGCATGAGTGCCGCCGAGGCGATGCATTACGGCTTGATCAACAAGGTCGTTCCCGCTGCTGAACTGATGACTGCTGCACGCGAATGGGCCGCCCAAATGGCGCAGGTCGCTCCGCTGGCGTTACAGTCGATCAAGGAAGTTTTGCGCGCGATCGAATGCCAGCCCACCGAGCAGGCATTTCACAAAATGCGCTATGACGATCTGCCAACCTACAAGGCGATGCTGTCATCGGACGATGCCGGCGAAGGCGTCAAGGCCTTCGTCGAAAAGCGCGACGCCAAATTCAAGGGTAGCTAGTCATGCTGAACCAGACACCCGACGCCGTCCGCCGTATCACCTGTATCGGCGCCGGACCCATTGGCGGCGGTTGGGCCGCCCACTTTCTCGCCCAGGGCTACCAGGTCACCAGTTACCTGCATGACGCGGCCGAGTACGATGGGCTTATGCGCCTGCTCGAAACCGCATGGACCAGTCTCGAGTCAATCGGTCTCGCCGCGGGTGCGTCGCTGGATAATTTCAACTGGACCAGCGATCTTGCCGAGGCCACGGAAAAGGCTGAGTTTATTCAGGAAAGCATCCCCGAAGTACTGCCGCTGAAGCAGGCTCTGTACAAAACCCTGGGCGACAGCGTAGACGCCAACGTGGTCATCGCGTCGAGCACATCAGGACTGTCGATGACCGATATCCAGGCGGACTGCGCGACCCCCGCACGTACCGTGGTCGCACATCCGTTCAATCCCCCGTATTTACTGCCCCTGGTTGAAATGATCGGCGGTGAAAAAACCAGTGCGCATACCGTCGAATGGACCGAGCAGTTTTACAAAATTGCCGGCAAGGCTCCGCTGGTCATGAAAAAGGAAATCCCCGGCTTCATCGCCACCCGCTTGCAGGAAGCGATCTGGCGCGAGGCCCTGCACATGGTCGCCAATGGCGAGGCTAGCGTAGAACAGATTGACCAGGCGGTGGTTAACGGCCCGGGACCGCGCTGGGCCCTGATGGGTCCCTGCGAAATTTTTCATGTCGGCGGTGGCGAGGGCGGCATGGCTTATTGCCTGGATCAGTTCGGGCCGGCGTTGAAACTGCCATGGACCCGGCTGGAGGCACCCGAACTAACCGACGAATTGCGTAACGCGATGGTAGATGGCTGCGTGGAAATGACTGCGGGACAGGACTTTGCCAGCCTGAGCAGGAAAATGAATGACGGGCTGGTTGAAATCGCGAAAATGAAGCGTCGCGCGAAGGATCAATGACAAGACAATTTAACGAGGAATAAACCAAATGAACAACGATGTCATCATCACCTGCGCCGTGACCGGCGCCGGCGACACCACCAGCCGCAGCAACCTTGTACCGATAACACCGCGACAGGTCGCCGATGCGGCTATCGAGGCGGCCCGGGCAGGCGCGGCCGTGGTTCACGTGCATGTGCGCGACCCGGAAACCGGCCAGGGGTCGCGCGATCCGGCGTTGTTCCGGGAAGCGGTGGATATGATCCGTGACAGCGGGGTCGACATGATTATCAACCTGACCGCTGGCATGGGTGGTGACTGGGTACCGAGCGAAGAGGATCCATCGTTACCGGGACCGGGAACCGACATGATCGGGCCCGAGGCACGGTTGGCGCACGTTGTCGAATGCAAACCCGATATCTGCAGCCTCGATTGCGGCACGATGAATTTCGGCGGTAACTACACTTACATCAATACCGCTCCCTATTTGCGCACCATGGCGGAGATCACGCGTGATCTCGGTGTCAAACCCGAACTCGAAGTGTTCGACCTGGGACAGATTCGACTCGCGCGCAGCCTGATCGAAGATGGCTTGATCGAGGCGCCGCCGATGTTCCAGATCTGCCTGGGCATTCCCTGGGGCGCGGGCGCAGATACTGCGACCATGTTCGCTATGCAGCAAGCATTACCAGAAGACGCTATCTGGGCCGGCTTCGGTATTTCCCGCATGCAAATGCCGATGGTGGCGCAAGCGGTGCTGCTCGGTGGAAATGTTCGCGTTGGCCTGGAAGACAACATCTACCTCGATCGCGGCGTACTCGCGAGTAACGGCATGCTGGTCACG
>CALDDP010000084.1 GCA_937936805.1 uncultured Gammaproteobacteria bacterium | reverse complement strand
GGTGCTCGATTACGGCGATCATTGTTACACGACCCAATTTCACCCCGAGGCCACTGAAGAAACTCTCGGCACGATCTGGCGTTACAAGGCGCCCGAATTGATGCAGTATTACCATGCCCACGACAAGGGTGACCGGCTGGTCGAGAATTTTCTGCAACTGGTGCGGGATCTGATTTAAGGGAATCGTGAATCGGCATTACCGGAGAAATAGGTATACTGTCCCCGATATATTCACCCGGAATTAAGGCCTGGCGAAAAGACTCAGGCGAAAATCTGTCTGCAGCTAAAATAGCGTGCCAAATTTGTGCTCCGATAACTGGCAGTTACTGCTATTTACTGGCACAAATGAAAATGGGAAGCGTCGTAAGTAACTGATTTTATTCTCCTGGAAAGATAAAAGTCCGACTGAAAATCCTCGTGTCGGTGTCGGTGTCGGTGTCGGTGTCGGTGTCGGATGCGGACCAGTCCAATTCCGCCCCTGGGCACCATTTCATAGTCACAAAAGAATATTGAAACTGAATTTTCGCCGTAGTGCGAATAGTTATCATTTGTCACCGACCCTTTTCTCTGGCTCGTGACTTTTTGTGTGAGTTGGTACTGGATTGCGGTTCGGCAATACGATTTTTGGTGATTTACCTGGTTTACGACGTTTTAAACCGGTAATAAAAAGTGTTTTGCAAACCTGAGTGTACCTACCATGATATTGCCAGATCGCGCATCGGCCTCGACTACAATGATCCCTTGCGGTCGGTTTTCATCGTCAACTTCGCTGCGACGCAGGTTAAATCCATTTAGAAAAATATCAGCACGCGTCAGGTGACTATCCACTGAAAAGCGCGCATAGCGATTCCAGGCAATCAGGCGGGAGGCCGGAATACTTTGCCGCACCTGCTCCTCAGTAGCCGGTTTGCCGCGTGTGCGCAGTATCAACCGCCCCGGCCCGCCTTTGCATCTAGCTGTATGAAATATAAAACGTCCCATTAACATGGTCGCAACCCGCAGGCTGATCACGGTACGTAGCTCCACGTTTTCGTTCATGGCAACAAAATTTCCATACTTAAAGATAATCTCCTCGCCTTCTTCCAATTCCCAATCCACCAGGTACTCTGCCTCGATCGCATTAAAGGTGAGGCCACGTTGGTTCTTCAGTGGCATATCGATGCGATTCATGTTCCATGCACCAAACCGCATCCGTGACAGTATTGATGATCGCCACTGTGGAATGCTGAAGCGAGGTGCTGGCCCCAACGGCTGAAAGTTGGGCTTGTAATAAATCGTATGGGGATAGTCGTCCGGGATCATGATCTCCTGTAAATGCCTGACTGTACCTTGTTGCGCATCACCGTGGTGCTCGAGCAAATCAACGTGAATATCAGTCTCCTTGTCGAAAATAACCCTCGAGAACACATAAAGAAAGCTTTTGAACATGATAACGATTAACCAGGCGATCAGCAGAATCTGAACCACCTTGCTCGTCTGATATACACCGTAGACGGTTTGCTTGGTCTTTAACTTCATTGCTACGAGTTCGGATTCAATTTCCTTCCTGGCGGTGTTCGCAGTGGCATCGGCATGCTTATCGAAAGCTTCGGCACGCGCTATTGCATTGGCAACAAAACGTTGCTCGGCACGCCGGCGAATATCCGCATAGGCACCATTTAAGATACGCTTGACCAGGTTGGCCGCGTCACAGTTCAGATCAAGAAAATCGCATTCTTTTTCAGTCAATCCGGTACTGCGTGGCACAAAACTGAACATTCGACGCGCTTCGAGCTCGACCCAGAGAGGGTTGCGAAAGGCGGCATTATCGAACGATCTTTGCGCCCGTCTGAGTTTTTCCTGCGCGACACCGAATTTATCGTCGATGGTAAGATTGAGGCTGACGATGAACGGTTCCCGGGACAGGCGATAAACAATTGCTTCATCGCCTTCCTTAAAGAAATTGGCCGGGCAACCAAAATCGAAGCGGGTTGGACTAAAGCGACTTCTCGGTGACCTTGGATTCTTTTGATCACAGCGCTGCGTAATCGAATCGTAGTTGAGCGATTTTATCGCTTCCCGGGTTAACACAAGACCCTCGCGTGGGCACTGGGTCGTGGCTTCCGGTTGCGCATCATGCAATACGCAGTAGGGAGTGACTACCCCCTGGTCATACAACATTTGTTCAGTGCCTGAGGTAAGCTGATGGCCGATCCAGAGCCCGGTCATAATCAGTATCAGGTTTGGAGACCACAGACTGAAGCTGCGTGCCAACAGGGATAGCGCCCCGCGCGACCGATCTGTTTGAGTAAAGGGATGTTCTGGCGTGCAATCTCGTAAATAAAACTCGACACCATGCTCGCCGCGATAAAACCAATAATTTGTTTCCACCCGAGAATATCGTCGAAAGGTTCATAGAATCCGAGTAACAAAACGAACAGGACAAAATAAGATGACCCCAAACGCCCCGCAACAATGAAGTAAAGAAACGTCGCAAACGCTGAGCATGCATACACAGCATTGGTGACGAAGAGCCACGTCGGCTTTGCCATGAATACTCCCAGATGAATGGCGAGATAGGGTAGTGCAATAGTGAAAAAAGGCAGGATTACGATAAGCCGCACATAGCTGCGTTGCGCAACCGCAATTACAAACAGCACGAATGCGATGAGCGACAGCACCAGTGATATGATCCCCAACCGCACATAGGGAAGATCTTGCAGCTGTAGCAGGGAAAAGGTTTTATCGAACCAGGATACGGTATAGTCGAGGCCAATTCCTCCACTCCAATCGATGGGAAATAACAGTTCCGCGCGCAATGCGGGAACAATACTGAGCAGCGCCAGCATCCAGTAGACAAACTCGACGCGCGCTGTCGGCCTTTCGTCGACCCAGCAACCCAGTTTTTCGACCGGTTTAAGGTAACGATCGACCCATCGAAATGACTGTTTATTCTCGTCCAGCTCCGTATCAGTAGATTGTTCAATCATGGTCATCCCTGTGGCCTGTTTCGGGTATCGTGATAGCCTCCAGTCTAGGTTTGACTAATAAACAAATCAACGTGCGATTTCCAAAGGAATTGAACGAAATCGTAAACATGCGTATGAGTTTTTAGCGTGACTTTTGAAACAATTCTGCTTCCCCAATCTCTTACTCTAGCTCTGCATACAAGCTGTGAGCAGGTAGTCGCCGAAGCCTGCCCTGGGTCGATTATTGCCGCTGATATACACTGAAAAATTGTTGGTATAAATGTTGTAATATTTGATAATTAAAATCCAAGTTATTCTTTAAATACAGTAACTTAGGCCTTAAATTCGGTTCCGTCCCCGGCAACATTAAATCAATAACTTAGGTTGTTATAATTGTATTAAGCAATAAGGTTTGTGTAATTTATGGTGTAACTGTGCCAAATAAACGGGTTTATTTTTATATCTGTATCTCGAATCAAGTTTTTCCATGGATACGCTGTCACCTGATTGAAAAAGGCCTGCCGAGGTCAAGCTAGAGCAGGTCATGGCGGGTCATGTAATTGCTGAAGCTCAGCTGATGGGTACCTGTAAGCATTGAGTCCAGCGCTCCTGTACTGCCATCGCTAGTCCATAAAGATAATTGATATCGAGAACTGCATACCAGGGTCTTCTAATATCTGGTAGCGGGGTGATTTGTCGTGGTATCGCCACCAAAATATCTAGATACCAACTCTTGCTCCAGCTATTTATCGATTGGAGTTTTGCGGATGTCAGTTTTGCATACAATGCTCGAAGTCTCATCCCTGTCTGCCGGAAAATAAAATTCGAGGCGGTTTTATGCGCTCGAAGATCTTTACGATAGATCCACTTCTCCGCAATGTGCCAGAATATGTCGACGCGCGGTCTCTCTGAGATTTACCGCAGCAGCCCAGCTATCACCCGATCCCTCTGCAACCCCGGCATCCGGTGTTATTGCCTTGCCAACGGTAAAGGTAATCCGGCCACGGCGCGGCATCCAGGTACCGGGTCGCAATATGGAACGTGTGCCGCGAATGGCGACCGGTACGACCTGCATAGCGGTTGTTGCCGCCATGACAAACGCACCCATATGAAAATTTTGTAATCCTGTCACTCGCGTGAATGTGCCTTCGGGATAGAAAAAAAGTGACTGGCTCAGATGCCCGGTGCTCGTGATATCCCGAGCATCCTGCACGCTTCGAAGTATGTTAAAACGTTCCACGAACTTTGTGCCTACTCTCCTTAATGCGACACCCGTGAAGAAATTCTTGCTAAGTTCGTGCTTGGCGACGAAGCTGAAATTTCTCGGAATCGAGGCGACGACCGCAAAGCTGTCCAGGTAGCTGCTGTGGTTCGCAACATAGACCGAAGTTTGCGATTCAGGCGGTAAATTTTCGAGACCGTTAACGACGATTTTAATGCCCGATGCAAAAAACAGTAAACGGGCCAGGCCATGCGTCGCTCGCCAACGCCATTTTAGAGTGGGTAACAGCATCACGCTTAACCAGGTAACGCCGCTTAATATCAGAAACAGTGCCCACACATAAATCGCATAGACGCCCCTGATGAATTTGTGCAGCAGTCGACGCGCCAGAGGCAGCGCAGATTTCGCCACGGTTCGCGTAACCTGTAGCCAGAATGACCTGGCTGCCTGGCCGAGCTGGTTTTGTTCATAGAGTTCGCGGCAGGCTGAACGCCTGATTTTGCCGCTGGATGTTTTCAGGACCGTATGCGGCGGCACAATGATCACTTCATCCGGTGGTAAACCAATCAAGTCGCTGGATAGTTCGCTGATCCGGTCTTTCAGCGCCTGTTGGGTTTTCTGATCGGTTATCCTGGTTTCAGCCAGTATCACCAGGCGTTCGGTGGAATAATGTCGATCCCTGGTGGCAAATGCCGCGACACAGCCTTTGCGGATGCCTTCGATATCTCCAACGGCTTCCTCAACCTCGGGCGGGTATACATTCCGCCCTGCGCGAATGATTACATCCTTGATTCTTCCGGTAATAAAAACGTCACCCTCGGCAAAATAGGCCAGATCACCCGAATCCAGCCAGTCTCCAACAAACAGGGACTGCGTCGCTTGCGGGTTATGGTAATAACCCGATGTTGCCGAGGGGCCGCGAAACAGCAGGCGGCCCTGATGCCGTTCAGGCAAATCCCTGCCGTCGGTATCGACGATACGAATCTGATGACCGGGCAATGCATGACCGCAGGCTACAAAATGCAGCGCATTTTTATCTGCCGGTTCGGCGGATATTGCCTGCCCGCTTTGGCTGAATTCATCGCGGTTGATCCGGTCGATGAGCGGTTTTCGATTCAATGGCGGGAATGCAAGTCCCACCGAGGATTCGGCCAGCCCATACACCGGCATCATGGCTTCGGCTTTGAATCCGAATGCCTGAAAACGATCGATAAAGCCGCCGATTGAGTCGGAGCTCACCGGTTCCGCGCCATTAAATGCGAGGCGCCAGGAGCTCAAATCGAGTCCGGCGATCGCCTCATCCTCGAGTCGTAGTAAACAAAACTCAAATCCAAAATTCGGTGATGCCGATAGGGTGCCCCGATATTGATGGATTGCCCACAACCAGCGTTCTGGCCTGGATAAAAAACTTAAGGGGGACATGACCACCAGCAACATTGCAAAATACATACTGCCTAGCCAGGCGCCAATCAATCCCATATCGTGATAAAGCGGCAACCAGCTGACAAAAATGTCGTCGGGCGTTGCTGCCACCGCCTCGCCCATGGCGCGAATATTCGCGAGTAAATTGTCATGCGTTAGGACAACGCCCTTGGGATTGCCGGTGCTGCCGGAGGTGTATTGCAGGAACGCGATATCGTCAGGGCTTAGCGGAGGTCGCACATAGGATGCAGAGACAGAGCGTAGATCGTCCAGCGTGACTACTTCACGCAGGCTCAGTACTTGCGACTTCAACAACCTGGCAACTACCTTTGCCTCGGGCATGGTTATCAGCAGGGTGGCGGCGCAATTGTTCAAAATGCCGCTATGCCGATGCAAATGATCTTCCAGTTGACTGCGTCTTACCGGCGGATAGATCGGAACCGGAACCGCCCCGGTGAGCAAAATACCGAAGAAGCTGAAAAAGTAGTCACGCCCGGTTGGCAGCATGATTGCCACTGTTTCACCTGACTGAATCCCGTTTTGTTGTAGACCGGCGGCAAGTTGCTGTGCACCCTGCCAAAGCTGCCGATAGGTCAGGTTCTGCACATCAGTATCGTCACCCAGAATGTTGATGTGCAAGCGCTCGGGATTATTCTGCACATGCCATTCCAGTACCTCGACCAGGGTTGCCGCATGATGGGGTAATTCCCCGACTTTGCCCACTGCGCGCTCGATCACCTGCCTGGCAGGGAAGGTCTTTTTATGCCCTTGTGAATTGATAATGGAGCGCAAAAGGTCACGCGGTGATTCAGCCTCGGCGAAGTCTCGTTGTGGCAGGGTGAGATTAAAATGATGTTCGATGCGGGAGATCAGCTCGACGCGAGCCAGGCTGTCAAGTCCGAGATCGTCATCGAGTGAGCTATCCAGGCTGAGCACGAAGCTGAGCGTCTTGTCAGCGCGCAATTCCCTGACCAGGTCTTCAATCAGAATCAGCAAGGTGTTTGCCAGTTTATCCTGATCATCTGGTGTAAAACCGGCCGTCATATAACTTTACCTGTGAGTCATCAAGTCTCGTTTTTATTCAATCTACATACAATATTTTCTTCCCATGCATTTCCAATTGACCTGCCTCAATTAGTGACTGATTTCTCGCGTTTTCTCCTGTTTTACGGTTTTTATCGAGCGTAATATGAAAAACTGATGGGTAAGGGAAGAAGTCTCTTTTTTATCTTTTTGCTCTGCGTGGCGGAGAACCAGATGACTTTTGCGGACCAACATGGGCAACCATTGAAACTGCAGCCGCCTGAGACCAGGGGCGATATGTCGGTTGAGCAGGCGATCGGTAATCGCCGTTCGCTGCGTCATTACAGCGGTAGCCTCGCATTGGCGGATGTCTCGCAGTTACTCTGGGCGGCGCAGGGCGTGACCCATCCGGATGGTTACCGCGCGGCGCCGTCGGCCGGCGCGCTTTATCCGCTGGAGATCTACCTGGTCGTCGGTAAGGTCGCCGGTTTGACGGCGGGTGTTTATCGCTATCGTCCTGTCGAACACGATTTGATCCAGCTGGGAACGGCGGATCTTCGCAGGCAATTGGCCTCGGCGGCATACGGTCAGTCTTTTATGCAGACTGCCGCGGCTGTGTTAGTCATAACCGGCGTGTATGAGCGCACCCGGAAAAAGTATGGCCAGCGTGCTCGCCGTTATGTGTATATGGAAGTGGGGCATGCCGCGCAAAATGTTTACCTGCAGGCGGAGGCCAGGGGTCTCGGCACGCTCATTATGGGTGCGTTTGACGATGCGCAGGTTCAGGCAGTACTGGGGTTGCCGGAAGATCATCAGCCGCTCGGGCTGATGCCGATCGGTCCCAGATGAGATACTCGTCGCTGACAGCTTGCGTAAAGTTATGGAGCCTGGATCAATCACCGCTAGTGGCCCGGACAGTGTGAAAATCCCTCATCGAATGCGAGATCCCATCCGGGTGCTGATTTTAGGGACCGGGCAAATGGGGTCAGGAATTGCCCGCATGGTGCTTGCCAAACGAGGCCTGGAGCTGGTCGGAGCCTATGGCAGAAGGGCTCATCGTGTTGGCATGGACCTCGGCCAGGCGATAGGACTCGATCAGGCGCTAGGGATACCGATCAGCGTCGACCTCGAGCGGGTCATCGAGGAAACGCGGCCCGAGGTGGCAATCCAGGCTACCTGTTCCCGCGCTACCGATGCGGCAGGCGAAATATCCACCCTGCTACGGCACGGCATCAACGTCATCTCCATTGCCGAAGAGATGGCTTATCCCCGGCATAAATTCCCTGCGTTGGCGGAGTCGCTGCACTGGGAAGCAGTTAGCCACGGGATATCGATACTCGGCACCGGCATTAATCCCGGTTTTGTACTCGATTTACTGGTCATTACCTTGACCGGAGTGTGCGCCGATATCCGCACGATTACGGCCAGCCGCGTCAATGACCTATCGCCGTACGGTCCATCGGTGCTGATGAGCCAGGGCGTAGGCCTGACACCGGAAGCGTTTCACGAGGGATTGCATAACGGCACTATCGTCGGGCATGTTGGATTCGTCGAATCGATGCACATGATTGCCAGTGCCGTCGGCTGGGAAATCGAGCAGATCCAGGAAACGCGCGAGCCCATTGTCTCAAAGGTAAAGCGCGCCACGGACTTCGTTACCGTTGAGCCAGGCCAGGTGGCCGGTTGTCACCACAGGGCAATAGCCTATGTGGATGGCATACCGGTAATCACACTTGATCATCCGCAGCAGATAGAGCCGCAACTCGCAGGTATCCAGACCGGAGACAGCATCGAAATAAAGGGCTCACCACATGTTAGCCTTGCCGGCAGTCCTGAAATCCCGGGCGGACAGGCAACCATGGCGCTTGCGGTAAACAGCATTCCACGGGTGTTAAATGCGGCACCTGGACTGCACAGCATGGCGGACCTGCCGGTGTCTGCTGCAATGCTGGCCGATGCGCGCCGTTTCTTGCCCGAGGAACTGATCGAGGTAAGCCATGACTGAACTGGTCGCGCATGGCACCTGGGTTGAGATCCACAAAATTGCACTGGTCGCGGGAAAACGTACTGCGCAGTTGCCCGGGGATACCCGGCAAGTCCCGCTGGAGCTGCGCGTGAAGGGTTTTCTCGTCGCTGACGCGGCCATGGGTGACGAAGCAGAGATCGAAACGCCAACGGGAAGGCGCCTCCGGGGCAGACTAGTGGCAACCAATCCCGCCTACAGCCACAGCTTCGGGCCGCCCATCCCCGAACTTTCCAGCATAGGCGGCGAAGTGCGCGCCATCCTCCGTGAACAGGGGTGGATTCGATGAGCAGGGAAATCGGTTACGCGCAAATCATGGGGCAGCGGGATGAAATCATCAAGGCATCGCTCGGCATCGACTATGGCCAATATGCCACCGGCGCACTGGCTTTTGACTACGAGCGGTTGCTCAGCGACACGGGTTATACGATCGATAAGGTGCGCGCGGTGCAGAGCCGTACCGCGGTCGGCAATACCCCGCTACTGGAACTCGAGAATATCACCGCGCTGGTGCGTGCCGTTGCTCAGCCTGGCAAAGGGGCGCGAATATTCGTTAAGGACGAAGCAGCCAACCCGTCGGGTTCGTTCAAGGACCGTCGTGCGGCGCTAGCGGTCTGCGAGGCCAAAAACCGCCGCCATGTCGGTGTCGCCGCGGCAACCAGCGGGAATTTCGGTGCCGCGGTGGCGTCACAGGCAGCCAAGGCCGGATTGCGTTGCATCGTGGTGCAGGAAGCTTTTGACAGCCGGGGTATCGCGCAACCCGAAATTGCGGAGAAGACACGGGCCTGCGAGGCCTATGGTGCAGAAGTCATTCGGGTTTCGGTCGGCCCGGAGCTGTTTTTCGTTTTTCTCTGCGTGCTTAAGGAAAGCGGCTTCTTCAACGCTTCGCTTTACACACCATATTCGATTCTCGGGATCGAAACCCTGGGCTACGAGCTTGCCCAACAACTGCAGCAGCAGTGCGGGCAATTTCCTGACCTGGTGATCGCCACCCACGCCGGCGGAGGCAATCTGACGGGCACCGCCCGGGGGCTAAAAAAAGCCGGAGCCGTGGACACCGGAGTGGTTGCCGCCAGCGTCGATCTCACCGGACTGCACATGGCCTCGGACCATGATTTCAACCGTAAATCGTTTACTACCGGCCACACCGGTTTCTCGATGCCGTTCACCACCTGGCCGGATCGTGCCGACGTGCCACGCAATGCCGCGCGGCCATTGCGCTATATGGATCGTTTTGTCACCGTAACCCAGGGTGAGGTGTTCTACATCACCCAGGTTCTGGCGGAACTGGAAGGGCTGGAGCGCGGACCTGCCGGCAATACTTCGCTCGCGGCCGCCTTTGCCATCGCCCGGGAGCTCGACGAAGACAGGATCGTCGTGGTGCAGGAGACCGAGTATACCGGCGCCGGCAAGCATCCGCTGGCGCAACTCAATCTTGCCAAACAACTGGGTATCGAGCTGCGGCGGGGTGATCCCCGGGATAATAAGCCGGGGCAGAAAATTGTGATTCCGGAGAATCCGTCTCAGATCGCCGTAACCGATATCGACCTGGACCATGTCAGGCGCTCCTACTTGAGAAATGCCATCGAGTCGCTCCCCGAGGGCGTTCGTTTAACTGGGGTCGATGTCGAATTCCTCGCCGCCGAAACCCGCAGCAGCAAGGATTATATCCAGGAGGTTATTGATGAAATGTCCTGAGCGAGAAGACGACTTTGCATCGCGCCGTAAGCGCTTGAACAGTCTCTCCGACGAAGAGCTGCATGCGCATTTCTGGAGCCTGGTGGAAAAAATCGTCGAGCCCCTGATCGAGGAGGCGCGCACTCACACGACACCGTCTATCGAGCGCTCGGTATTATTACGCATGGGTTTTTCGAGTCCCGAGGCCAGCGCGCTGGTCGGCGCCATCGAGCAACACGGACTGCTTGGTCATGGCGCCGGGCGCCTGGTACTGGAGCTGTCCAGGAATAAAGGTATTTCTGTGGGCGAGGCGGGTAGCGCGCTGCTGGCGGGACGATACTGGGAGGACCTGCCGTTATGAAGCTTGATCCCGAGCAGAAACTCGATGTAGAAGAGGTCCTCAAGGATCTGCATCAGTATCGGCCGAAACGCAAAGGCTGGAGCTGGCGTCAGAAAATCGAAAACCAGCAGATTGGGCCCTTCGTTTACAAGAACAGTTCCGCGAATCTCAAGCGTTCGGTGCCATTAGCTGCCGCACATTATTTCGGCAATATCGATCCACAGTGTGACATGGTGATTACCACGGAGGTTGCCTCCGGACGATTCGAGGATGACCTGCGCCGAATGCGCATGGCGGCCTGGCATGGTGCGGACCATATCATGGTGATTCGCACTACCGGCCAATCCCATATCGATGGCCTGATCGAGGGTACACCGGAAGGTGTCGGCGGGATTCCCATTTCACGCAAACAAATACGCGCCACGCGCAAGGCACTCGATGCCATCGAAGACGAAGTGGGCAGGCCGATCAATTTTCACTCTTATGTGAGCGGTCTCGCCGGCCCGGATATTGCCGTGCTGTTTGCCGAGGAAGGTGTCAACGGTGCGCACCAGGATCCCCAGTACAACGTGCTTTACCGTGACGTCAATATGCACCGCTCCTTCGTCGATGCCGCCGAGGCCAAGCGGGTGCTGGCGGATGCCGGTATCTTGCAGTTAGACGGCGCGCATAATGCCAACGCCACCGCCAAGGAGGCCTGGAAGGTTACGCCGGAACTGTTTGTACAACACGCGATCAATTGTGCCTGTTCGCGCGCGGCGGGGATGCCGGAGGAATTGATTGCACTGTCTACGGTGCCGCCCACCGCACCGCCGGCACCAAAGCTGCGACTCGACCTGCCTTACGCCGTCGCCCTGCGCGAGCTGTTTGCAGGTTACCGCTTCCGCGCCCAGCAAAATACCCGTTACATGGAGGCTGACACGATGGAGGTCAGCGTTACGCATGTTCTCGACACGCTGATTTCGCGCCTGACCACAACCGATATCCAGAGCACGATCACGCCGGATGAGGGTCGTAATATTCCCTGGCACTATAACAATGTCGCCGGCGTGAACACGGCGCGGCAGACGCTCATGGGTATCGATGGACTAACGGAGCAGCTTGCCTTGAAAGACGATGGGCCGTTGCGACAGCAGGCGCGTGAACTCAAAGAGCGCGCCGTGTTGTTCCTGGAGGAGATCCTGGAGAACGGTGGCTACTATGCGGCGGTGGCGGCGGGCCAGTTTGTCGACCAGGGATTCTTCCCGGAACGCAAAGGCGACGGCATCGTGCGCGACCCCGATAGCGGCGATGGTGCGGGTACGGTAATCGCGCGTGCGCCCGACTACGGCGCGCCGGTCTGTAGTCATTTCGGTAACAATAGCTATGACCAGGGCGCAGGCAGGCATTGCGACAGCTACGGTGGCTGCACCCTGTGTGATCCGGCAAAGATTCAGTACATCGATGAACTGGATGCCGACGATAACGTGACAAAACGTTTGCAGCGAACCCTCGCGGAACGTAATGAAGGTTTACTGCGGCCCGAGGTTGAAAAACACGGCGACAATATCGTTTGCGTGACACTGTTTGTGCCGGAGAGTCCACGCGTGGCCGAAGCGGCGGCGCTGCAAATGGCGACACACATGGGGCTGCAGGATCCGAAGGTCATTAACCGCCGGGTCATGCATCCGGCCGAGGGCAGCGTGTTCGAAATCAAGGGGGCGCTCGACGTCGCTATCGCCATCGACCAGCTGACGATGCCGCAACATATTGAAGCACTGGCGGATGCGGAGATAGAGGACTGGGTGCGTCCGCGCGACATTCACCTGGTGGCGGCTACGGTCGGCGAAGACGAGCACTCGGTGGGGTTGCACGAAATTCTCGATATCAAACACGGCGGTATCGAAAAGTACGGTTTTCACTGCCATGATCTCGGCACCTCGGTACCCGTGGCACAACTCCTCGATGTCGCCGAACAAACCGGTGCCCGCGCGGTACTGATATCCACCATCGTCACCCACGCGGAAGTACATCGGCAGCACATGCGCCACCTGCATGAACTGGCCACCGAGCGTGGTCTGCGGGAGCATCTACTGCTCGTTGCCGGCGGTACCCAGGTAACCGACGATCTGGCACGTGAATGCGGCCTGGATGCCGGATTCGGTCGGGGTACGACCGGGCAGGACGTGGCCAGTTTTATCGTGCGCAGATTGCGTCAAGCGGAATAGGGCGATGACGACTCCCCGGGTAACCATGGATCTCGATAAGATTGAGCACAATGCCCGCACCATTGTTAATCTGTGCCGGACCCGCGGCATCGAAGTAACTGGCGTTACCAAGGTAACCTGTGGTCAGCCGGATGTTGCCCGCGCAATGCTGCGCGGTGGCGTTTCTTCGATTGCGGATTCGCGCCTGGAAAATATCCAGCGGATGCAGGCGGCCGGCGTCGATACGGCGTTTGTGATGGTGCGGATTCCCCCCTTGAGCGCGGCAGGCGCCGTGGTCGAAACGGTGGATGTCAGCCTGAACTCGGAGTTCGGCGTACTGGAAGCCCTGTCTGACGCGGCGCAGCTACGCGATCGAAGCCATGATGTGATAATCATGGTGGATCTGGGCGATCTGCGCGAAGGCGTCTGGCCGGATGATCTGGTCTCGCTGGTGCGCGCCGCACTCGCATTGCCGGGTATCCGTATCATGGGTTTGGGTACCAATCTGGCTTGTTTTGGCGGTGTCGTGCCCAGCGCGGAAAATATGCAGCGCCTGGTGGCGCTTGCGGTCGAGATCGAGCAGACCTTCGGTCTCACGCTGGAATGGATCTCGGGTATAAACTCCAGCGGGCTCGAGTTGATCGCGGCAGGCAAGATGCCGGCACGGATTAACCATGCGCGTATCGGCGAAGCCATCCTGCTCGGCCGGGAAACCACGCAACGCAAGCCCTGGCCGGATACCTTCCAGGATGCCTTCGTGATTTATGCCGAAATACTGGAAATCAACAACAAACCGTCGCTTCCCGTCGGCGATCGCGGCGAAGATGCTTTCGGCGGATTGCCGCAATTCGAGGATCGGGGTGTAGCGCTGCGGGGGCTGTTGAATCTGGGGCGCGAAGATGTAGATGTGGATGGCCTCACGCCCCGTGAGCCGGGGATTCACATTGTTGGCGCCTCCAGCGGTTATTTGATTGTCGATATGACCGCTGCGGCCGAGATTTTTCGCATCGGTGACGAGCTGAGTTTCGTGCCCAACTACGGCGCACTACTTGCTGCGATGACCTCGGAATATGTGAAAAAGTATCCACTGAGCAAAGACCTGCGGGTGGACCGGCAATGATGGGCGAGGCACGGCACCTCAGCAGGGCTCATATCCACCTCGACCGGCTAACCCATAACCTGCGCCTGTTACAGAAGCTGGTCGGCACTCGTCCCATGTGGCCGGCCATCAAGGCGAATGGCTATGGGCATGGAATGGAACTCGTCGCCAGCCACCTGCTCAAGTCAGGTTACGACACCATCTGTGTTGCTCATGTCAGCGAAGCGGTGACGCTTATTGACGCAGGTCTGCACGCTAATTATCTGCTGCTATCAGCCACACTTCCCGAGCACAGTGAGGCAATCGTCGCCTATGGCTGTGAACCCGCGGTGTGCACCATGGAAATGGTGGAGTCGCTGGCGATCGAGGCGGAAAAGGCCGACCGGCAAATCTCGGTTCATCTGATGGTGGACACGGGCATGGGGCGGATTGGCGTGACGCCATCCGAGGCCCAGTCTTTTCTGGCACAGTGTCGGGCGTTTCCGAGGTTGCGGGTACGCGGGCTTATGAGCCACTTTCCCTGTGCCGATGAAAAAGACAAGACGCTCTCCCATGAACAAATCAGGCAATTTCAGGATCTGGCGGCGCTAGCCAGATCTTGCGGCATAGAGACATGCCACCTGGCCAACAGCGCCGGGATTCTGGATTTGCCGGACTCGCATTTCGACGCGGTGCGACCGGGCATCGCCATGTACGGATTGCGTCCTTCCCGGGAAATCGCCAATCCGCTGGTTAACGAGCTGAAGCCGGTACTGGAATGGAAGACACAAATCACCATGCTCAAGGAAGTGGCCAGCGGTGTCGGCCTGAGTTACGGGCATAGCTTTCACACCACGCAGCCTTCGCTGATTGCGACCATTCCGTTGGGTTATGGCGATGGTCTTAACCGCAACCTTTCCAACCGGTTTGAAGTCCTGGTGGGGGGGCTGCGCTGTCCACAGGTAGGGCGCATCACCATGGACCAGAGTTTGCTGGACGTTACCCGGCTGCGTGGCAAAGTCGGCCTCGGCAATGAAGTCGTGATTATCGGCCGACAGGGCGAGGCAGAGATCAGCGCGGACGAACTGGCGGATAAACTCGGGACGATTAATTACGAAATCGTAACCGCGATAACCCATCGTGTTGCACGGATTGAGGAGACGAACCAGGGCACTTCATCTATAAAAGCGTAACTTTTGAAGCTACTGGATTTCGCGCCGGATGAAATCCGATACTTGCTGGACCTGGCAGCACAGCTTAAGTCTGAAAAACATGCAGGGTCCGAGCAGCTATGATTGAGCGGCAAGAATATCGCGCTGATTTTTGAAAAGACCTCCACACGCACGCGTTGCGCGTTTGAGTTTGCCGCTTTCGATCAGGATGCTAATGTCACCTGTCTCGGACCAGCCGGCAGCCAGATCGGCATCAAGGAATCGATGAAAGACACGGCCCGGGTGCTGGCGCGCATGTACGATGGCATCGAGTATCGCGAATTTGAGCAGGAAACGGTTGAAGAATAAAGATATACAAGTTATTCAGCGATCTTCAAATCCGTAAAAGACTTCAACACTTCCATCGGCAATGGAAACACAATAGTGGTGGCATTTTCGCTGGATATGTCGTTCAGGGTTTGCAGGTAGCGCAGTTGCAGGGTTTGCGGATTCTTTGACATGACTTCCGCGGCCTCCAGCAACTTCTTCGAGGCCTGCAATTCACCCTCGGCATGAATCACCTTGGCGCGGCGCTCACGCTCGGCCTCGGCCTGTTTGGCGATGGCGCGGATCATGCTTTCGTTAAGGTCGATATGCTTGATTTCAACGTTGGTGACCTTGATCCCCCAGGACGCGGTTTGTTCGTCGAGAATGTTCTGAATATCGGCGTTGAGTCTTTCCCGCTGCGACAGCATTTCGTCGAGATCGTGTTGGCCCAGGACCGAGCGCAAAGTTGTTTGCGCAAGTTCACTGGTGGCGACAAAGAATTGCTCCACCTGGATAATCGCGCGCTCCGGATCGACCACGCGAAAATAAAGCACCGCGCTCACGTGAACGGTGACATTATCGCGAGATATCAGATCCTGCGTGGGAATATCATAGGTAATCACACGCAGATCGACGCGTTCCATTTTCTGGATAAACGGGATTACGATGATCAAACCGGGGCCCTTGACGGCCTGGAATCGGCCGAGGAAGAAAATCACGCCGCGCTCGTATTCCCTGAGGATACGAATCGCCGAAATAATAACCGCTAGTACCAGTATCGCTGGCGTCAGGTATTCCAATAAATACATATCTATTCCTCCCCGGGCGATTCATCGACCGGTTCAACTTGTAAAACCAATTTATCGAGCGCAGCGACGCGCACCTCTTGCCCATCGGCCAGCGGCACCCGCGTTTCCGCAAGCCAGGATTCACCGTCGATATCCACACGGCCGCGTTCGCTGAAAGCCTCGCGTACAATCCCGATATGGCCGATCATGTATTCGCTGCCGCTGACCACCTGCGTGCGTCTGAGCGTGGCAAACTTTTTCAGTATCCACAGCATGAATCCGCCCCCGGCCAGCGCAGTACCGCCGATTATCGGGATCGAAACGGCGAGATAATCGTCGTCAAACAACATGATCGAGCCGGCGGTAAACGCTATCACCCCGCCGAGACCGAGGATGCCGCCACTGGTAACGAATATCTCCGAAATGATAAAAACGAGTCCAATTGCGAGCAACGCGAGCCCGGCATAGTTGATCGGCAACACCTGAAATGCATACAGCGCCAGCAGCAGACAAATGACACCGACGACACCGGGAAGAATCGCCCCCGGATTAGAAAATTCGAGAATCAGGCCGTAGATCCCGATCAGCATCAACATGTAGGCAATATTGGGATTGGTAATTATGGCCAGCAGTTCGGAACGCCAATCCGGGGTAATACGCTCGATGACTAAGGCGTCGGTGTCGAGCACAACGATACTACCCCTGATGTCGATTTCTCTGCCGTCGAGCTGCTCCAGCAATGCATTGAGATCTGCCGCGACCAGATCGATCACGTTTTGCTCGAGCGCTTCTAGCGCGCTCAGGCTGGCCGCTTCGCGCACTGCTTTCCTTGCCCATTCTTCATTGCGATTCCTGAGTTTCGCCAGGCCTGTTATATAGGCGGTGGCGTCGTTGATGATTTTTCGTTCCATACTGCTTTTATCATCGTCGACTTGGCCTTCCTTGCCAGGCTGCGATGGATCAGTCGGTATTTTCGGCAATCCCCCAATCTGTACCGGTGTGGCTGCACCCAGATTTGTGGCGGGTGCCATCGCCGCCACGTGACTGGCATATAGGATATAAGTGCCCGCGCTTGCTGCACGCGACCCTTGCGGCGAAATATAGGTAATCACGGGGACATGGGCATCCAGTATCGCTTTGATGATTTCGCGCATGGAATGATCGAGACCTCCAGGAGTATCCATCTGCAGGATAACCATGGTGGCCCGATCGACCTCAGCATTATCGATGCCACGCACGATAAGTTCCTGGGTGACCGGCCCGATCGAACCATCGATTTCAACCAGGTAAGCCTTGTTCCCATCATTGGCAATGGCCGCAGCGACGCTTACCAGCATGGCGATGCCCAGGAACAGGCGGAGCAATAATTGTAAGTACGGCATAAAACTGGCTAAAGATTACATACGGTTTCTCCTGCTCTCATTGATCTGCATCATCTGACATCGATATTCAGATTTATTGGATCTGCCTCACTGGCTAAATTGATGAGCGCATCCTTACGAAACCGCCCCAACGCGATGAATTAAAGATGGATTACTTGACCCACCGCAATTTCAGGTTTTTTCGGGTCGAGTAAATTGAACATAATGAATAAAGTTGGGTAGTAAAAATGACTAAAAGCGTGGATCCGATGGTCGGTCAGTGGTATCACTATCCGCAAAAGGCCGAAAAATTTCATGTCACCGTTATCGATGACGATGCAGCGACCGTGGAAATCCAATATTTTGACGGCGCAATCGGCGAGTTTGAACTGACGACCTGGTACGGGCTTGGAGTAGAACGGATTGAGGCTCCCGAAGACTGGACGGGCCCTATGGATAATATCGAAAAAGATGATCTCAATCCGGTCGGCACCGAAATGCAACGCGAAGATTGGGAGGCTCCTTATGATGAGGAAAAGGAAAAAACTTCGGCGGGTCCCCACGTTCCGGAGCATGATCAACAGGAAGACTGATTTAGGGTGACGGTTAACTAAGTTTCCTGGTAATCCCCCGGCCATTATTTCTCCTGCAAATCTGATCCAAATCATTAAGCCCGTTTCAATACAGCGTTAGTCTGAATGACGGTGTCATAAGCGATGCCTTTTGAGATACCTGCAATGACGACAATACCGAGATGGGAACACCTCGAGCATGGAGCCGATATCGGTGTCAGGGGCTATGGAAGCAACCTGGCGGAAGCTTTCATCCAGGCAGCGCTGTCCCTGTCCAGTGTCGTCACTGACCTCGATAAAATCGACCCCGGTGAATCTGTCACAGTTGAATGTGAAGCCCCGGAATTCGATTTATTGCTGTTAGACTGGCTCAACGAAATCGTTTACCAGATGGCAACGCGCAATATGCTGTTTGGTCGTTTTGAAGTGCAGATACTGGGCCATCACTTGCAGGCACGACTCTTTGGCGAAGTGACGGACCAGGCCAAACACCAGCCGGCGGTTGAAATCAAGGGTGCAACTTTTACCGAACTCAAGGTGTATCAGACTGGCGCTGGCGAATGGGTCGCGCAATGCATCATCGATGTGTAGGAGAGCCATAGGTTAGTTGATGAATATAAACCTGTTCACGCAACGAGATGAAACCACGTGGGAAATTCCAGCCAGTGGCAGGATGCGGGTGCCCGCGATTATTTATGCCGATCGATCGTTGATTGAAGCAATGGATGACAAGGTTTACCAGCAGATAACCAATGTGGCCACCTTGCCAGGCATCGTCGGATACGCGTACGCCATGCCGGACGCACACTGGGGTTACGGTTTTCCAATTGGTGGAGTTGCGGCCTTCGATCCCGATGCAGGTGGGGTTGTCTCTGCCGGCGGCGTTGGTTTCGATATCTCCTGCGGCGTTCGTTGCCTGCATACCGGGCTTGGCGCGGATGACATCGCGTTGGCCAGGGAAGCGTTGGCCGATGAGCTTTATCACCGGGTGCCGGCCGGACTTGGCAGTACCGGGCATATCCATCTCGGCCCCAGGGAAATGGACGACATGCTCAACGACGGCGCGAAATGGGCGGTAAAACAGGGTTACGGTACTCCCGAGGATCTCGAACGAACCGAAGAGCGGGGTTGCATGCGCGGTGCGGATCCCGGCCAGGTGTCAGAAAAAGCGAGGTACAGGCAGCGCAAGGAAATGGGGACGCTGGGTTCGGGCAATCATTATCTCGAAGTGCAATATGTCGACCAGGTGTACGAAGAACCTATAGCGACGGCGTTTAATCTGCATCAGGGCGATGTTGTGGTGAGTATCCACTGCGGGTCGCGCGGGCTGGGCCATCAAATCGGCACCGAATTTCTGCGTCTGATGGCCACCAGCGCCAGTCAACACGGCATCGTTTTGCCCGACCGCGAGCTGGCCTGCGCACCGATTGAATCGGAAATCGGGCAGTCTTATCTGGGCGCCATGCGGTCAGCGATTAATTGCGCGCTCGCCAACCGGCAAATCATTACCCACCTGACCCGGCAAGCCTTCAAGACGGTTTTTCCCGGCACTCAACTGCATTTGCTGTATGACGTTTCGCATAACACCTGCAAACTGGAGCCGCATGCAACGGATGGGGAAACCCGCCAGTTGTATGTTCATCGTAAAGGCGCCACGCGCGCTTTCGGCCCCGGTCACCCGGAGCTGCCGGCGGCATTGCGTGAGGCGGGTCAACCGGTATTGATCGGTGGCTCCATGGGAACCTGCTCCTATATTCTCGCGGGCACTGCGGAGAGCGAGCAACGCGCCTTCAGCTCGGCATGCCACGGCGCAGGTCGAGCCATGAGCCGTCGCCAGGCGAAACGGCAATGGCGCGGCGCACAGATTATCGATGAATTGAAGCGTCAGGGGATCATCATTCGCAGTCCATCCCTGCGTGGCGTGGCGGAAGAAGCGCCGTTGGCATACAAAGACGTTTCCGCGGTCGTGGACGCGGCGGATTATGCGGGATTGGCGCGTAAAGTAGCGCGCCTGCGGCCGCTGGTTTGCGTGAAGGGTTAAAACGATACAAGCGTCCCCGCTCGGATGGAGCAGGACATCATCGGCAGTCGCAGACCTTTACCGGTTAATCAATTAGATGGTGCTTACCCACGATATGCACCGTGCTGGCCTGGGGACCTTCTTCTCCGGGTTCCTCTGCATACCAGACCTGGTCGCCAACCTCGAGCAAATCGAAATCTGCGTCAACGACACTGTTACGATGAAAATAGATATCTCTGCCATCCGAACTCAGGATCCGTCCGAAATCCTGCATCGGGATGATTTCGCTGACCGTGCCATGGGGCGGCGTTTCATGGGTCTTGATTTTGCCCCTCTGTTTGCGAGCATAGTCCTGTAATTTTCGTCGGGCAGATTTAAAGGCATCGCGGACCGCCACATAAGGATCTTCGTGCGCGTGATGATCCTTCGGTCCGCGTTTGATGACTATTTCACCGCCGGGAACGGTGAAATCGATCCTGATGTGGTACAGGTAGCCCTTGTGGTGGTGCCCGTGTGGCGCCTCAACCATGACATGACAGGCCATAATCTTTTCATAAAACTGATCCAGTTTGGCGGCCTTTTCCCGGATATCCGCTTCGAGCGCCTCGGACCGGGGAATATCGCGAAAGGTGATTTCTAAGGGATGTTCCATAAAATAATTTCGATGTTTTACTGAGTAACTATATTCGAATAATTATTTTCGAAAACTGGATTCCGTTTCCTGATACAAGTCAATAGAACGAAATTCCGCGACGCTTTTACCACGATCCCGATGGGCCTGCTTCGTTCTCATCAGTGGCTACTTCAAATCGGATTGCGCTTACGGTGAAGATAAAAAAGATGATAATGGGAGAAATAGGAGAAATAGGTGTCGAGAAATTGCTCTCTGACACCTATTTCGCATCAAATCAGCCCGGCGATTTCGTAAAAACGTCGTCTGATGGAATCGGTAAAATCGGGTGTTTATACTTGATGCGAAATCAGTGATGCGCAGGATGACTACTTATCTCGTTGTTGTTGGATTGATCATATTTTTTATCTATATGGTCAGGATGCCGGGTGATTCCTACAAGGCTGCTTTACCGCCGCTGGATGGGAGCGGCCAGGCGGTGGCGCGACGGCTCGAAAGCCATGTCCGCACGCTGTGCAGCCACCCGGAGGGCAGAAATTATATCGAGAAAAAAGGATTGGCCCTTGCCAGGGACTATATCGTCGGGCAATTCAGGTCTTCAGGCTATCAGGTCGAGTTTGATGTATATCAGATCGCCTGTGAGGACTATGCCAATATCGAGGTAATGCGTTTGGGCGAAGCTTATCCTGATGAAATCATTGTCGTCGGCGCACACTATGATGCCGTCGCCGGCGCGCCGGGCGCGAACGATAACGGGTCCGGTGTTGCCGCGTTGCTGGAGCTCGCGGATCGTTTCAAGGGCGCGGTATTGCCGCGCTCGATCCGATTCGTCGCTTTTGTCAATGAAGAGCCGCCACATTTCATGACCGGGACGATGGGGAGTGACGTCTACGCCCGGCAAGTTGCCAGGCGGAAAGAGAATATAATCGCCATGTATTCTCTGGAGACTATCGGTTATTTTCGTGACGATGCCGACAGCCAGCACTATCCGCTACCGTTCGGTTTGTTTTATCCGAACCAGGGCAATTTCATCGCTTTTGTCGGCAATCTGCGCTCCCGTAGCCTGGTGACGCGCTCTGTTGACGCCTTCAGGGCGCATGCAACGTTTCCGTCAGAGGGGATTGCCGCACCGGCCTTCATCCCCGGGATTAACTGGTCGGATCACAGGTCCTTCTGGAAACAGGGCTATCCCGCGGTCATGATCACCGACACCGCATTGTATCGCTATCCTTACTACCACATGCCGCAGGATACTCCGGATAAAGTCGATTATGACAGGATGGTCTATGTCGTTCAGGGGCTTGAAAAGATGCTTGTAGATTTGCTGCGGTCCAAGGGGAAATAGGTGTCAGAGAGCAATTGTTTCTAATATTAGAAACAATTGCTCTCTGACACCTATTTCGGGGTCGGCTAATGGTTGCCCCCGGAATTGCAGATGGCCAACCCCTTATCACTGCTCCAGGATGGATTCGTCCTCGAGCTCGAACTCGAACGCGGCCGAGATCAGCGCGCGCGTGTAAGGGTCCTCGGGCGCGCCGAATACCCGGCCGGCTTCCCCCTGTTCGACCACGACACCGTTGCGCAGCACGATCAGCTGGTCGGACAGCGCGCGCACGATCTTGAGATCGTGGCTGATGAACAGGTACGCCAGCTCGTGCTCGGCCTGCAGTTTCAGCAGCAAATCGACGATCTGCACCTGCACCGAACGATCGAGTGCCGAGGTGGGCTCGTCGAGCAGCACCAGGCGCGGTTTCATGATCATCGCGCGCGCAATCGCGATGCGCTGGCGCTGGCCGCCGGAGAATTCGTGCGGGTAGCGGAAGCGGCTGGCCGGGTCGATGCCGACCTCGTCGAGCGCGTCGATCACCATTTGCGCGCGCGTCTCCTCGTCGCCGATCGCGTGCGCCACCAACCCTTCCTCGACGATCTGGTGAATCGACAGCCGCGGGCTCAGCGAGCCGTACGGGTCCTGGAACACGACCTGCATCTGGCGGCGAATCGGCTTTAACTCCTCGCCGCTCAGGTCCTGGATCTCGGTGCCGCCGAAGTCGATTCGCCCCTGCGCCCGCTCCAGCCGCAGCAGCCCGAGCGCGAGCGTGGTCTTGCCCGAGCCGCTCTCGCCGACCACGCCGACGGTCTCGCCGGCGCGCAGGCTGAAGCTGATGTCGTCGGCGGCCTTGATGTGATCCACGGTGCGGCGCAGGATGCCCTTGCGCACCGGGAACCAGACGCGGATGTGCTCGGCCTCGAGCACGGTCGGGCTGGCGGAGAGATCGACCGGCGGCTTTTGCGCCGGCTCGGCCGAGAGCAGGTCGATGGTATAGGCCTCGCGCGGGCTGGCGTAGACCGTTTGCGTCGGGCCCTGCTCGACGATGCGCCCCTCTTGCATCACGTAGACGCGGTCGCTGACCTTCTCGACGATGCCGAGATCGTGCGTGATCAACAGCACCGCCATGTGCATTTCGTTTTGCAATTCCTCGAGCAGCTTCAGGATCTGCGCCTGCGTGGTGACGTCGACCGCGGTAGTGGGCTCGTCGGCGATCAGCAGGTCGGGCTCGTTGGCCAGCGCCATCGCGATCATGACCCGCTGGCGCTGGACACCGGAGAGCTGGTGCGGGTAACTGTCGAGACGCTTTTCCGGCTCGCGGATGTGCACCATGTCGAGCAGCTCCAGCGTGCGTGCCCGTGCTTCCTGTTCGCTCATGCCCTTGTGCAGGATCAGCGTCTCGCGGATCTGCTTGTGCACCGTGTGCAGCGGGTTCAGCGACGTCATCGGCTCCTGGAAGATCATGCCGACCTGGTCGCCGCGGATGCGCCGCAAGACGGCCGGCTGCGCGCCGAT
>CALDDP010000083.1 GCA_937936805.1 uncultured Gammaproteobacteria bacterium | reverse complement strand
CGCAGCCGAGGAAATGCTTAACACCGCACGCGAGCTCGAGGCCGCCGGCACCGACCTGCTGCTGCTCGAGTGCGTGCCGGCGACGCTGGCCGCCGAAATAACTGCGCTGCTTGAAATTCCGGTAATAGGTATCGGCGCGGGCGCCGACGTAGATGGACAGATCCTGGTGCTGCAGGACGTACTCAATGTGACCCCGGGCAAGAAACCGAAGTTTTCGAAGAACTTTATGCAGGGCCAGTCCAGCATCCAGGCCGCCATCAGCCGCTACGTCAACGAAGTCAAGCGTGGTCAGTTTCCCGACAAAACCCATACGTTCTCCTGAGCTTCCGAGCATGGACCAGGCCACCAGCGTTATCGAACTGCGACAATACGTGCAGCACTGGAAGGATCATAACCGGTCGATCGCGTTTATCCCGACCATGGGCAACCTGCACGCCGGCCACATGTCGCTTATCGAAAAAGGCCAGGCGCTATGCGACCGGACTATCTGCAGCATATTCGTCAACCCGATGCAGTTCGGACCCAACGAAGACTGGGACCACTATCCCCGCAGTCTGGAAAGCGATATCGAACAACTCAAGGCGATCGGTTGCGACCTGGTTTACCTGCCGACAGCGTCGGAGCTCTACCCCGAAGGCCTTGATAAGATAAGCCATGTGCAGGTCACCGATCTCACCGACCACTACGAGGGGGCGCATCGACCGGGGCATTTTACCGGGGTCGCGACCGTGGTGTTGAAACTGTTCAACATCGTCAAACCCGACGTCTCGGTGTTCGGCAAGAAGGATTACCAGCAGTATCGCGTAATCAGCAAGATGGTCGAGGATTTCAACCTCGATGTACAAATCATCGGCCAGGAAACCACGCGCGAAGTATCGGGTCTGGCTACCAGTTCCCGTAACCAGTACCTTGACCTGGCGCAGAACGAAACAGCCGCGCTGATATTCCAGCAGCTGCAACAAACCGCGCAACAGATCGAGCAGGGTGAACGCAATTTTGAAACGCTGCAGGCGCAGGCGATAGCAAATCTCGACGCGGCCGGTTTCAAAACCGATTATTTCTGTATTTGCAACGCCGAAACCCTGCTGCCCGCAACCGCCGAAGACCGCGACCTGGTCGTGCTGGTCACCGCGGCCCTGGGTTCGACCCGCTTGCTCGATAACATCGAGATCTCGCTCTGGTAAGCGTTTCAGTTCCCGGCGTACAAAGCCTGCATCCCGGCGATGCGCTGTTTCACCCGCTCGCGCAACTCGCTCGGTTCGAGCACCTCGACCTCGGCGCCGTGTTTCAGTATATCCATCACCAGCTCGGTATCCTGACTGTAGGGCACGCGCAAAATATAGTAGCCCTCGGCGTCATAATCGCTACTCTGCTGCGGATGCCAGGTCTCGCGCGATACCCAGCGCGCCAGCTGCGGGCTGAAGCGCAGCACGGCCTGGTGGGTTGCGGCGCCGGAAAATATACCATAGCCACTCTCGAGTTCGCGGTTTAACTCTGCCTCTTCGATCTCGATCGCGGGCTCGCTGGTAATTTGCAGAGCCTGAATCGCATCGATCGAAAAGCTGCGCAAGCCACCGCGCAGGTGGCACCAGGCGTCGAGATACCAGTTGTCGCGGTAATAGATCAGTCGCTGCGGCGACACGCGCCGCTTGCTACTGCTGTCTGTGGGACGGCTGTAGTAGGTCATATCGACGCATATGCGCGACAGCAGCGCCTGGCAAAGGCCCTGGAAATTCTCACTGCGGTAAGCCTTCGCCGCCAGCGGAACGATACGAATTCGGCGTGAAATCTCGTCGACGCTGTGATCGCCGTCGTCGAGCAGCATGCGGATGCGTGTGCGCAGTGGTTCGATATGATTGGACAACACGCCGGGCTGCAGGTTTTCGAGTAATGCATCCATGCTCAGCAAAGCCTGGATTTCACTGGTGTTGAACCACAGGCCGGGCAGCTGAAACTGCTCTCCACCCGCGCCTTGCTCATAGCAGTAGCCGCGCCGCTCGTGATCCCAGACAATTGGCGCCGCGAGGCGATCGCGCAGGTACTCGAGGTCACGCTTGAACGTCGCCGGAGACACCTCCAACGCTTCGAGAAACTGGGCGCGGGTCACCACGCGCCGATTGCACAGCATCTGGTCTATCAGGTGAAAACGTTCGGTGCGGTCCATGGATTCTGCTGCTGGCGTCTATAGCTCATTTCATGAGCCACAAATCGGCAATGATATCATGGCTACTATCCTGTTGAATTAAATTTCCGGGGATCAATCAGCGAAGCGGGTGCTGCGGCAAGAAGTGAAATGTTGCTGAATCAATGATATAAGCTGGCATTGGGCAGAGAGTATCGGATATTACTGATTGACAGGTCGACGCGGAATTTGGCGACGCAATATTTTATCCAGCTCATCTGCGCAAGCATCCCGTAACTGGTTTCGAGGTAAACCCTTGCAAAGAAATGTCATCGCCTGCTTTATCCTGTTAACGACAGCGCTGTTCCAGCAGACAGCGCTGGCCCAGGCCAGCGCACCGGCGACTGAATCTAACCAGGCAGTATCCGAAACCTCACCGACGACCCAATCACCGCGCAGTCAGGCGATACGCAAACTGCTCGCAATCAAGGAAGCGCTGGAAGACAAGCGCGCGCGGGTAAGAGACCTGGTGGAGCAGCGCTCATTGGCCGATGAAATCGACAAGGCGAGGATAAACGAACAGATCGCCGAGCTGCGGGAAACCATCGATGCACTTACCAGGTCCTTTGAGAGCATAGCAGTAAGCGGAGCGAGCCTGCGCGATCAGGCCGATACGGCGGATAAGAAGCTCGACTTGCGCGACGAACTGGCGCAAATCGCCAGGCCGATTCTGGACAGCCTGAAAGACGCAACCGAGAAGCCCCGCAGACTGGAAGAGCTGCGCCGCACAATTGCCATGCAGGAACAGCAACTCGAAGTCATCAGGGCGGCGATGGACTCGATTACCGACTACCGGCAATACGAACTGCCCGGGACCGTCGAGGATGGGCTGGCCGAACTATTCGCAGGCTGGCGCGAGCGCGGCAGCGATATCGAACGATCCCTCGAAATTACTCGCCATGAGTTGCGCAATCTCGAAACGGAAGATTTTAAAGTATTCGAAACGCTGAGTCTTATCGTGCAGGAGTTCATCCTCGGGCGCGGACTGACGCTGCTACTCGCGTTGATCGTCGCCATCGCGGTCTGGTTCGCGATGCGATTACTGCGCAGGCTGGCAAGTACCGGCCGACAGCCCTCACAAGGCACGAACCAGGCAGCCAGGATGCGCCTTCTGCTTTATGGCTACCACCTGTTAACCATCATCCTGATCACACTCGCGGTGCTGTCGGTATTCTATGTGCGCGGCGATTTGTTGTTGCTGTCGCTAACAATGATTGCTCTGGTGATGCTCAGCCTCGGCGTCTGGCGCTTCCTCCCCGGCTACATCATGGAAGCCCGGTTGTTGCTGAACGCCGGCGCTGCTCGCGAGGGTGAGCGGGTTATTTACAACGGACTACCGTTTCGTATCGTCAGTCTTAATCTGAATTCGTATTTACGCAATCCCGAACTCAAGGGTATCATCCGGCTACCTCTGGTGGAACTCGCTCACCTCATTTCACGCCCCGCTAACGACGATTCCTGGTTCCCCTGCAGTGAAGGCGATTACCTGTTACTTCCGGACGGCAGTTTCGGCCAGGTGCTGCAGCAGACGATCGAGCTGGTCCAGGTCAAAGTGGTTGGCAGTATAGTGGAATACCGGGTCGCGGACTTTTTACAACTCAATGTACGAAATCTGTCGCGCGAGGGTTTTGGCATTCTGGTCATTTTTGGAATCGACTACCAGCACCAGGAAATATCGCTCGATCGGGTGCCGGCACGCTTCAAAGAGGGGCTTGTTAAGGCCTTCGAACAGGCTGACTATGGTAAGGATCTACAAAACCTGCAGGTGAGTTTCAACGAAGCGAGCGCCAGTTCTCTCGACTACCTGATCTATGCCACGATGGATGGGCGCAGTGCAGAGTCATACTTCGCCATAAGACGCATGATCCAGCAAACCTGCGTCGACATATGCAACCGGGAAGGCTGGGTCATCCCGTTTGCGCAGCTTACCGTCCACCAGGCCGAAACCACTCCCGCAGAGGCTTCGGCCCTGCCCCAGGCGACCTGAATTCGATCCGGGCAGGTTAAAGACTATCGTGGCTCGCCCTGTGAGCCACCAGTATCAGCATAATGGCCGCGTCAAACTAAAGAGAACACATATGGCCTGGTCAAACCTGCTACTTTACAAATTATCCGCCTTCTGTCGCTGCCGGGTGATTAACGGACCCGATCAGCAACCTTACCTCGAGCGTTATCACCTGCTGCGCCTGCCGTTCGGTTACCAGGTTTATTTGCACCGCTTTGTCGCCAGCGATCCCGGCCGGGGTCTGCATAATCATCCCTGGAAACACGCGCTGTCACTGGTGTTGAGCGGTACCTACGAAGAAACCCGGATGCTCGATTCCAGGGCAGACAATGTTCTGCATAGCCGGTGGCTGCGACCCGGGCGCTTCAATTTTATTTCGGGGGACATATTTCATCGAGTCAACATTCCGCAAGACAGGGAATGCTGGAGCCTCTTTGTACATGCCCCCAAGGCCAAGAGCTGGGGCTTTCTGCAGCAGCAAAAATACCTGGATCATAACGACATCGTTACCCAGGATAGCAATCCACTTTGGTGGAAGCAGGCCCGTCGCCCGATTCAGGCGCCGGAGATGCGCATGCCCTGCCCGGTATAGGAGTTGGTGATTTAACGGAACAGGGCTGGCCAGCAACTCGTATCCAGCAGCAAAACCATATGGGCAGAACAGCTGTCGCGTTACCAGGTGCAAGTTAGAAAACGAATAGATTCCGGACACCCTGGACTTCCATCTGGTGTGATCTTAACCTGAGCTCACTGACTGACCGGAGACGGGTCCTGGGCAATCTCGCCATTAACACAATTCTGCCGCTATTCGCCATCATGGTCGCGGGCTACTTTATCGGTAGATTCAAACTGCTCCCCGCAGGCGCGAGCGAAGTTCTAAGTCGCTTCGTCTTCGTCATCGCTTTGCCGGCGTTGATCCTGGCATCGTTATCCAGCATCACGATTGCCGAATTCTTCAACTGGCACTACATCGGTGCGCTGGGCGGCGGCATGCTGGCAATGTTTTGCATCGGTATGCTCGTGGCCCGTTACCTGTTTCCAGGCAGCCTGACCGCGATCAGTTTGCACGGCCTGACCGCTATGTACTCGAGTACCGGTTATATCGGGTTACCGCTGGTCCTGACCGTGTTCGGCGATGCCGGCAGAGCGCCTGGTATCATCGGCGCGATCATTACCGGTCTCGTATTCGCGCCGCTAGCGATCATCCTCGCTGAAATCGACCGCAATCAGGGCAGCCGCTTCCGTGTCTGGCCACCGCTATTGACAGCGTTCACGCGACCGCCCGTCATAGCAGTGGTAGCCGGACTCTCGGTGTCCGCGGCTGGCATCGACGTTCCCTTGCCGGTCACGACCTTCTTCGAATTATTGGGTGGTGCCTTTGTACCCTGCGCTCTCTTCGCCGCCGGGTTGTTTATCGCCGGTTGCTCGGTGCGCGGCGCCACCGCCGAGATCAGTTGGCTTATTTGTGCCAAGCTGATCCTGCATCCCCTGGTTACCTGGTGGCTCGCTTACCGTGTATTTGAACTGGAAGGCATTTTACCCGTCGTTGCCGTGGTCCAGGCGGCACTACCGAGCGGGGTTCCGGTATTCGTGCTGGCACAGCAGTACCGAACCTTCGTCACCCGCAGTAGCGCCACGATCGTTTTATCGACAGCCATATCCGTGGTGACGCTGTCAGCGTTGTTTATCTTCCTGGGCCGCTAATCTGTTTCGTCTGCTCGAAGCAGCAACAATCATTTTGACCTTTAAACCGGCCCCGGCTTAAACTTCCATTTTCGGCGAGGACAAATGCATGACCGATAATCCTGTGTGGCAATGGATCGACGATACTTTTCTCGATCTTGGTCGACAGTTCCGCTGGTCCTACCTGCCCCCGCTAATGGTATATCTTGCCGC
>CALDDP010000082.1 GCA_937936805.1 uncultured Gammaproteobacteria bacterium | reverse complement strand
GTATTGGCCCCGACCGATTCGACGACGCCGGCAATTTCCAGACCGAGAATCTCTGAATCTCCGGGTGGGGCAGGATAGTTGCCCATGCGTTGAATGACGTCCGGACGATTGACCGAGGTATTCATCACCTTGACCAGTAGTTGATCGTCTCCGGGTGAGGGAGTGTCGACGGTGGAGAATTGCATCATCTCCGGGCCACCGAAGTCGCGCAGTGTAATTGCTTTCATGGGACTTCCTGAATTCTCTCTGGTTGAACGATGGAGTTACCATATATCAACAGCGGATTATATCCAAAATTTAAGGAAACCAGACTGACGCAGCTCACTTGTAAGATTAACTATATAAATTTCCAATATTGCGTGCCAGATCTTAGTTTTGTACCTACATCGAGATATACTCGCTAATTTGATGCCCTTTGGGCAGTTCAAATACTAATTCGGGACATTTTTATGAGTGATCGCGTTGAAATTAGCGGTCTTAGCGTTGACCGCGGACTTTATGATCTGATTGACGAAATCACCCCTGGCAGCGGGGTCGAGTCCGCCGCTTTCTGGCAATCGCTGGCTGATATCGTCACTGAACTCGGTCCGCAGAACCGGGAATTTCTGCAACAACGTGATCAGTTGCAAACCGATATCGATACCTGGCACAAAAACAACCCGGCGCCGTTTCAGTTCGAACAATATAAGGACTACCTGCAGGAAATCGGTTACCTGGTGCCCGAGTCGGAACCCTTCCAGGTAACGACTGAAAATGTCGATGACGAGATTGCACTGATTGCCGGTCCACAACTGGTGGTGCCGGTGGATAACGCACGTTATGCGTTGAATGCCGCTAATGCACGCTGGTACAGCCTCTACGACGCGCTTTACGGGACCGACATTATTCTCGAAGTCGAAGGTTGTAAAAAGACCGCCAGGTACAACCCTGTCAGAGGCCAGCAGGTGATTCGTTACGCGCGCGATTTCCTCGACCAGGCGGTGCCACTGGCGACCGGCAGTCACGCCTATGCGGTACGCTACAAGGTGGTATCCGGCAAGCTGATCGTGGTTATGGGCGACGGCAGTACGACCGAACTGGGCTGGCGCGAATGCTTCGTCGGTTATCGTGGTGATCCCGAACAGCCGAGTGCGGTGCTGTTGCGCAACAATAATCTGCATATCGAGCTGCTGATCGGTGAAGGCTACTTTATCGGCCAGGGCGACCTGGCGAATATTTATGACATCAATATCGAGTCTGCGATCACCACGATCATGGACTGTGAAGACTCGGTATCAGCTGTCGACGCGGAGGACAAAATCAGGGTCTACCGTAACTGGTTTGGCTTGATGAAAGGCCATCTCACGGCGCAGGTAGCGCGCGGCAAGGAAACCATCGAACGCAGCCTGAATCCCGACCCCGAGTTCATCGCCCCGGACGGATCGGCGCTGAAATTGCCGGGTCGCAGCCTGATGCTGGTGCGCAATGTCGGTACGCATATGTATACCGATGCGGTCACCTGTAACGGCGAGGAGATTCCGGAGACCTTCCTCGATGCCATGGTAACCGCGCTGGCGGCCAGGCATGATTTGCTTGGCAACGGGCCGTTCAGGAACAGCCGCACGGGCAGTGTTTATATCGTCAAGCCCAAGATTCACGGGCCGGCGGAAGTCGAGGCCGCGATCAAGCTGTTTGGCATGGTCGAGGCGGCGCTTGGCATGGAACCCCTGACCTTGAAAATCGGCATCATGGATGAGGAGCGCCGCACCACGGTCAACCTCAAGGAATGTATCCGTGCCGCGTCCGATCGGGTCATTTTTATCAATACCGGTTTTCTCGATCGTACCGGCGATGAGATCCATACCAGCATGGAAGCCGGTGCAATGATCCCCAAAAACGAAATCAAGACATCTACCTGGCTACTCGCCTACGAAGACTGGAACGTCGATGTCGGTCTCGGCGCCGGATTGCCGGGGCATGCGCAGATAGGCAAGGGCATGTGGGCTGCGCCCGATAACATGGCGGCAATGGTCGAGCAGAAAATTGCGCACCCGAGGGCTGGCGCGAACACCGCCTGGGTCCCCTCCGCAGTGGCTGCCAGCCTGCACGCGATGCATTACCATCACGTCAATGTTGCCCTGCGTCAGCGCCAACTGGCGCAATGTGTGCGCGCCAGTATCGATGACATTCTGACGATTCCACTACTGGGTCAACGCAACATCAAGCAGAGCGAACTTATCATGGAACTGGAAAACAATGCGCAAGGCATCCTCGGCTACGTGGTGCGCTGGATCGACCAGGGAGTGGGTTGTTCCAAGGTGCCCTATATCGACGATACAGACTTGATGGAAGATCGCGCCACCTTGCGAATTTCGAGTCAGCATATAGCCAACTGGCTACATCACGGCATCACCGATGCGGAACAGGTGCGCGGCGTGTTCGAAAAAATGGCGGGCGTGGTGGATCGGCAAAATGAAGGTGATCCCCTGTATCGCAACATGGCGCCGAATTTCGATCAGAGCATCGCGTTTCAGGCCGCGCTCGACCTGGTATTCAAGGGTCGCGAAGTCGCCAACGGTTACACCGAGCCGGTACTGCATGCGCGCCGCCGCGAAGCCAAGGCCGCGCGCGAAGACTGAAGTTCCTGTTAGCCGGGAATGTTGGCGAACAGCGTCAACGCCGGGGTGATTTTCGCTGCAACCGTGCGACCGCTAACAATAATTGCATCTTCGCCTGTAACCAATGATCCAGGCAAATCAGTAACCGGCGGCGTGACCATCCTTGCGTGGATCGGAACCACCCTGCAGGACACCGTTTATCCAGTCAATGACTATTGCCTGTCCGCCGCCCAGCGAGTCAGCAGCCGCGACCACTCTGTGCCCCTTGGCGGTCAGACCGGTGCGAGTGGTTTCGGGCACGCCGGTTTCGACTTCGAGCACCCCGTCGTAGAGGAGGAAGCGAGCGGCATCCAGCGCCTGCTGGATATCCATGCCGTAGTCGATCCAGTTTGACAGTACGTAGGTTTGCCCCATCGCCTGGTAGTGACCACCCATGACACCGAAACCGAGCACTGGCTTACCCTGCTGGTAGACCATTGCGGGAATGATGGTGTTCATAGGCCGCTTGTTTGGTTCAATCTGATTAAAGTGGCCGTCTTCAAGCATAAAGCCGGAACCGCGGTTATTTAGAATGGTTCCGGTGGAACCGGCCACCAGTCCGCAGCCCCAGGAAGAAAATACGCTGTTGATGAATGAACAGACGTTGCGATCTTTATCGACCACGCTGAGGTAAACCGTATCG
>CALDDP010000081.1 GCA_937936805.1 uncultured Gammaproteobacteria bacterium | reverse complement strand
AATCATGGCGCAGAATAAAATGGCGAATCCAGCCAGGATACCCTGGCCCACATTGGCGTATTGCAGCGCTTCGAGTACGTCCTCACCGAGCCCCTTGGCGCCGATCAGCGAGGCCACTACCACCATCGCCAGGCTGAGCATGATGGTCTGGTTGATACCGGCGCGAATCGACGGGCTGGCCAGCGGTAAGTCTACCCGTGTCAACAGGTACCACTTACTGCCACCGAACGAAATCGCCGCTTCGCGTACATGCTCGGGCACGCCGCGCAGGCCGAGCACGGTCAGGCGCACCACCGGGGTGCCACCGAAGATCATCGTGGTGACGACCGCGGCAGGCTTACCCGTGCCGAAGAAAGCGATGACGGGAATCATAAAGACGAAGGCCGGCATGGTCTGCATGAAGTCCATGATCGGGCGGATGAAGGCGTAGAATCGCTCGCGACGCGCGCAGTACATGCCGAGCGGAATGCCGATTACGATCGAAAGACAGGCTGCCGTGCCGAGCAGGGCCAGCGTGGTCATGGCCTTTTCCCAGAAGCCCAGTAGGCCCATGTACAATAAAAAGGCGCCCGAATAAACGGCCGCAGTCGGACCCGCGGAGAGCCAGGTGAGGAGAATGATAAAACTCGCGATTACCATCCACGGCGTTTCCACGAAGATCACTTCCAGCGCGTCAAGCACGCTGCGGATGGCGTAGGTAATGCCGTCGAAAAAGGTCTCGCCATTGGTCACGCAAAAGGCGAAGAATTCTTCCACCCAGCCGATGCTGGTGAGGCGAATACCATGCTCGGTCGGAAATTCGATCAGCCACGGGTAGACCCCGGGGAAACTGTAGTGGGTTACCGTCGCCACCAGGATCACCATCACGAAGCAACAGCTGAGCGCAATATGGCGCGGGGTCATGCCGGTAGAGATGCCCGGATCGGATAGCCAGTCAGAAAAACGCTTCTCCAGCAGGGTGTTGGCGATTACCGCCTGGCCGATCTTGACCGCGATCAGCACGACAAAGCCCACACTGGCAATCATCATTCCGGTACCTTCGAGTTGCTCGGCCTCCAGGCGGATGCCGCCTATCGCGTCTTCCAGCGATTCCACAGTGCGTCGGTAGACGTCGATCTTGTCGGTATTGTTTTCGATCGCGGACGCCAACTGCTGGCGCCTGAGTTCGAGCGTGCCCTCGATCTTGGCGATACGCTCCCAGGCTTCCGATGCCAGGTCGCCGAACAGCCCGCGCACGATCTGCACGACTGCCAGGGTTTCCAGGATCAGAAAGCTCAGGCCCCAGTTCCACATGCCGCGGGCACAGAACCAGACCGGGCCGAGTATGCCGGCCCAGAAATTGAACGTCGGCACGAACTTCGATTGGCTGCCAATTCTGGCGAACTGCTCACGGTAGTAACCGGGGCTGGTTTTGACGAAACTTTCGACCTGTTCGGCCCGCTCTGCGGCAAAATCCTCGCTTTCAGCGGAACTAATCTCTACTGCTGCATCAAGTGTTTGTTCGTTCATGATGTCTCCGCGCCTTCGATTACAGTTTGTAGAATATCTGGCCGCGTGATCACGCCGACTTCGACACCGGCGTCACGCACCACAATCGGCGCATCGTCATCGATGGCAAGCTGAATCAGCTCGCTCAAGGATGCGTCTTCATTAACCCTTGGTGCGTCGGCATCCGGTTGCCCCTTGCTTGCGACATATTTTTCCAGCGGCTGCATCACCGCGTGCGCGCGTACGATCTTGAGCCGCGAGATACCGGCGACAAAGTCGGCCACGTAATCGTCGGCAGGGTGCATGACGATATCCTCGGCGGTGCCGATCTGCACCACCCTGCCGTCACGCATGATGGCGATGCGGTCGCCGATACGCACGGCCTCGTCGAGATCGTGGGTGATGAACATCGTGGTTTTTTTCATCACCGCGGAGAGTTTGATGAACTCATCCTGTAACTGGCGGCGAATCAGCGGATCGAGTGCGCTGAAGGGTTCGTCCATCAGCAACACGTCCGGGTCGGCGGCGAGTGCCCGCGCCAGTCCAACGCGTTGTTGCATGCCACCGGATAATTCATGCGCGTACTTGTTGCCCCAGGCGTCGAGCTCGACAGTCTTCAGCATGTTGGCCGCGCGGCGCATGCGTTCATTCTTGTTGATGTTACGAATTTCCAGCGGCATGGCGACGTTATCGAGCACCGAGCGGTGCGGCAGCAACGCGAAGTTCTGAAACACCATACCTATTTTACGATTACGAAATTCCATCAGCTCGGCAGGGCCGAGCGCCATGACGTCGGTGTCGTGAATCACGATTTTACCGTCGGTCGGTTCCAACAGGCGGTTGAAGTGACGCACCAGCGTGGATTTGCCACTGCCCGAGAGCCCCATCACGCAGAATATTTCGCCTTTTCTGACATTGAAACTGACATCGGCTACGCCGACGACCGCGTTGTAGGTCTCGAGCACCTCCGCCTTGCCAAGCCCCTCTTCCCTGATTGCCTTCAGGGCGGCACCGGCTTGCTCACCGAAAATCTTCCACACGTTGGAAATTTCGATAACGTTCTCGCCTGATGATTGTTCCGACTGATTAGACACGCAGAATCCCCCCCGGGTAGCGATGATAATCCGAATTGATGACTGTGCCGGGGCCGACGTCACGCCGACCCCGCACAGTATTGTTATAACGCGATTAGAGGCCTAACCAGGCATCGACGCGATCTGGATTCTTGGCAATCCATTCACTCGCAACCTCGGAGGCCTTGCGACCCTTGCCCGAAATCTCGTAGGCAAAACTACTAACATCGTCCGCGGTCAGCGAAAAGCGCTCGAAGAATTCAACGATGGCGGGAGAACGGTCTTGCAAAGACTTGGACCATGCGATCTGAACGCGCTTCAGCGCATCCTTGGTTTGGACCTTGGATTCGGTGTACCAGTCCGGGGAATCGGACGGTTGCACCATGACGTATTTCGCCGGGTCATACTTGGGCTCCGACAACATGGTGACGTCGAACATGTACCAGACAGCATGCGGCTTGTAGCAGTAGAACGCATAGCCTTCGTTCTTCGCGATCGAGTCCTTTACGCGCGCGGTCTTGACACTTTCTTCCGCCCGGATCGGCTCGATAAACGATAACAGGTCATAATCACGAACCTTGACCTCGTTGACGTTGGCCGAAGCCCAACCCGGCGCACCGATCCACATTTCGCCCTTGCCATTACCGTCGCTGTCCATCTTCATCGCCACATCGGGACGACCGAGATCGGCGATATCGGTGATACTGTTCTCTTTGGCAAAATTCTGCGAGACACAAAACCCCTGGTTGCCTTCATAGGCATTTTTGCTCAGGACAACCGTGCCCGCACCGTCGACATACTTCTTGGTGAAGCTTTCCTGGTTGGGTAACCAGACGTCGGGATGCACGTCGATATCGCCCTTGCCCTGGTCCATACCCTGGAAGATGGTGGCATTGTTGCCCGGCACCAGGTTGGCCTCACCGCCGATACGCTCGACCACAACCGCCTGCAACAGCGCGGCGATAGCCTGCGCCCCGGTCCAGGCTGGCGTGCCTATATTCACTTTCTCTGCGCTGAATGCCGCCGTCGATGACAGGCTGACGGCAATACCAAACGCCAAACTAAGTACTGGTTTTTTCATTATTGACTCCTCGATTACTGGGTTGAAATACTTGTGGATTTCCGCTGTTACCCTACCCTGTTCAAATTATTTTTCTCTGGCAGGAAAAAATACGAGCCATAAATTATTTACGCTCATGGCGCCCAATATCCCCTGATCAAGCCTGTATGGCAAGTGTTGATTTGGACTGCCGCCATTCCAAATCGGTATAAAGCCCGGCTCAAGGCTTCACAAAAGGAACGTTTTCACTCGGACCACTTATAGCGGAGCACTTTAAGTTTGCCCGTTAAAACCATGTTTTACCGAGTTCGTGGTTAACCCAGGCGACACACTCGATATTGAGGTTCACTTGCACGGTCAACGTGAGATAATGTCGATCTCGGAATCAGAATCGGTAGACCCGTGGTAAGGAAACCATCAAACAACTTACCAAAAGGGAGCGCGATGGATATAAAATTGCTCGAAGACTTTGTCTGCTTAGCTTCGCTGGGAAGCTTTACCGCGGCATCCCGTGAGCGGCATGTAACGCAATCGGCCTTGAGCCGACGGGTCAAATCGCTCGAAGCATGGCTCGGCACCGAGTTAATCAATCGAGATAGTAATCAATTCAATTTGACCCCGCAGGGACGTATTTTCGTGCCCGAAGCGGAAGTCATATTGCGTCGCCTGTACAACGCTCGCGAAGCGGCGCGGGTGCTCGGCACCAATGGTGATTTTGAAATCACCGTCGCCTCGCAAAACTCAATTGCGCAAACCCTGTTCCCGGACTGGGTAAAGCGACTCGAGACCCGGCTCGACAATGTCTATGTTCGTTTGATTTCGGAGAAGCTCGGTGACTGTATCGACCTGCTCAACCAGGGTCACGTCAATTACATGTTTTGTTACGCCAACGAGGCGCTGACATTGCCGCTGGACGAGAAAAAATTTACCTACACCACGGTTGGAAAAGACTCCCTGATCCCGGTCACGGTACCCGGACCAGACCGAAAGCCACTTTTCAGCCTGCCCGGCACACCCGCAAAGCCGTTGCCGTTCGTCGCTTACGCGCACGATTCGGTGTTCGGTAAAGCAATAGATAAGCTGATACAGGGCCGGTCCCACGAGTGCTATCTTTCCCGGCGTTACGAAAATGCCTATTCGCATACGCTGAAGTCACTGGTCAAGGAAAAGCTCGGCCTTGCCTGGTTACCTCAATCATCCATCAGCGCTGACTTCGAGGACGGATCCCTGCGTCGTGCCGGGGACCAGCGCTGGGACATAGCATTCGATATCCGGCTTTACTACCATCACGCCGCCGCGTCGAGCCGGGAAATTACCATTCTGGATGCTTCCGAGGAAATGGCTGCCGAGCTTAGTACCTGAACCCTGCATCCTGCGCTTGCCGCGACCCACAATCACGCTAACCGGGGCTCCATGTTGAACTGCTTTCAACAAGAGGCCCGAAGGCCCTGGGTAGTATCCCTGGATCTACCCTGGCATGCACCCCATCGGCATGCCGCCGGAATTCGATTCCTGAAAAGTGCTCCAGTCCGGTTGATTCAACAATCGGTATAATTATTCAGCACACAACTGCGATAAAGGTAATTCGCCTGCGCCTTCTCGACAAACGACATCTTCGTTTCGAGTTGGTCCTGTCGGGACTCGATATCGATTTCACTCAACGATGCGGCAATATTGAGCCACTTGTAGGCACTGACGTAGTCGGGCGGACCGTATTGACCGGACTCGAGCAGCAGGCTCAAATCGAGCTGCGCCTCGATGAAGCCGTGATCCGCCGCGCGCTCCAGCCAGGCTAAACCCTGTTCAACATCCTGCTCAACGATATCGCCGTCCAGGTACAGGCGTGCCAGTTTATGCTGTGCAAAAGCCAGATCCTGTTCGGCCGCCAGGTGATACCAGGCGAGGCCCTTTTCTACATCTTTTTCCACGCCTTCACCCTGCAAATACATTTGTGCCATCTTCACCTGACCGTGCAAATACATTCGAGCCAGCTTCATTTGTGCTTTCTCGTTTCCGCTCAAAGCCTGTGCTTCGAGCGCCTGCATCTGCAGGTCGACGTTGAGACTCTCCCGGGAGTTCTCTGTCGCCAGCGCTGCAGTAAAAATTGAAGAAATCAGGAAAGCTATTGCTGTTGTCATTGCTTTCATAATATTCCACCGATAAGCGTTGGTGAGTTTTTCCGATTCAAAAATTCGATTGCCTCTGCTTCGGCGTCACCACCGAGCACGAACATGGCAAGATGGCCGAGCCAGGGGTTTACATAGAGTTCGGCTTCGACACC
>CALDDP010000080.1 GCA_937936805.1 uncultured Gammaproteobacteria bacterium | reverse complement strand
CCGAACTGCAGTGCCAGGTAGAGACAGCTCGGGGTCTTGCCGGAGCGTGAAACACCAACCAGGATGATATCCGCCTCGCCGTAATTTTGCGATTTGCCACCATCGTCGTGCAGCATCGCGTAGTCGATCGCATCGATGCGTGAATCGTAGATCGACGGGTTAACGGTCCGATGCGACTCGCCGGGCTGATGGTGTTCGGCAGCGAGCACCTTTTCCATTCGCGGCAGGCTTTCGCCAAAAGGATCGATAACCAGCGCCTTGCTTTGGTTGATAATTTTCATCAAATCGAAGTCGCCCATCGTGCAGATGACGATAGGTAACTGGTTCAGCTCATTAATGCTCTGATTGATTTCATCGCTGACGGCATGCACTTTTTCGAGGGTGTCGACAAACGGAATGGTGCGGATTTGAAACTGGTGGTCGGGAAACTGTGCGAGCAAACTCAGGCCCAGTGTCTCGGCGGTGATGGCGGTTCCGTTGGAAACAAAAAATACCTGGCGAGTGGGTGATGACATGCTTGTGGGAGATCCTCGAATTGGCTTCGGTTTCAAGTCGATATACTAGTATAATCGGCGCCCGATACGTAACCGCAATTATCATACCGGGAAATTATTTATGTCAGAGAATATTGTGCCACTGGATCAACTGGGCATGAACGACGTCCCCCGTGTTGGAGGGAAGAACGCGTCACTTGGAGAAATGATCAGTAACCTGGGTAATCTCGGGGTTGAAGTGCCTGGCGGATTTGCCACCACCGCTGCCGCGTTTAACAATTTTCTGGACCAGGCGGGAATCCGTGAACCGATTCACGCGGCCCTGGATCAGCTGGATACCGATGACGTGAAGGAACTGGCCCTGTGCGGCAAGCAGATCAGGGACTGGATTATCGATTCCCCCCTTCCCGCGAAATTTCAGCAGGAGATTACCCGGGCATACCAGGAAATGGCGAGCGATGGCAAAGACGCGACCGTAGCGGTGCGTTCGTCTGCCACCGCGGAAGATCTGCCCGATGCTTCTTTTGCCGGGCAACAGGAAACCTATTTGAATATCAGCGGTATTGACCAGGTCCTGCACGCGATCAAGCTGGTGTTTGCATCCCTGTTCAATGATCGAGCGATCTCTTATCGGGTACACCAGGGGTTTACGCATGCCGAGGTTTCACTGTCGGCTGGCATCCAGCGCATGGTGCGAAGCGATCTTGCCGCCAGCGGCGTCATGTTCAGTATCGATACCGAATCGGGTTTCGAAGACGTCGTCTTCATTACCAGTAGCTATGGCCTGGGCGAAACCGTGGTGCAGGGAGCGGTCAATCCCGACGAATTTTATGTCTACAAGAATACTCTCGACAGTGCCCGCTTTAGCATCCTGCAGAAAAACCGTGGCAGTAAACTGATCAAGATGATTTACGCGCAGGAAGATGCGCCCGAGCAGGCGATTCAGACGGTTGATGTTGACGAGCATGAGCGTTGCCTGTTTTCAATCAGCGATTCCGATATCACCGCGCTCGCGAAAATGGCCGTCACTATCGAACAGCACTATGGCCGTCCAATGGATATTGAATGGGCGAAGGATGGTGACAACGGCAAGCTTTATATTGTCCAGGCGCGCCCTGAAACGGTGCAGTCACGCGCAGGCCGCATTATCGAGCGCTACCAGCTCAAACAAAAATCCGCGGTGCTGGTGAGCGGACGTGCCGTCGGCAATCGCATCGGACGCGGCCCGGCCAAGGTGATCAACGATCTGTCGCAGATGGACCAGATCGAGCAGGGTGATGTGCTGGTTACCGATATGACCGATCCGGACTGGGAACCGATCATGAAAAAAGCCTCTGCGATTGTCACCAATCGTGGTGGGCGCACCTGTCATGCCGCAATCATTGCCCGCGAGCTGGGTATTCCGGCTTTGGTGGGGACCGGCAGCTGTACCGAGGATATCTCACATCTGAGCGAGGTGACCGTTTCCTGCGCCGAGGGAGACACCGGATACGCTTACGAGGGATTGCTCGAATTCGATTATCAGCAGCATGAGCTGTCGAAGATGCCGGATATTCCGGTCAAGGTATCGATGAATGTCGGTAATCCGGAACGTGCTTTCAGTTTCTCGAGATTGCCGCATGCCGGAATCGGGCTGGCTCGGCTCGAGTTTATTATCAGTAACATGATCGGTATCCACCCCCGCGCCCTGCTCAAGTTCGACAGCATGGAAAAGGATCTTCAGCACGAAATCGAGCAACGCATTGGCGGTTATGCCGGACCCGTGGAGTACTACGTCGATAAGCTGAGCGAAGGCATCGCCACTCTGGCAGCGGCCTTCGCGCCGGAGCGTGTCATCGTGCGTATGTCGGACTTCAAGTCGAATGAGTATGCGCACCTGCTGGGCGGCGATATTTTTGAACCACATGAAGAAAATCCGATGCTGGGCTTCCGCGGTGCATCGCGTTATATCAGCGATGAATTCAAGCCCAGTTTCGAACTCGAATGCGCGGCGATCAGGCGCGTGCGCAATGAAATGAATTTAAAGAATCTGGAAATCATGATTCCGTTCGTGCGTACCCTGAATGAAGCCAGGTCGGTGCATCAGTTGCTCGCAGAAAACGGGCTTGAACGAGGGGTCGACGGCTTCAAGGTCATCATGATGTGCGAAATTCCCGCCAACGTCATTCTGGCCGATCAGTTCCTGGAATACTTCGACGGCTTTTCTATCGGGTCGAATGACCTGACTCAATTGACGCTGGGCCTGGATCGTGACTCGGGTCTGGTGGCCGAGTCATTTGACGAACGCGATCCGGCGGTAATGAAGTTACTGCAACAGGCGATCGAGGCCTGCAAATCAGCTGGCAAGTATGTCGGTATATGCGGTCAGGGCCCATCGGACCATCCGGATCTCGCGGAATGGCTGCTGGAACAGGGAATCACCAGCATATCGCTCAATCCCGATTCGGTTATCGAAACCTGGCTATTCATGGCTGAGCACTGCAAGAAAAATTGATCAATGTCCGAATTCACTGCTCTAAAGCATGATATTTACTGTATCGATGCACTCTATGTTAAACCCGGGGTGGCCTCGATTTACCTGCTTCAGGCAGCGGACGAAGTCGCTATTATCGAAACCGGAACCTATTATTCGGTTGCTAATGTATTAGCGACGCTAAACGAACTGGGCATTGCGAAATCCCGGGTCAGGTATGTCATCCCGACCCACGTGCACCTGGATCATGCCGGCGGCGCCAGCGAAATGATGAAGCAATTCGACCAGGCCAGCCTGATCATTCACCCGCTGGGTGCGCGGCATATGATCGATCCGCAAAAGCTGATTGCCGGGACGATCGGTGTCTATGGTGAGGAAAAGTTTAACCGGCTTTATGGCACTATCGAACCGATACCCGAGGCCCGCGTCATTATTGCGCCGGACCTGGCCCGCTTCGAGGTCGGTAACCGGGAACTCGTTTTTATTGATACGCCGGGTCACGCACGGCATCACTTTTGTATCTACGACCAGGTCAGTAATGGCATATTCAGCGGAGATACCTTCGGCATCAGCTACGAGCCGATGAAACAGCTACCCCGGGGATTGATTCCAACCACGCCGCCGGTGCAATTTGACCCGCAGGCGTTACGGGCGTCGATTTCACGAATCATGAGTTTCAATCCCGCCAGACTATACCTGACCCATTATGGCGAGTTCGAAAATCCAGCGGCGCAGGCAGCCAGTTTCAATCAATGGATCGACGAATATGTCGAGCTTTGCGGGCGGCATGATAGCTCCGCGGCGGACTATGAGGCATCACTCGAACGGGATTTGCATAACCTGGTTTTACAGGGAATGCGCGGTGACGATAACGCCAGGCTGGGCGCTGTATTACAAACTGATTTCAGGCTTAATGCCCAGGGCCTGGCTCACTGGCAGAGAAGTATGCGAGATGGGTGAAGCAATCTGGAAACCCCATGCCACGGTAGCGGCGCTGGCTGAACGTGATGGCAGGTTTCTGCTGGTAAAAGAAAATGTCGACGACCGGATCGTCTTCAACCAGCCTGCGGGGCACCTGGAGCCGGGAGAAACCCTGCTCGAGGCCGTAGTGCGCGAAACCCTGGAAGAAACCCGCTATCAATTCATTCCGCAGGCGTTACAGGGGGTGTACCGGTACCAGCCGGATGAATCATCTCCACAAACCTATCTTCGCTTCCTGTTTCGCGGTGTGGTAGGCGATCTCGTCGATGGTGACCTGGATCAGGGTATAATTGCTGCCGAGTGGTTTACCTACGCACAGCTCCTGTCCTGTCGCGAACAGCATCGCAGTCCGATGGTGTTGCAATGTATCGAGGATTTCCGGCAATGCCCTGGTTACCCACTTGATATCATTAGCCAGGAATTTGCCTGATCATGTTTATCGTTAGAGTGTTGTTAATGTTTCTCCTCGGTGGCCCGGCAGTGGCGATGCCCTATTTCGTGCAGTGTTTCGACTTCGGTTGCAAGTCTACCCAGGAGCTGCACTACAGTGCACGGGACTGGGACGAAATCAGGGCACTGTTTACGCCTGCCAGTGTCGATAGCGACACCGAAAAACAGGCCATCAGAAAAGCCGTTGCGACCATGGAGCGTATCAGCGGAGAGATATCCGGTACTTTTCGCGACAAGGGAGGTAATTACCCCGGTTATGACATTATCCGGCAAATGGATTGTATCGATGAATCAACCAATACCTTCCAGTATCTGGTCGCACTGGAAGAACTGAAATTGTTGAAATGGCACCGGGTTGATTACAAGCAGCGTCGCATCGTCTGGTTTGCTACCCACTGGACGGCGACGATAACCGAAATCGACAGCGGAGAGCGTTTCGTGGTCGACTCCTGGTATCGTGACAATGGCGAGTTGCCCTATATCCAGCCGCTCGCGGACTGGCAGAGCAAGCGCGATTTCCCGGTCGCCTATAATCCCGAACTGGCCGCCAACTGAATAAACCGATGAGCGCGGCTAAACATGAAAAGATCATTGTCGGCATGTCCGGCGGTGTCGACTCCTCGGTATCTGCCTACCTGTTGTTGCAGCAGGGTTACCGGGTAGAGGGCCTGTTCATGAAGAACTGGGAAGAAGACGATACCGAGGAATACTGTTCGGCCAGCGAAGACCTGGCGGACGCGCAACAGGTATGCGAACGTCTCGATATTCCGTTACACACGGTTAATTTTTCCGGCGAGTACTGGGACAATGTGTTCGAGTATTTCCTGCACGAGTATCGCACCGGGCGTACGCCAAATCCGGATATCATGTGTAACCGGGAAATAAAATTTAAAGCCTTTCTGGATCATGCCCGGATGCTGGGCGCAGAGCGGATTGCGACCGGTCATTACGTGCGTACTCGTCAGCGTAACGGCCGGGTCGAATTACTACGCGGGATGGATGAAAACAAGGACCAGTCTTATTTTCTCTATGCGCTGAATCAACATCAGCTGGCACACGCCCTGTTTCCCATAGGAGAGCTGAACAAATCTGAGGTACGCGATATTGCCAGGCAACAGCAATTTGTGGTCCACTCGAAAAAAGACAGCACCGGAATCTGCTTCATCGGTGAACGCAAGTTCAGGGATTTTCTGCAACGTTTTATTCCGGCGCAGCCCGGAAAAATTGTCAGCGTAGACGGTTGCGAACTCGGTGAGCACAGTGGATTGATGTATTACACCATCGGCCAGCGCCAGGGCCTCGGCATTGGTGGTACCGAAGAAGGCAGCGATGAACCATGGTATGTCGTCGCAAAGGCGCTGGACGACAATAGACTGATCGTTGCGCAGGGAGTAGATAACCCGCATCTATATCACTCGCGTTGCCGGGTAACCGATCTGCACTGGATTGCACAGTCGGTGGACAGCGTACCTTTTGCCTGCAGTGCTAAAAGTCGGTATCGACAGCGGGATAGCGATTGTCAGGTTATAAAGCTCGAAGATGGCAATGCGAGCGTCGAATTTAATACGCCACAAAGAGCTGTTACGCCCGGGCAGGCACTGGTGTTGTATGCCGGAGAACAATGCCTCGGCGGAGGCACTATCGAGGTGGCTTACGACTAGCCTGCATATTGCATGAAGGCGGCGCAGCGGTGCCATGAAAAATTGATTTAACGAGGAACAGGCAGGACCCGATATGGATACATTTTGTTACAGTACGCGGCTCAACGCAGCCAGTTCACGCCTGAGGTTCGTTTCCTCCATGTTATATGCAGGCTCGTGAATACACTTGAAAATCAAACCCTGGCGCTGGCCGGGATGTTTCAGGCGGCGGCGCTGGTCGATGAACTCGCACTGCATGGAAACTGTGATACGAATGTCTTCGATTGCAGTATCAACAGTCTGTTCACGATCGACGCGTCGACTGTCAGAGATGCGCTGGGAGATATCACCTGCCTGTCCCGTGGTTTCGAAGCCATGGGCGACTATCTAGGCGGCGAAAATCGAACTCCCGGTAGAAATATCGCTTACTACCTGTTGTCGATGCTGAAAATATCGACGCAGGTGTTGCGCAACCACGATCTCGCACAGGATTTACTCAATGGGCTGGAGCGGATTGAACACAATAGCAGTGAATTTGACTTGAGCCGCAGCAGCGTTATCAACAAGATTGACGGTCTCTATCAGGACAATATCAGCTCTCTCAATCCACGCATCCTGGTGCGTGGGGAACAGAATTACCTGCGCAACGATGACAATGCGGCCAAAATCAGGGCCCTGTTACTGGCCGGAATACGCTGCGGTGTGCTCTGGCAGCAACTGGGCGGTAGTAAATGGACCCTGTTCTGGCGGCGTAAAAAGTATGTCGCTAACGCGCGGAAATTTCTGGCCTACAACTAGATCCCATGCTGCGAGCGTATCTCGCGTAACAATCCGCGTGCCGCGTCATCGATCATGTCAAATACCAGATCGAACCCATCCTCCCCGAAATAAGGGTCGGGGATTTCCTGCTGTTCGAACCTGTCTGAATACTCCAGCATCAGCTTTACCTGGGCACTGCTGGCGTCAGGCATAAGTGCAAGCATATTCGCCAGATTGTCGTGATCCATGCCTAGCAGGTAGTCAAATTCGGTAAAATCAGCGCTTACAAAGCGTCGTGCGCGCAGATCGCCAAGATCGACGCCACGGGACTTTGCCATCGCCTGGGAGCGTAAATCCGGAGGAGTGCCAATGTGGTAGCTATGAGTGCCGGCCGAATCCACCTGGATAGATTCTCCTAGTCCCTGTTCGTCGACCAGTGACTGGAATACGCCATGCGCGGTTGGTGAGCGACATATGTTCCCCATGCAGACGAACAGGACTTTGACGGGTTGTAACAGCGGCATGTTTAATTATCCAGTTTGAAGCTGTATCGTGAAATGTTAATCCCGATTGTAAAACTATTTGATACAATGCGTTCTATTGAAACCGGGAGCTGTAAGACGATGATTATAATACCAGAGATTCAGATTCAGGACGGCAAGGTAATAACCCGTGCTGCCATCGAAGGCGACGATATCATCCACGATATTACACCCCGCCAGGCGGTAAGCCAATTTGTTGCCGATGGCGCACAAGTGCTGCAGATCGTCGATATAGACGCTGCCAGGTCAAAGCCGGCTAACAACGAGGCCCTGATCAAGGACTTGATCAATGAAACCGATATTCCAGTTCAGGTCGCCGGTGGTATCCGCACCCTGAGCCAGATAAACGACTGGTTTGAAGCGGGCGCTGCCCGCGTTGTGCTGGGTACGGTTGCAATTACTGATTCGCCGTTGGTGATTGAAGCGGCAAGTCGGCATCCGGGTGGAATTATCGTTCACCTGGCGACGCGCAACGGTTTCGTAATGATCGACGGCTGGAAGACACAAACCGCTTTCATGCCGCAGGATTTGATCCGTGATCTGCAAATGACCGGAATCGCGGGTGTGATACACAAGGGTACCGAACGACTCGATTCTGAATTCGATGAAGCCGTGGCGCTGACCGAACAGATGAGTCATGACGTTTCAATCCCGGTCTATGCCAGCGGCACGGTACGCACGATAGATGATATCGCGCGGCAGCGTTATCTGCCGAACATTAATGGTGTCATTATCAGCCATGCCCTGATGAGTGGGGATATCGCGCTGAAGGATGCGTTGCAGGTAGCGGCGGAGAAGGAGACCAATCTCGAGCCCGATTCGATTACGCATAATGTCAACATGGGCATTCATCATGGCGTGCGGGCCTACCTCGCAGCCTATAACAGCTCCCAGGCGGCGAGAGTCTGGAATCTAGCATTACGTGACATGCTGACCGAGGACAACCCCTATATCGAGGTCCTGATTCCGCAAGTCGACCTTGACCTGGATACGGCAATCATGTCGCAGCGCGAAATACAGGCTTGCTACGAAGAAGAACTCGATAAGGCTGATATTGTGATCGTCATCCTGGAAGGCGTGGAAGCGGAAGCCTGGACCGGCTTCGAATGCGGTTACGCACGGGCGCACGGCAAGTATATTTACGGAGTAACCTCGGACCGCGCGGTCAAGGGACCTAGCCAGCAGCGTTTCGAGGCGATGTGCGACGAGTTAATCCATTTTTCGCGGGGTGACGATATCACCAAGGCGCATGCGGAAATCTCACACGCCCTGGCGACCCGGGTGATGGTACAAAATCAGTAAGACTGTCTGTCGCGCGGTGGCTGCTAACCGTCAGGATTGACGCATTTGTAAACCACAAAGGTTTGCTGTCCCTGTTCGATGACGGTCAGCGGAACAATTGTGTCTCCTCCCATACGGGCCGCACCATTACGGGCGATAATGCGCAATTCCTTGGCTATGGTTTCTTCTGGCCTTTCGACACCGACCACGGTGTCGGTTACCGAGGTATTGGTCTTGCCAAGCTCTCGACAACTGCCGACTTCGCTCGGATCCAGTATACGAATTTTCTCACCCTCAGGTGTCAGGCTGAGGCCCGCGCAGGAGCTTAACAGAACGGATGCGGCAATGATGCTGATGTTTGTTTTCATGTGGATAGTCTTCTGGTTTAGGATCAGGTGCTGGAGGCCTGGAATATGCTTTCGATGGAAGCATCCAGGACACTATTAAATTCATCTTCACTTTGTTGTACGCTCAGCCCCTCGCTGAGAGCACGTGAGAAACTCGCAACCATACCGTTCTGTTTGCCAAGCCTCTGGTTTGCTTCCTGCCGCGAGTAACCGCCGGAAAGCGCGACAACCTTGAGTACATTGGGGTGCTGAATACAGCTGGTGTAAAAATTATCCTGTTCGGGCAGGGTTAACTTGAGCATCACCAACTGCCCTTCCTCGAGGCGGTCGAGATGCTTCAGTAATGAAGTTTTGAGTAATTCCTCTGTTTCGGCCTTCTGCGGGCTATTGATGTCAACTTCAGGCTCGATAATCGGGACCAGTCCAGCCGCAACTATCCGCTGACCAATTTCGAATTGCTGGCTGACTACTGCAGTGACGCCATCGCTACTGGCGGTCTTGATAACCGAGCGCATCTTGGTACCAAAAATATTTTTCTGCCTGGCTTTTTGCAGCAGCTCATCCAGTCCGGGCATGGGTTTCATTACCTGCGCGCCATCACTTTCGTCGGCGAGTCCCTTGTCGACCTTGAGAAACGGCACCACGCGCTTGACGTTCCACAGGTAGTCGGCGGTCCCCTGCCCCTGAACCTCCCGGTCCATAGTATCTTCAAACAGAATTGCGCCCATGATTCGACTGCCGTCGAATACCGGGCTGGTCACAATTCTGCTGCGCATGGCATGCACAACTTCGAACATTTCGTCGTCGTTGCTATATGCGTCGGCTCCGACGCCGTAATTGGCCAGGGCCTTGGGCGTACTGCCACCGCTCTGGTCCAGGGCGGCGATGAAGCCTGGTTCATTCCTAATCTTTTCGAGTTGCTGGTTATAATTGCTCACGGTTTTGAATAGCTTCCGGTTTGGGTGAAAAAGGACCTGTGTTCAGGTTTCGGTGAAGTATAAACACTGTGATTTTTTAATACAATTGACTTAGCAAATCTGCTGGCCTAACGCGAATTAGCCGGGGGCATGGCAACATAACCGGGTAAGCTTTCAATCCTCGGTATCCAGCTATTAATCGACGGGTAAGCCGATAAATCAAATCCGCCCTCGTGGGCGACATGGGTGTAGGCGAACAGCGAAATATCGGCGATGCTGCAGCGCTCACCGACCAGGAAATCTCGATCGGCGAGATGCGCTTCCATTATATCCAGGGCACGATAACCATCCTTGAGCTTTTTTTTGTACTCGTCCATTCGAGCATCCGGCATGGCCTGGTAAACCTTGATGAAACGCGCCACCGCGATCGACGGTTCGTGGCTGTATTGTTCGAAAAATTGCCATTCGAGGACGCGGGTTTGCGATAGTTTGTCGCGCGGCCAGTAGGCGCTGTCCT
>CALDDP010000079.1 GCA_937936805.1 uncultured Gammaproteobacteria bacterium | reverse complement strand
AACAATGCGGCAGTTGCGGCACAGGCTTTCATCGATCAGGGTGCCGCACGCGTCGCCCTGCTCGACGTCGACTTCCACCACGGTAACGGCAGCCAGGCGATATTCTATGATCGTTCCGACGTCATGTTCTTATCCCTGCATGGCGATCCGAGAGATGCTTTCCCGCATTTCCTCGGTTACGCCGATGAAACCGGTCAAGGCGATGGTGAGGGTTTCAACCACAATTATCCCATGGCGCCGGGCACCAGCTTCAAAACCTGGGGCGATGCGCTGGCGGATGCCTGTCAGAAAATCAGCAACTATGCGCCCGACGCGGTGGTGATTTCGCTCGGCGTCGATACTTTCGAGCATGATCCGATATCGTTCTTCAAGCTTGCCAGCGATGATTTCAAACGCTATGGCAGTACTATCGCCCAACTCGACCTGCCAACGCTGTTCGTCATGGAGGGCGGTTACGCGGTCGAGGAAATTGGCATCAACGCGGTCAATGTCCTCGAAGGCTACGAAGACCGTTGAAAACTGCAAAAAATAGCCGTCATCCCAACGCAAGCGGGGATTTCGTAGTAGTGCCATCCCGCCAGGATTCCCGTTTGCGAGCCAGTGACTTTAGCGGACAGCGGATTGCACAACCTGTTAAAAAATCTTAGCCGGAATACCCAGGCCGTGCTTTGCCTGGTCGGTGCGCTGGCCTGCCTGACGGTCAGCGACGCCATCATCAAATGGTTAAGTCCTGAATTACCACTCCATCAGATAACCCTGTTTCGCTCATGCTTCGCACTGGTCATCGTATTGCTTATCGTGCAGCTGGAAGGCGGGCTGGTCACGCTGAAAACCAGGCGCCCAATACTGCATTTCGTACGCGGATCTATGCTGGTGCTGGCGAATATGTTTTTCTTCGTCGGTCTCGCGGCAATGCCGCTGGCCGAGACCGTGGTATTGTTTTACACCGCACCCCTGTTTATTTGCATCCTGTCGCAGCCCGTACTCGGTGAAAAGGTCGGCCTGTTGCGTTGGCTGGTAATTATTGTCGGTCTGGTCGGGGCTATCATCATGCTACGTCCAGGCAGCGAAGTGTTCAGGGCGGTAAGCCTGCTACCGATTATGGCGGCTTTATCTTATGCCGCGATGACAATGATGACGCGCAAGCTCGGCATCCGCGAAAAAGCCGGTGCACTGACTTTCTATATCCAGATCGCTTTCATCGTGATCAGTTCAATTACCGGCCTGGCAATCGGCGATGGCGCCTTCGATCTTTACGACAACAAATCGCTGTCTTTTCTGTTACGTGCCTGGACCTGGCCGGACAGCTACCAGTTGCAATTACTGATGCTGTGCGGCGGGATAGTCTCGATCGGTGGCTACCTGATTTCACAGGCCTATCGCCTGGGTGAGGCCCCGGCGGTCGCTCCCTTCGAGTATGCTTCTCTGCCCTTCGCCGTCGTCATCGGTTACTATCTGTGGGGTGACTGGCCGGACAGCTATGCTTTCGTTGGTACCGGCCTGATTATCGCTAGCGGCCTGCTGGTTTTTTATCTCGAAAACCGCGCGCATAAAAAAGCCTTGCAACACGCCCAGATCGACTATTAACTTGTCCTAAATCAAGGCGGGTCAGTACAAATCTATTAATACTTGCACCATGTTCCCCGGAGATTCCGGGGATTTTCGGAAGTAGAAACAGGAGTAACAAACCTTGGACCAGGATCACTTCAAGCAAATATTGCTCGACATGAAAGAGGAAGTTAGCGGTCGTATCAATTCGATCGACAGGGACATACGGCACGAGGGTATGTCGGCTGACTGGGCCGAACAGGCCAGCGAACGTGAAAATGACGAGGTACTCGAATCACTCGGCAACAGCTCGGAGCAGGAACTGGAGATGATTAAATTTGCGTTACTCAGAATCGAGGACGGCAGCTATTTTCACTGCGATAAATGTGGAGAAGAAATTCCGCCGGCACGGCTGGAGTTGCTGCCCTTTACCGCGTACTGTGTAAACTGCGCCGAAAAAATCGAGGCTTAGGCAGGAAAAAGTAAATGCTGACTGAAAAACACGACCTGGTGCACGAACTACCCGAACACCGCGACACCATCCATAAGCTGAAAATGACCAACAATCATTTCGCCAGGTTGTTCGATGAATACCACGAAGTCGATCACGAGGTACATCGCATCGAAACCGGGGTCGAAAATACTTCTGACGACTACCTCGAGGAGCGCAAGAAAGTCCGCCTCCACCTCAAAGACGAACTCTATCGCATGATCAAGGAGGCCTAGACCTCCGCTTCTGGAGCTTCCAGGTAAACCACGATCAGGCAGCCATTCTCGGTGTGCGAGCAGTGCTGGGTACCGTCTTTCATCAACACCAGATCCCCTGCGCGGTAAACCGTGCCATCGTTATCGGTGAGATCGCCGCTGATAATGAAATACTCTTCATTGCCGCAGTGTTGATGCGGTATGGTGGTGTATCCCGGCTCCATCTTGTAGATATGAAAACCGGTCCCAAGGCGCTTGCTTCGATCAAGTTGAAAGGCCAGGCCATCCGCCTTACCATGGCTGTTAACGTAAGGTTCGAATTCCATTTCATCCAGGTTGACAACAAGGCGTTCGCCCACGGCTACCGGTTTCATACCCAACTCCATTCAATCATTTCTTAACTGTGCAACTTCGCGTCGGAATGGTAACGCATCGCCGATGTCTGGCATATCGAGTTCGCGCGCATAGCGATGCCCGGCATAGGTCGCCCAGGCGATCGGCGCCGGTGATTGCGCATCGCCGATCAGCTTGATCGACTTGATCCCATTGGCCTCCCATTCATCTTCACGCGCACTGAGTTCCTGCCACAATGCATCATTACCGATGCGCGAAGCCACCATCACGAGTGCATCTGTCGAAGTTGAATCGAGTAGCCCCGAGAACACGCATTCGCTAATGGCCTGCCCTTTTTCGATTTTGCTGAGCGCACGATTGAGCACAATTTTCACCCCCAGCTCAACCAGCCTGGCATGGATCGCGGCCTGTTCGAGCGTGTTGTTACTCCAGGCGGAAACGTAAGCCGCGGGAGTAATCAGCATAACTTCACAACCCTGTTCGACCAGCAGCTCGGCAACTACGCCACCCATGTAATAATGGTCGTCATCGAAAACAACCACTTTACCCGACGGCATTTTTCCCGCCATCAGGTCATCAGGTGTGTACACCGGTATGGACTCATCGTTGCGCATCGGCACGACATGATGTCGGGCAACACCATCCGCTCTCCAGCTCGAACCGGTAGCCAGTACCACGTGCTCGATTCCAAATTCGAGGATATCGTCGGCACCGAGTTCATTGTCGAGATAGATATCGACATTCGGCATCTGGCTTAGCTGGTATTCGCGATAGTCCGCCACCCGTCCCCAGGCGGAAAGCCCGGGTAGCTCGCGTTCGCGTGCAACCCGCCCACCGAGTCGCGTGTCAGCCTCGGCCAACACCACCTGATAACCTCGCTTGCCCAACGCCCGGACGGCCTCGAGTCCGGCCGG
>CALDDP010000078.1 GCA_937936805.1 uncultured Gammaproteobacteria bacterium | reverse complement strand
GATCCTTCATGGTCAAACAGCAGGGTATTGTTATGGCAGAATTACAATTATTGGTTGATGACGTAGTGGTCAAGAGTTTTCCGCTCGACAAAGCCTTGATTTCGATAGGCAGGTCGCCGAGTAACGACATCGTGATCGATGGGGAGGCGGTGAGTGGTGAGCATGCCAAAATCGAAATGATACCGAACGATCTCTTGGACGGATTGATCGATATTTTCATCGAAGATTTGGGTAGTACAAACGGTACATTTGTTAACGATGAGCCCGTGCAACGTCAACAATTACAGAACTCCGATTATATCCGAATTGCTTGGACGGATTTCAAACTGGTTTCTGATAAAAATGTTAAAATTGCGAAAACCTCTGTGATCGTCCAGTAACGAGACGAAAATTAATAGGCGTCTGTATATGGCCGTAGGTCGTCTCTGGTAGAAAGTTTTTCAGCGTCGGCTTTGGGGAACCGATCCTGAAATTCTCTTTGCCAGCAGTTTAGGTGGACCCACATCCGATACTTAACATTGATTGCTCCGACTGGCTGTAATTGGATGTCTAACTTCCAAGGTATCGTGTTGCCATTGTTACCGTCGTCGATCCATGCCTTGCCGCCGGTCAGGTAAAATTGCAGCGCTACGGATACGGGCACGGCGTCCGGTGTTATTGCGCCGACTTACTCTGCGTCGAGACTTAACATCTTCTTCTGCGACAGTATTATTAGATGTTACAAGCTGCGTTGCCACGCCAGCAGCAGCTAGTGCCTGTTTGAATGAATTGGCCGTCGTGGCGTTCATGTTCTCGCATAGAATTACAGGTTGCCCACTGAAGAGATCGGTTGGGTTTTCGCCGTCAAATTTGAACAGGTTCTCAAGGGTGCGGCGAACCTCATCCTGATTGTGGCCAGCTTCTAGCTTGCCATTGAAGATCAAATTGAAATGTGTCTCAGTCATAGGGTTGCTACACTCGAATTATTCGAACACATTTACTTTGACATAACAGGTGGTGAATTTCTGAGAGGCAGGTATCAGTCTCAATGCTTCAGCGCTCCCAGTGTTTCACCTGAGGCTAGAGGGCGCCTAATGAACCCTGGGAAGTCCAAAAAAAACCTAAAATGGGAATTTACCAGTTTTGAACTACCAGGATAGAAATTGATACTCACAAACATCCGCCGGAATCATAAGTTAATGAGTAAATCCTGAGCGTCGGCTCCTGGCCGGAAGTCGAAGTTTAGCCTTGCTGAGCGAGCGTCAGCTATTAAGAAATAGTCGGTACAGCGTGTAGTGTATCCGACTGCATGCGATTGTCATGTGGCAAGGTCGCATGGATTAGTCAATTTTGGTTATTCTTTGATTTTTGCCGTAGTCCTTCAGAAAGCTATAACGTGGCAAGCATAAAAGCACGATCTAGTTTTTCAAAACCTACCTTTTCATATAAAGCCGCCGCTTCCGGATTATCGTTTTTGACCTCAAGTTGAATTGTCACAACGCCAAGTTCGCGACATGTATCTTTGAGGAAGTTCATTGCGAGACGGCCAATACCCATGCCTCGACTTTCTTCTCGTATAAATAGTTCGTCGATGCTTGCACTTATTCCTCGAGACTCTAATCGATAATGCAAGGTTAGAACGATGTACCCGATATTTTCATCCTGAATTTTTATAAGCCATACTCTCCCGACCGATTCGTTAGCAACAATAGTTTCCATTGAATTTCGGGCCGGTTCATTATCGAAAGGAGTAGTATGATCAAATTCATGAAAGTCTTGCATGAATCGCATAAGTGTTGGTAAATCTGCAGATTCAGCTCTCTCGAAAGACACACTCATTATCTATCCCCGCAAGTTTTAAGTTGTTTGCTACATAGCAGCCTAGTTAGAAGGTTACTGAACCAATAGTATATTAATCGTGGAAATCATGGGCGTCCGCTGCTGACCGAAGATTGTCTCCTGGTCGGGTTCGATGGGGGTCTGCTTCGGGATAACTGCAGCTCAAGCCCGTTGAATCAGCGGCAATCAACCCACAACAGACCCTCAGCACGTGAGGGCCGTTAAAGCGACTACCCTGCTTACTTCAACAATATTGACCCTTTTGCATCAGGCCAAATCTGCTTTATTACCCTCTTTTTGTCCCAGCAATTTAGCAAGTGGGTTGGCAGAAACACCGTGGGCGACCAGGCTGAAAAACACGGTTAATACCACTACCATTCCTATAAATTTACCTCCAGGTACTCCCTTATTGACGACAATAATTGCAAACACAATACTGGCTAACCCTCGGGGACCGAACCAGCCAAGAAATAATTTTGACGATGCACTCTCACCACTGCCTGACAGCGACAGGAATATCGGGAGCACACGAATTACCGTAAGGCTCAGCAGGGCATACACCAGCATTTCCCAGGTAAAGTATTCGACTGACTGACCGATTACGGCTGCTCCAAAAACAAACCAAGTCAACAAGGCTAGCGCCTCCCCGATACCCTCGGCAGCTAACACCAATCTGTGAGTGGCATCCTTGGCCCTGAAGCCGAAGACCAAGCCACCGACGAATGCGGCGATGTAACCACTGCCATGTAAACTTTGTGCAACCGAAAAGCAGGTAATAGCAAGCGCTACAACAGTGACCTGTTTCCATACCTCAGTCAACCAGCCTTTATCGCGACACCATCTCATCGCCCATGTACCAACAGCGGTAAGTCCCAGGCCAACAACCAGGCCAATCCCGAGCTCCTTGGCTACAAGTTTCAGGGCAAGCGTGGTACTGCCACCCTCACTACCGCTACCAATCGCCAGCGCAATAAAAACAAACAGGATCGGGACACACAAGCCATCGTTCAGCCCGCTTTCGATGTTCAGGCCTTCACGAACCTTCGTGGGTACTGCCTTGTTGGTAACAACCGCCTTACCAAGTGCAGCATCGGTTGCAGCAAGCATCGTCCCCAAGATCGCCGCTTCAAACAAGGACAGGTTATCGAACAATAGTGAAGCCGTTAGAGTGCCCAGAAAAATAACACCAGGCAGGCCAAAAAGTAGCATTCGTGAAGGTATACGGAACTGTCGCCTAAGTATTGCAAGGTTAGCATTTGCTGCATCGATAAAAAGTATCAAGGCCAGGGTCATATCAGCAAGCACCCGTAATTCGGTGCGCGACATACTGCCATCGAACCAGGCAAGCCCCAGCGGACCCATGAGAAAACCAGACGCGACGAATACGATTGGCCCAGATGCTGCTGCGCGATCGACTCGACCTGCAACTAGGCTATAGGAGAAGACAAACAGAGCGAAAATGGCTAATTCGATATACATATTGATGCCCTTTATTAATTAGCGATATGCAGTTCGGCCAGAAGTGCAACCCAGGGAGTGAACCAGCCAGGACGAGCCGCTAGTCCACATCGAATCCTGTAGCGCGGCTTCCAGCTTTATTGCTCGATTATGATGCTCCATTTTGATCAATACAGGAAATGACGAATAAGTATCTAACAAACGCTAAACCATGCTGTTGATGAGAGTCATATTTATCGAGGTAATGTGGATCGAGGTTAGTAGTTTTAAGCGAGATATGGGGGTCCGAAAGTGGCCGATTCGAGAAGCCTGGAAAGCGGATTTCAGCGTCTCCTTTGGAGAACGCAAACACTCAGACTCGATGAATAAGCGGCGAGAAACGACCTGAAGGAGGCCCTTGCTCTTGCGTCAATTAGCACGAGCCGTGGCAGGTTGTCGGTTTGGTCCGGTGGCTGAAATTAGGCAGGGTTGAGCAGCAGATTAATCCTGTTTCTGTGACGACATAGCCGCCGCCTGCGCCGTCCTCTCCCGCCGCTCCCGCTCGATGCGCCCGACACGGGCTACGCCCCAGAGCACGGCCAGCAAGATAACCCCGACCAGCGATCCATACAATATCCAGGGCGATGATGCAGTGGCCCAGACGACCAGTAATCCCACGAATGCTATTGCACCGAAATAAATGAAAATGCGTTCATCCAGGTAGGCGATGTTCCATTTCTGTTGTTTCTGCAGGCCCTCGGTTTTGGCCAAGCGGCCTTTGGCGGCTTCTGTTTGCGCCTGCGCAATGCCTTGTTCTGCGTTGGACATGATGTAATCCTCCGAAGTGTAGTTACATTAAGCGGGGACTCGTAATCGGATATTAACATAAACAAGTTTGTGAGATTGGCGGCTCGAACCAAGCGAACCTCCAGTGTCTGAAACTGGCCGTTTTTGGAAGCCTAGCAACGCTGTTATGGGTCTGCTTTGGGGAGAACCGCTACTCAAAAGCGAACCATGGGCTTCCGGGATCGACCAGGAATTACCCCGCGAATGAGTATCTGGATCATTTCGGAATTCAAGCGAGTATCAGGCATTGCCTGATGACTGGAGTACCCGCCTGGCATTGGCGTGATCGTGGCTGTCGAAGCCCTCGGTGAACCAGTCGTAAATCAGTTGTAACCGGGCAACAGAGGCAGCGTGATTACCATGGGATTGCATGTAGTCGACAAAGTTTGATTCGGCGCGCAACTCCAGGCTTTTTGCGCCGTGCGTCCTGGCCAGCTCGATAGCGGTTTCGAAGTCTGCTTCGATTTCTTTAGAATTGCGCGCGTCGAGAAGGCTTAATAGCCTTGCCCTGGCGCGATACGCCTCGATCGTCCACCAGTGTTCAACCTCGGGTTTAACGGCCCCGATCGCCGATTCTACCAGGTCGAATCCTGCCGTCAGATTTCCTGATTCCGCTAGTGTCTCCGCGATGAGCACGACCGAGGGAGCGGTCCAGTAAAGGGAACCTGCCAACCACTGCTCGGCGACTTCGGCCATGACCTCCAGTTCAAGGGGATCGCGACTGTCCTGGTAGCGAGCCCAGGCGCCCAGACCACCGGCCAGGTTGAAGCGATCGATGGTCGGTTCGGTGGTTGCCAGCTGTCCGAGTATTTCGGCCTTTTCACCAACGGCCTGGTGATCACGCGTGAGAACCCTGGTCAGCAAATCCATGCGCAGTGCATTGGCGACGGTGCGCGAATGATCGAGTTCATGTGCCAGTGTTTCAGCCGTTTGGTGCCTCTGCTTCGATTTTTCGGAAAATCCCATCAACCACAGCGAAAGTCCATTGGCACTGCGTGCACAGACTCCCGGATCATGCCCGCCGTAGGTGTAAGTCAGGGCATGGTGAGCCTCCGCATCATACATCGAAATGCCCTTTTCGCTGGTTTCCCAGGTCGCTGAAATATCACCCCTGTGGATCGCAGTGGCCCACTGACAGTGGTAGGCCTCAAGGGTTTTGTCGATGTCATTATCGCTTCCGCCGAGTTGTAACAGGCGATCTGCCAGTTCGCGGGCACTCGACAGTTGGGTATTCATATGGTGGTGAAACCACAGGCCCCAGGTGACCGGATAAAGCTGTTGGTTTAACCCGTGGTGTTCGCACAGTTCCCTGGCGCGCAGGTAATTGTCCGCCACCTCTGCGGATGCGCCGCCTTGCGTTATGACGAGTGCGATGCCGAGCGCGATGCGAATATCGACCTCCCTGTGGGCGCGCTCTTCGCTATCCTCCATACTTCCAATAATGGCGAGTCCCTGTTGCAGGTGGGCGACCGCTTCGATATGAGCACCTTGTTTGATGGCCTTTTCGCCGGCGGCGAGCCAGTAACGTGCCGCTGCATCAATTTGCCCGGCCTCGCTGAAATGATGGGCGAGAAGTTCGGGTTCCTGGATTATCGTCGCCGGGAAGTCGCTTTCCAGGGTCTGGGCGATGCGAGCGTGTATTTTCCGGCGCGTGGACTTGAGCAAGCTCTCGTAAGCGGCCTCCTGCACGAGGGCGTGTTTGAACTGGTATCTCGAATCGGGCACGGCACCCTGGCGAAAAATCAGAGCGGAATCCTCCAGTTGCAGCAATGCCTCGTCGAGTTGTTCGATTGGTAGATCGGTTATCGCGACTATCAACATGTGAGAAAACTCGCGGCCAATAACCGCCGCTGTCTGCGCCACTTCCCGCATCGCCGGTGAGCGGTCGAGCCTGGCCATCAACGAATCGTGCAGGGTTTCGGGGATTTCAATCTTGGCCGGACCATCCTGTACCTGGCGTGATTCGATCACGGTCTGTACCAGTTCCTCCAGGTACAACGGGATGCCATCGGCCTTTTCGACGATCTGGGAAACGATTGCATCCGGAAGCTCTCCCTCACTGGTATAACCTGCGACCAGCCGGATGGCCCGCGCGCGGCTCAGCCGATTCAACTTCAACGAGGTGATATGCGAATACTCTCCCCAGGGCGGCGTGAACTCGAGGCGATGGGTGAGAATAACGAGCACCGGTATCGATTGAACGCGATCGATCAGTGCGCCGAGAAACTCGATCGTGGTCGGGTCGGCCCAGTGCGCGTCTTCGAAAAAAAGGATAGTAGACTGGCGACGACATTGATCCGTGATCAACGACACCAGCGTTTCTATCGTCGCGTCCTTGACCTGGTCCGGATCCAGTCCGTGCTGTTGCAGTTTTTCACCGACGTCTATCGACAGCAGGTTTGCGATTAACCAGGTTGCGGCAGGTATTGATTCCTGCAGAGCTGCAGTCAGTTGCTGGATGCGACTGAGTTTTACCGTATCCTCGTCTGCCGCGGTAATAGCGGCATCCTGCCTGACCTGTTCGACGATAGGGCGGTAAGCCGTGTTGAGATGAAATGCGGAACACTGGTAACGAACGATTCGTGCCCTGTTATCGAGGGCCTGCGATACCAGTGCCTCACAGATGCGGGACTTACCGATGCCAGGTTCTCCCGACAGGCAGACCACCTGGCCGTCACCATCGAGCGCATCCTGCCAGCGTTCCTGTAACAGCCCGGTTTCGAAATCACGCCCGATCAGCGGCGAGACGATTTCCTGTTGGCGCGCCGCGAAGCGGCTACGACTAACGCTCTCGGAGACCACTCGCCACGCGGGTGTCGGTTGATTGATACCCTTGAGTTCAAGCTTGCCGAGGTCCTCGTAGTCGAAGTGACCGGCGGCGAGTTTCCGGGTCAGTGCCGAAATGACAACGCTGTTTTCTGCCGCCACCGATTGCAGTCGGGCAGCGAGATTAGGGGTTTCGCCGACCACCGCGCTTTCCATCGAAGTGCCCTCGCCGATGACATCGCCGACGACAACCGGTCCGGTGGCAATGCCGATACGAACAGCAAGCTGCCGCCCGGCCAGTTTTTCTGGATCATCGCTTTCGGACAGGGACGATACGATACGAAGCGCCGCATGAATGGCCCTTTCAGCATCGTCTTCGTGGGCCTGGGGGTAGCCGAAGTAGGCGAGCACACCATCGCCCATATACCGCGCGACGAAGCCGCCAAACTGTTCGATCATCGAACGACAGGTTCGCTGGTAGTGGAGGTTGATGACGCGTAACTCTTCCGGGTCGAGCTGTTGCGAGAGCTCTGTCGAGCCCGCGAGGTCGCAGAACATGACCGTCAGCTGGCGTCGTTCGGCGCTCCCGGAACCAGCGTCTTGCTGTCTCGGGATCGACGATCCGAAATCTCCGTTTGTTTGTAACTGGGAAATGGCAGCCTGTAGTTTTCGTCTTGCACCCAGGGAAAGGCCGATTGCAACCAGGTCGTCTTCGCTGAGGTCGGGAAGCACGCTGAAATCGATTTCGTTGTCGACGAAAGCGTCGACATACTTGCCGAGGCCAATGCTCTCAAGCCATGTTTTCAGTCGATCTTGCAAGGTAGAATGCCGGCGCCAAAAAAATAAGCATACGCGCAAAGATCTGGATAGCCAAGGTGCGTGCCGACACGGTTATCCCGAAATTGTTTGTCACCTAAAATAGGCTCTGGCAAATTAGACAGCAAACCGCATCTCCGCTTCCCCGGTAGGTCTGAAGAGAAATTCGTGTAAGTTCGGAGACATATCGGTCGCTGCTTTTGAGTGGCAAGAAATTACCCGTGTTCCGGGGACAGTAAATTTATCTCCCTAAGCAGAACATGCATGCAGAATTTCATGGGCGCCAGCAAAAAGAGAAACATCACGACCAAAAAAGCGTCCGAAACTGGCCG
>CALDDP010000077.1 GCA_937936805.1 uncultured Gammaproteobacteria bacterium | reverse complement strand
CCGAACGTTCACGACATTACCTGGCGCGAGAAGAGATCAGCCGTCGACGACAACCGAAACTGCAGCTATTGAATGTGCTCGGACTTGCGCAACAGCGCAGATGGATTACCAACGCATACTTTAACCCCACTAATAAAGTGCTGCGAATTTTAAAGCGCAAAGCGAGGCAGGGCGTTTCAGTCCAGGTGATTGTACCAATGCGTTCGGATAGTATTTTCTTTCCGATTTTGTCACGCAGTTTTTATACTGACCTGTTGCAGGCCAACATTCGCGTGTTCGAATATGGTAGTCGAGTACTGCATTCAAAGACCATGCTCATCGATGACCAACTGTTGGTAGGCAGTACCAATTTAAACTATCGCAGCCTGTTTCATGACCTCGAACTCGACATGCTGCTGGACGACGCTGCTCTCGTCGAACAAATGAAACAGCGATTTTGCAGCGATGTTAGCGACAGTATGGAGATTACCCTGCGTAACTGGCAACAGCATCCGTGGCTGCTCAAATTATTAAGCTGGTTATCGAGATTACTGCGCTACTGGATATAGACAGGGTGCGCGATGCAGGCGCGGCTCGCGACGACTGTCGTCAGGCCGTAGAGCAGATCAGCCAAGTCCAGAATACAGCAAAATAAGTCACCTTAACTATAATTAGTAACTTATTGAATTTACTATACTAAATTTAATGTTGTTTACAGCCGTGGTTAAGCAAAAGATAATGGCCGACTGGTTTTAGTGTTGACTTATGAATACTAGTAAAAAAGGTTTTACCTGGCGTTCGCAATCCGCTTTTGTAATTGTGGCGGCCGGGGCAACCCTGAGTCTTAACGACTTCCTTACTTTTCCTGTGCTGGTAGGTCAAAACGGTGGTGGTGCTTTCCTGCTGTTGTATATCTTGTTTCTGTTCCTGATGGGCCTGCCATTGTTGATGGGTGAATTGATGCTGGGACGCTTAACCCGAAGCGATCCCGCCGCTGGCCTGAGAATTTTATCCGAACAGTACAAGGCCTCGGTTTACTGGAAGCTCGCCGGCATCGGCTCCATGCTCGCGGCTTTCCTGATTATCGCAACCTTAAGCGTTGTCGCCGGTTGGTCGCTGGCCTATTCGGTCAAATCGGTGGTTGGTGTTTTTGAAGGGGTAACCCTGGAGAGCGCGAAACTGATGTTTGAGGGTTTGATGATCGATAGTGAACGCATGACTCTATGGCACACTTTATTCATGGTCATATTGATCTCGATTTGCGCTCAACCTGTCAAATCAGGCGTCGAACGTGTCATGCTGATTCTGGTTCCGCTGATGATTCTGTTGCTGGTGATAGGACTCATTCTCGCGGTGACATCATCGAGCATGCAGGAGAGTATTCGTTACGTCCTCTACGCGGATTTTTCCGCTATGGACGCACGAACCCCGATCGTCGCCCTGCAGCGAGCATTCTACACGCTAGCCCTTGGCATAGGCGTGATGATGGCTTTTGGTCGTTACCTGCCAGTTGGGGTGTCGATTGGATACTCGGCAGGCCTGGTAATCACGGTCGACCTGTTGTTTACCATATATATCAGCCTGACGATAAACTCATTAATGATATCGGCAGGGCAGCAACCCGGCCTTGATAGCCAGTTTGCATTTCGCGTCATGCCCGTAATTCTGGAGGATTTCTCTTTTGCCGAACTGTTCAATGCGCTGTTTTTCCTGTTGTTGACAACCGCCGCACTAACTACCTCTGTCGCGTTGCTCGAAGCCCCCATTACCTATTTCCAGCGCAAGTGTAATATCTCCAGGTTGAGAGCGGCAGTGTCGCTTGGTATCGCCACCTGGCTGTTTGGTCTGGGTGTCGTATTGGCGCATAGCGTCTGGAATGGGGACGGTTTCACGATTGCCCTGTTTTTTGGCGACGAAGCCATCCGTCTGGTGAATAACGCCGGTTTCCACGACGTGCTGGTATTTATCTCCAGTCACCTGATTCAGCCATTTGTCGCACTGTTTGTCTGCCTGTTTGTCGCCTGGAAAATACCGCGCGAAGTCAGTCACAAGGAATTCGCCCTGTCGAGACATTTCAGTTTTGAAATATGGAATTTTCTGGTGCGCTATATCGTTCCGGTATTATTGCTGGTGGTCATTCTGACCGCTTTCGGAATCATCTAAAATGCCGGAGATCAGGCGTAGCGCCCTGATGCCTTACCCGGCCCGCTTCATGTATGACGTGGTAAACAATGTCGACAACTACCCTGACTTTTTACCCTGGTGCGGAGGTGTCGAGACTCACCATGTCGATGAAACTTCGATGGAAGCTTCAATATTGATGCGTGGTGCCGGATTAAACCACTGGTTTAAGACACGCAACTCGATGCAGCCGGGCAAGTCGATAGCAATGGCGCTGGTTGAGGGGCCGTTCAGCAGGCTGCAAGGGCTATGGAGCTTCACCCCGGTCGATGACGAAGGATGCAAGGTGGAACTGGTGCTGGAGTACGAATTGAAGCGGGGTCTGGCCTCCGCTATCATTGCGTCGGCCTTTTCCCGTATTGCCAACACGATGGTTAGTTCGTTTTGTGACCGTGCCAACGAGCTATATGAACACTAAAACTCTTATCGAAGTTGCTTATGCGACGCCACAAAAACAATTAATTCTCGAATGCGAGGTCGAATCTGACACCACGGCTCGTGACGCCGTCAGACAGTCCGGCATCGATAAGCACTTCCCGCAGATCAACCTCGAAAAATGCGATATCGGTGTATTCGGCAGAGCAGTGGCAGATGACTACGAGTTAACTGATGGTGATCGCATCGAAATTTACCGACCGCTGATCGCAGATCCCAAGGAAATACGCCGACAGCGAGCAGCGCAGGGCTTAAAGATGAAAAAAGGCGGCGGCGCTATCAACCAGGACTGAGGCTGCCTTCAATTTTCGAGAGTAGATCATTGCTGAAAGTAAGTTTCAGCTGACGTTTTACAATCTTTCCGTCATCGCCGGTTTTCAGGTAGTAATAATAGTACCAGTAGTCTGGCCGGTATAAATCGATTATGGCAGGCGAACCAAGCAGGAATTCGACCTGACCGCGCGACATTCCGATTTCCAACTGTTGTTCGAGACCATCATCAAGGCGATTACCCTGGGGGATATCCATTCGATAGAGGCAGCCCGGCAATGTTACAATTAGGCACCCGATAAAAAGGATAGTTTTTAATAGACGTAAAATCATACTGCTGAACGTTGCGAAGCAGGGCAAGATGATACTGCGCCAAACAATATGCTGCAAATACTGTGAGAACTTTCTATGGAAACCACTGATATTAAAAACGCAGGCTTGAAGGTAACTTTGCCGCGGATGAAAATTCTTGAACTGCTGGAAAATTCAGCTGATCGACATTTGAAAGCAGAGGACATTTACAAGATGCTGCTGGACTCGGGCGAAGAAATCGCGCTGGCCACTGTCTACCGTGTCCTGACCCAGTTCGAAAGCGCAGGCCTGGTAACCCGTCACCATTTCGATGGCGGTCATGCAGTTTTTGAAATTGACGATGGCGGACATCACGACCATCTGGTTGATATTTCTAGCGGCAGAGTAGTGGAGTTTTACGATGAAGTAATCGAGCAGCGCCAGAAGGAAATTGCCAGCAGGCACGGATTTACGATAACCGAGCATACCATGGTGCTCTACGGTCATTTCAACGATTGAACCCGACTAACAGGATACTGCTAATCAGCGGTTGAGATCATTTCACTGGCATGTGCCCGCGTCTGCTCGGTAATGGTCACGCCTCCGAGCATACGCGCGACTTCTTCGAGCCGTTCTTCTTTACTTAACACAACTACCTCGGTCGATGTTGCGTTGTTTTCACTGAATTTTTCGACCCGGTAATGGTGATGCGCCTGGGAGGCGACCTGGGGCAAATGAGTGACACAAAGGACTTGCCTGTCACGCCCCAGCAGGCGCAGCTTCTTGCCTACAATTTCCGCTACGCCACCGCCAACCCCGCTATCCACCTCATCGAAAATCAATGTCGGTATGCGTGAAGACTCGCTCATAATAACCTGGATCGCGAGACTGATGCGTGACAGCTCACCGCCAGATGCGACTTTCGCGAGGGGTTTTGGTGGTTGCCCTGGATTGGCGCTGACAAGGTAACGGATGTTATCGATGCCATGCGCCCCGGGCTGCTGCTCGCCTTCGACTTCAATTACAAACTGACCACTATCCATGCCTAGCTGCCGCATCACCCGGGTGATCTGCTCGGATAAAATAGCCGCGGTCTGCCGCCGCTTGAGGGATAACTCTCCGGCACTGAACATATAGTCCTGCTGCAGTTTGTCGAGCTCCCGCTGCATTGCCTCGATATCGAAATCATCCCCCTGCAAGATTTCCAGTTCCCGATTGAATTCGACTGCAAGCCCGGGCAGGGCGTCTACCTCGACCCGATGCTTACGAGCCAGGTTCTGGCTGCCGGCGATCCGCTCATTAATAGCTTCCAGGCGGGCGCCATCGAGTTCGACTCCATCGCGATAGTTGCGCAGTTCAGTGGTCGCCTCCTGGATCTGTATCAGTGCAGCATTTACCAGTTCATGGCTGCCGGCCAGCGTCCGGTCACTAAGCAGTAGCTGGCTTAGCTCCTGCTCGCAGTGGCTAAGCATCGACTGGACGTTCTGTTCGTCGTTTTCGTACAGGTAACCAAGGACCTCACCAGACTTGTCGATCAGTTTGCCGGCGTTTGAAAGTCGACGATACTCTTCCTGCAGGGCATCGAACTCGTTTTCCAGCAAGTTCAACTGATTCAGTTCTTCACAATAAAGCCCCAGCAGATCAATTCTTTGCTCGCGTTCCAGCGAACCCGTCTGGGCCTGCACAAAACGCTGCTGCAAAGCCCGAAATTCTGTAAATTTTTTCTGCACCTGCTCAACCAGGCCGGGTTCACCGAGAAACGCGTCGAGTAACTGTCGTTGTACCTGCGGCAATTGCAGCGATTGGTGCTCATGCTGTCCGTGGATATCGATTAGCTGGTCACACAGGGCGCGTAGCTGCATCAGGGTCGCGTTATAACCGTTGATAAAGGCCTTGCTGCGCCCGTTGACATGCAGAACGCGTCTTATCACGCATTCCCCGGCCGCACTCATTTCGTTTTCAGTCAGCCAGCTATGGGCCTGGTCTGCATCACCCAGGCGAAAACAAACGCTGATCTCGGCTCGTTCCGCGCCGCTACGGATGGTGTCGCTTTCCGCACGATCGCCAGCCACCAGTTTGATCGCGTCGAGCAGTATGGATTTACCAGCGCCGGTTTCGCCGGTGAGCGCAGTCAGTCCGGAATCGAATTCAAGCTGTAACGAATCGATAATGGCGAAGTTGGTAATTTGAATAGAGTCTAACACGGGAAAACCACTAGTAGTTTGCACTCCAGTAAAGCTTGGCCCGAAGCACCTGAAAGTAGTCATAATCCTCGGGGTGAAGCAAAGTCAGCGGCTTCGAGTAACGCGTGATGCGCACCCGGTTTTCAGTATTTACTATTGCGGTTGAATGCCCGTCGTAACTGACCTTGGCGGGCAGCGAATCCTTGCCCAGACGGACTTCGATCGGCTGATCTGCGGGCAGCACGATAGGACGGTTACTCAACGTATGTGGACATATTGGCACTATGGCCAGCGTGTTCAAAGAAGGGTGCATGATGGGACCGCCTCCAGATAGAGCATAAGCTGTCGAACCGGTGGGGGTCGTCACTATGACACCGTCGGAACGCTGGATATGGATTAAATCGCCTCCGCTCGAGATTTCGTACTCGATCATGCTCGAAGATTCATAGCTATGCACAATGATATCGTTGAGAGCGATATTGGTAGCAAGCAGCTTTTCGCCTTCGAAAAACCTGCCTTCGATAAGAAAACGTTCTTCGACGCTGTAGCGGCCTCCCATGACGGCATCTATATAGGACTTAAAGTCAGCGAAAGATACGTCGGCAAGAAATCCAAGCCGTCCCAGGTTTACGCCTAGCAACGGGATGTTTTTACCGGCCATCGCCCTCGCCGCGGTTAGCAGGGTACCGTCGCCGCCAAGCGAGATAACCAGGTCAACCTCCGCGACCAGCTGGTTCAGCGAAACATTCGATATTTCCCCGATGGGCTGATCATATTCCAGGCAATGCACCAGGACCCTGGCATGACGCGCAAGCACTTCGACGACCTGATGGATTTTTTCCTGGCGCGACTGCATATCACTGCGCACAATCAGGCCAATTGATTTAAATTTCGTATGCATTATCTGGGCTATTGTCGCCGGCACCTTGATTTTGTGAGGTTTAGTATATAGCTTGTGTGCTACCAGGGTAAAAAAGCGGCTTAATCGCCGCCCAGCAACAATATATCAGACAAGATGGCCGAAAAATACGAACTTGACGACCGCGCCCAGCTTTTATTAAGGCAGCTGATTAACTCGTACACGCGTGATGCGCAACCCGTTGGCTCCAAGCACCTGGCCGAATTATCCGGGCTCGACGTCAGTTCGGCGACGATCCGTAACATTATGGCCAGACTCGAAGATATGGGTCTGGTTGATTCGCCGCATACATCTGCAGGACGCATTCCTACCGAGGCCGGATATCGTTTTTTCATCGACAGCTTGCTTGAAGTCGGCGATCTTGCCAAATCGGCGCAGCAGGCTATCTCACAAAGCTTCAGCGCCGACAAAACATCGGGCGACCTGATTCACAGTGCCACCGACATTCTCTCCCGCGTCACACGCCTGGCTGGAATAGTCAGTCTGTCGCATACAGCCCCGACCGAAATTCGTCATATTGAATTTATCAAATTGGGTGAACGCCGCCTGCTGGTAATCCTGGTGATCAACAAGGACGACGTGCATAACAAGGTTATTCATGTCGACCGGGATTACAGCGAACTGGAATTGCACCAGGCTGCGCAGACCCTGAGTCACTACCTGATCGGCAGAAGCTTCGAAAATGCGCGCAAAATACTGCTCAACGAGCTTGCGGAATTGCGCACCGATGTAAACTCAATTATGGAGACGGTCCTCTCCGCGATGGAAGAGGTGTGTAACATAAACGCGCACGACGACCTGCTAACCAGTGGTGAGTCAAACCTGTTTCAGTATGCAGAACTCTCTGATATCAATAAGTTACGAAACCTTTTTAATGTGTTTAATGAAAAAACTGAACTGTTAAAATTACTCGACGGGTGCACCTCGGCGGAGGGTGTCGAAATCTTTATCGGCAGCGAATCCGGATATTCGGTATTGAGTGATTGCAGCGTGGTTGGCGCACCGTATCACGTCAAGGGCGAAATCGTCGGTGTGCTCGGAGTAATCGGTCCGACCCGGATAGCCTACGAACAGGTTATTCCCGTAGTCGATATCACGGCAAAATTATTGACTTCAGCCTTGAATACCCAAAAATAATCCTTAAATTGATCCCCACTCGACGGAACACCGACCTGTTTCGGTTAAAGCCGTTCGAAAACAAATAAACAGTACCCAGCGGAGCTTTAAATGTCGCCACAACAGTCCAAGGTCGATTCAGACGACGAACATTCACTTGCCACCGAAGCCGAGGAAACGGCGCATCTCGAGGATGTCGTTCCGGAGCACGCGGACAGCGAGGAAGAACCCGGTGAAACTATGGAACAACAACTTGCCAGGGCCCAGGACACGATAAAAGACTACTGGGACCAGATGATGCGTTTACGTGCAGAAATAGACAACAATCTAAAACGCGCCGAGCGTGATGTCGAGAACGCACACAAGTATGCGTTGAAAAATTTTATTGAAAACCTTCTACCCGTCATCGACAGCATGGAAATGGGACAGGTTGCAGCAGGCGCCAATAATGCGACGCTGGACAGTATCCGCGAGGGTTCAGAGTTGACCATGAGTATGTTTGTGCAGGTTCTGGAGAAGAACGGGCTGGAGCAAATCAATCCGCTTGGTGAAAAGTTCGACCCCGAAAGACACCAGGCTATCAGCATGACAGAGGCGGACAACGCGGCATCGAACACCGTAATCGAAGTCATGCAGAAAGGATTTTCGTTAAACGACAGGCTGGTGCGTCCCGCAATGGTCGTTGTAGCAAAATAAAAACCCTGAAAAATAACAGTATTTACTTGAAAGCAGCAAATATAACCTTACATCGGGTGTAAGTTTAACTTGAACAGTTTTGGAGCATCGAAATGGGCAGAATTATAGGCATTGACCTTGGTACCACGAATTCCTGTGTAGCGGTAATGGAGGGTGGCAAACCCAAGGTTATCGAAAACGCAGAGGGCGATCGTACTACTCCTTCCATCGTGGCATTTGGAGCCGACGATGAAGTGCTGGTTGGTCAGCCGGCGAAACGCCAGGCCGTCACCAACCCCAACGACACCCTGTACGCGGTAAAGCGCCTCATCGGGCGTCGTTTTGACGAATCTGCAGTACAAAAGGATATCGACCTGGTGCCGTACACTATCCTCAAGGCCGATAATGGTGATGCCTGGGTAGAAGCCAAGGGCAAGAAAATGGCACCGCCGGAAATTTCGGCCCGCGTGCTGCAGAAAATGAAGAAAACCGCTGAAGACTATCTCGGTGAAGAAGTCACCGAAGCGGTTATCACGGTGCCGGCATATTTTAACGATTCGCAACGCCAGGCAACCAAGGACGCGGGCAAGATTGCCGGTCTCGAAGTCAAACGAATCATCAACGAGCCAACGGCTGCGGCACTGGCTTACGGTATGGACAAATCTGCCGGCGACAAAAAGATCGCTGTCTATGACCTGGGTGGCGGTACTTTCGATATTTCGATAATCGAAGTAGCCGAAGTCGACGGTGAGCATCAGTTCGAGGTGCTTTCCACCAATGGCGATACCTTCCTCGGCGGTGAAGATTTCGACATGCGCCTGATCGATTACCTCGCCGATGCATTCAAGAAAGATCAGGGCATGGACCTGCGCGGTGATCCGCTGGCGATGCAGCGTCTCAAGGAAGCTGCCGAGAAAGCGAAAATCGAGTTGTCGTCCAGCCAGCAGACCGATGTAAATCTGCCCTACATTACCGCAGACGCATCGGGACCGAAGCACCTGAATTTAAAGATTACCCGTGCCAAGCTCGAATCTCTGGTCGACGATTTAATCGCGCGTACCATCGACCCGCTCAAGGTTGCGCTGGACGACGCCGACCTGTCGGTATCGGACATCGACGATATCATCCTGGTTGGCGGTCAGACCCGCATGCCCAAGGTTCAGGAAGTTGTCAAAAACTTCTTCGGCAAAGAGACACGCCGCGATGTTAACCCTGATGAAGCCGTCGCCTGCGGTGCTGCCATTCAGGGGGGCGTGCTCGGGGGCGACGTTAAAAATGTGTTGCTGCTCGACGTTACTCCGCTTTCACTCGGTATCGAAACCCTGGGTGGTGTGATGACCAAGCTGATTGAAAAGAATACAACCATCCCGACCAAGGCATCGCAAACCTTTTCTACCGCAGAGGATAATCAAACCGCAGTTACCGTGCATGTCTTGCAGGGTGAACGCGATGTGGCCACGGCAAACAAGTCGTTGGGACGTTTCGATCTCTCCGATATACCTCCGGCATCACGCGGCGTACCACAGATCGAGGTTACTTTCGATATCGATGCCAAC
>CALDDP010000076.1 GCA_937936805.1 uncultured Gammaproteobacteria bacterium | reverse complement strand
TATCGACTTGCTGAATCCATCAGTCAGGGGATCGAGGTAACTTCTCGAGCCGCCCTTGATTACCCGCCACTGCGGACGATTGTTCACGCTTAGCAGGCCATGGTTCTTAAAAAACTGCACGAAGAAACGCAGCGGAAAATCTATCATTCGCTCGGTTGACGCAGACCAGATCGCGCAACCCATCGGTAATATGTACTGGTACACGAAAGCTTCTCCATACCGATTCGAACGCAGGTATTCGCCCAGTGTTGCGTCCCGGGAGATATCACCGTTGTCGAGGTCACGGATTGCCTCGCGGTTGAATTTCAAAATGTCGATCAGCATTTTGTGGAAGGATGGACGCAGCAGGTTACGGCGTTGTGCAAACATTGTATTCAGGTTATTACCGCCGTATTCGATCCCCGTGTTTTCACAGCGCACGCTAAAGCTCATCTCGGTGGGCTGGGAGTCTACGCCCAGTTCATCCATCAATTCGATGAAGTTGGGATAAGTCCAGTCGTTAAACACGATAAAACCGGTATCGATCGCATAGTCGCGTCCCTGGTGACTGACATCGACCGTGGCAGTATGACCGCCGATCTTGTCGGCGGCTTCAAACACGCTTACTTCGTGTTTCTGGCGTAAATAATAAGCTGCGGTCAGGCCGGAAATGCCTGCGCCTATAATGGCGATCTTCATAGTTTACTATCCTGGCTGGGTTGTGATGCCGGCACTGACTCGCCGATGTCGCGGGAAACCATTTTCTGCCAGGCAGCGGGCAGCAATTTGGAGATAAACAGCAGCGCCCGTAGCCTTCTCGGGAAGCTGTAGCTTCGAGGTCTCGACGCGATCTGCCCGATGATGCGTTGTGCGGCGTCCTCGACGTCCATTAAAAACGGCATATCGAAATCATTCTTGCGAGTCAGCGGCGTATCGACAAACCCGGGATTGACCACGCTAACGTCAATATTTTCAGGGGCCAGGTCGATACGCAGGCTGTCGAAAAAATACTGCAAAGCCGCCTTGGAGGCACCGTAGGCTTCGGCCCTTGCGAAGGGTGCGTTGGTCACCTGGGACGCAACCACAACGATATGCGGGCGGGCTGCTGCGCTTTTGCGCAGTAAGGGCAGGGCGATCTGCAGGCAATTTAAGGTGCCGAAATAATTGACTTCCATTACCCTCCGGATAGCACTCCAGTCAGGCTCGGGGAAATCGAGATACTCGCAGTTGCCCGCATTCAAGATAACCTCGTCCAGGCCTGGAAAGTTGGTCGATATTTTTTCCTGCGCCGCCCGCAAACTGCTTTCGTCGGTGATATCGCAGGGCAGCGCAATTATCGACGGATTGGCTTCCTCCAGCGACGACAGGGACTCTTCATTGCGCGCGCTGGCGATAACACTATGACCTTGATCCGCTAACGCCAGAGCCAGGCTTCGTCCCAGGCCGCTGCTTGCGCCAGTGACCCAGATCACCTGGCCCTGATTCCCACCTGTAGTCTTTGCTTGCGTCATGACCCTAGCTCGCCAGTCGCAGTCTAAGCCAGCGAGTCACGTTGCCGAGCACCGGCAGCCGTTCATACAACATCGCGCCCATATCATAAAAGTCCTCGTGGAATTCGATCTTTTCGTCCCAGCGGAGGTGACTGACACCACGCACATCGATCATCTCGTCGCCGAGCCTGGGATGCCGGAAATGCATTATCCATTTGAGATAGGCGGAATTCTCCGACACCACCTGATCCAGGTATTCAAAGCGGCAGTCCTGCAGGTCTGCGCACAGCGAGGTGAAATAGTCCTCGAGTATCACCAGTCCACGAAGCTCGTGCACAGGGTCCTTAAACACTATATCGTCGGCGTAAAACTGGCCAAGCTGACTCCAGTCAGCTTTCTGCAAGTCCCTGAAATTATCTTTAAATCTTTCCAGCAATGCGTTATTCATTTTGAGTTCGGGTTCGAGTAGAGATTGATTAAGTTCTAAATACGGAGCAAACACAGCTTTGGATCAGTCGCGTGACCCAATATCGGTTTCAGTAGGGATGAAGATTAGCTACAAACCATTTCCGCAGGTATAACCGGAGTAAGCGTCGATTACTGCCCCGACCATACTTCGCCAGGCTGGTCGTGGTGATTATCGCTGTTTTCGTGTCTGATCGGAGCGGACGTATCGAACTGGATTGACTTAAATCCCATTACTTCCGGCCATCCAGCTGAATACCAGCAAGCTGTAAACAGTACGCCACCCGATTTGAGCCTTGATAAGGCCGGACTTTCTACCTGACCAACTCCACGAACCTGGTCGGCGTACAGTTTTCATCGATATGCCGGATCGCCTGCTTGAAATCTCTCAGGTTGAAATTATAGCTCCACCGGGACACCGGCTTTTCCAGCTGGAATATCGGGAAGCGGGCAATGATATCGATACTTTCCGCGGTCGAAATCAAATCGGTTTCGTGCAACATGTTGACGTTGAACTGTTTCAGGTTAACCGCGGAACTTCCGTCCAGGGTTTCCCGCTTTCTCCTGAGTGTTTGTGCGTCGCCCAGCGTGGGGCTGAACAAACTCTCCTGATCTACTGTTTGCAGCGCCTCGGCCTGGATCCCCACGCGCTCATCGGGGGCCAATGGCAGGTCCACACCGGTAAACAAACTGTAGTTCTTGGAGATCAGGATGGGCGCCTTCGCATCGATAGCACTGTTGTTCTTATCGTTCTTGTAAAGCATCAGTTTGCACTGGTAAATCAATTGCCCGAGCTTGCTCAGACGGCGTTGATCCATATTTTTCAGTCCGCGCAGCGAATTGTTGGTTTCAGAGACCAGTGCCACCAGTGTCAGGGTTTCTACACCCGTATCGGT
>CALDDP010000075.1 GCA_937936805.1 uncultured Gammaproteobacteria bacterium | reverse complement strand
ATCGAAAAGGGATTCGAATTTGCGGTTTGCCTGAACTGGCTGAAAACCACCAGGTAGTAGTCGATGGTGTCCCTCGGGCTCAGAAAAATATTTGGTCTACCGATGAAGGCCCTTTGCAACTCGGCTTCCAGCCTTTCCTCTTTAAAGGTAGATTTATCGGTACCTTGTTCTCTTCTTCGACGTGAACTGGCGGCGTAATGCGCATGAATATTGAAGGCTTTATCCGCAATGATCTCGGCCAGTTTTTTCTGGCAACCGTTTTGCACCAGCTGGCTGGAGATTTGACTCTCGTTTAATCCGGTTTGTGCGAGTTTGATAGCGTAGTCCAGCATGGCGTCCCAGAAAACGGTATCGGCGAACTCTTCCCCTGACTGGTTTCTGGAATACCTGGAACCGGAGTGGTTAGCGGATTCCCCGGAAGCCGAGCTTTTGTAGCGATAATCCTTCGAGGATCGTGCCGACGAATGGCTGTCTCGATCAGCGGAGTAATTTTCAGACAAGAATTTGTATGCTTCTGCCGCCTGGTGAAAGCGCTCCTTCGCCTCGGCCGAGTTGTCGCTTCTATCCGGGTGCCATTTCATGGCTTCCCTGCGGAAGGCTTTTTTTATTTCCTCCAGGGTTGCGTCTTTGGGAATGCCAAGAATAGCGTAGGGGTCCATCAAGCCTGCCTTGACTGGCATGCCTTGCCGCAAATTCGGTCGAAACCTGTATTTAACAGGAAAATTACGTGGATAAGGTTTAAGCGGATAAAACTAATGAACGTTGCGCCGCCGCTGCCAGGCGCTGCTCGAAGGACCGCCTGCGATGTCGGTGGCCCTGCTGTATGAACCGCCGCGAAAGAGAGCAATCTTAAACAGCCGATGTCGTCTGGCTCTATAGCTGGGTTATCCACTTAGGGTCCTGACTCTTACAATCTGGCAAAAGTCGCACAGTCATTACAGGGTTATTTATAGTATGGCCGTAAAATAATTAGCAGATCAGAGCACCATTGTTCCATCTGCAAAAGAATGCCTGAACGGCTTGAAGAATTATAGTACCAAGTTATGCAGAGCAGGAATAAAAACCTCGTTGTTGCCGGGAGTTTTTCAACAGATCGCGCCGATAACACAAGACAGGCGGGAACCGGGGCAGGCAGAAGTACAGCCTCGTTTAATGGCAAATTCATACCCTGTAAACGTCCGGGTAAGTATTTTCTGGATTTTATGTCAATAGCCAATATTTCGCCGAATCTATTGATATTAATAGCTATACTTATGCTCCTTGTGTTTTTTCATAACGCTAACGAAAATGATAATAATTATGAAAAGACAACTCCAGATCAGCAGCCGTATTGGTAGTTTTACGGCGATTTTGGTGAGGCGAGTAACGCCGTTGAGGCAACCGGGCATCTACGAAGACAACAGAATCTGGCCACCATAGCTGTCATTACATGAAAACTCTCCCTTTTTTAAGCCTGCTGTTAATTGTCTCTGCTTACTTCAGTCCGGGTGTTCAGGCGCATGAAAGCTTTCGTGTGCTGGCGATACACGCCTACAGCCAGGAATACCCCTGGACCAAGTCACAGCATCGGGGATTTGTCGAGGAACTTACCGAAAATTCCCTGATACCCGTCAGTATCAGTACCGAGTACCTTGATACAAAGCGGCGCACTTATAACGATGATTACGCACGCCAGTTCAGACGTTATCTGCAGGTAAAGTACACCGGGTACAAGCCGAACCTGATATACGTGACGGATGACTATGGCTACGAGTTTGCCAGAAATTACCTGTTGAAATTATACCCGGATGCCCCCGTCATTTTCTCCGGTGTCAACGACTACAGGATCATCGACGACATCAAGGACCTGCGCGTTCGCGGTGTGTTTGAAAAAAAGGATATTTTAAGAAATCTTGACCTGATACATACCCTCGATAAACAGGATGCAGATATTATTATTCTGGGTGACGGCTCCAGTACTTATCAGGTGATTGAAACCGAAATCAGGCAGCAACTGGAGAGATATCCTGATATCAGAGTTGAATTCATCGTTAAGAACAATATGGAGGAACTGGTTGAAATCCTGAACACCAGCAGCCAGAAATATCTCTTCCTCACCAGCATAGGTGAAATCAAGGGGCATACCGGTTTGTTACTCAACCCCGAAACGGTCGTTGCCGAAATTGTCGAGCTCGGTAAGTTTGCAATTTTCACGATGGAGGATTCTTATTTTTTTGATGGCGTCATCGGTGGTTATGTCACCAGTGGAGAGTTGCAGGGGGTCGAAGCGGCGAGGCTCACCCTGGGCATGCAGAAAGACAGTGGTATTCATAAAATCAAAAACAATCTCGTTAGTCCCAATACCTATATTTTTGATCAGTCGAGGTTGATGGAGCTGCGCATAGAGTTGCCGGAGGAAGTCGCTGAAAGGGCCGTATTGCATAATATTCCTCCCACTTTTTATGAAAAAAATCGAACCCTGATCCTGGTTATTTCCATCTTGTTGATAGTCACTTCGATATCAATTGTCAGCCTGGTGTTCTTTTTTCGCATTAAGAGAAGAAAAGACAGAAGGCGGCGAGAGGATAGGCGTACGGCTCAACTCGAGCGGTACCAGAACGCAATGATAGAGTGGTCGGAAGCCAGTCATGAAACTATCGAGCACGCTTTTAAAATGGCAACCGAAATATCGGCAAACACGCTGGATGTAAAGCGAGTCGGCATCTGGTTGTTTGACGAGGCTAGAACCAGTATCGAATGTCGCACCGTCTACGTAAATGGCGAAGGGCATTCAAGTGGCGGGGTACTTTTCAAGGAAGATTTCCCGCGCTACTTCGCAACCATGGAAACCGGCAGGCGCATTGTCGTTGATGATGCAAGAAATGATCCCGCAACCAGTGAATTGACTGAGAAATACCTGTGCGACAACGATGTGTATGCGGTGCTTGGTGCCCCGATATTTTACGACGGCAATATCATTGGCGTGATCTGCCACGAACATATCGGTGATACCAGGAAATGGACAGTGAACGAACAGGAATTCTCCGCGTTGATTGCAAGCGACATTTCCCTGTCACTGGAAGTAGACAAGCGAAAAGTAATCGAGAAAAATCTCGAGCACCAGGCATATCATGACTCATTGACCGGTCTTCCGAACAGGGCGTTGCTGCTGGATCGTATCGACCAGGCGATAAGGCATGCCAAGCGCAATAAATCCCTGCTTGCGGTTCTTTTCCTGGACCTGGATAACTTCAAGCAGATCAATGATTCTTTCGGTCATTCGGTTGGCGACAATGTGCTGGTTTCGGTATCCGGAATGCTGAAAACTGCGCTGCGCGATATGGATACCATCGCGCGTTTGGGCGGCGATGAGTTCACGATTCTGTTAAGCGAGTTTGAAAAAGAAGAAGAAATCAATGAGATCACTACCAAGCTGTTTGATATTTTACGGCGCCCGCTGATGATCAAGGGTAGTGAGATTTTTGTTACTACCAGTATTGGCATCAGCGTTTTTCCAGACGACGGCGAAAATCCGGAAATCCTGTTACGTAATGCGGATGCGGCAATGTATCGAGCGAAAGAGCAAGGCCGCAATGGATTCGAATTTTACACCCATGACATGACGGAAAGAGCGCTGGAGAAAGTGCACATGATTGCAAGTCTGAATCGTGCGCTCGATAAGGGTGAGTTCGAAGTCTATTACCAGCCACAGTATGATCTCCAGCAAAAACAGCTAACCGGGATGGAGGCGCTGATTCGCTGGCACCACCCGGATTTCGGCTTGCTCAGTCCCGAGCAATTTCTGCCTGCCGCGGAAGAATCCGGATTGATTGTTGCCCTGGATCGATGGACGATGGGCCAGGGTATGCAACAAATGAAGTGGTGGAAAGATGAAAGCGTGATGGTGGGTCGCCTTTCCCTTAACTTGACTATGCAGCAAATTGATCAGCCGGATTTCCTGGAATTTCTGATCGAGCTGATGCAGCAATACGACTGTGATGGCTCCTCGTTAGGGTTTGAAATAACCGAAGGCCAACTCATGAAAAACCCGGAGAGAACGATTGAAACGCTCGATCAGATCAGCGCATTGGGTATCAAGATTGCGATAGATGATTTCGGAACAGGGTACTCGTCTCTGGCTTACCTCAAGAAGCTCCCAGTAGACACGCTTAAAATAGATAAGGAATTTATTCGTGATATCCCCGGAGACGAAGATGATATGTCAATCGTGAAGTCGATTATCGCGTTGGCAAAAAGTATGAGAATAGATGTCCTCGCCGAGGGCGTCGAAACCGAAGCTCAAATTGATTTCCTGAGTAAAGAGGGTTGTGCGCTGATCCAGGGATTTTTGTTCTCACATCCAAAAACCGCCTTTGAAATTCCGGATTTAGCCAGTTACTGGGTGAAGGCGGCAAACTGGCGCTAGGGTCACACTTAATGCGATAGCTGACTGACATTCCGGTTTTTATTCATGCTAAAGTATGCGCAGCCGAAATCCCGAGTAGAGTGAATTATGAGCCAGGCAGCCAGCAAAGTAGTCGAAGATACTATCCTGATAGAAAATCTACCCTATGATACCGATGGCGGGATCGCTCGTCGGGCCTCGATCGGGCTGATTGTACTGGCCACCGATTACACTATCGAACACGAATGGCGCCAGGTTTTCGCCGGGCTTGACGGTGTCGCGCTGTACGCCAGCCGGATTCATAACGAAGACAGGATAACACCGGAAACCCTGCGCGCGATGGAGCCACGCATAATCGAATGCGCGCGGGTGATAACCCCCGACACCCCGGTGGACGTAGTTGCCTATGGATGTACCTCGGCATCGATGGCGATCGGCGAGGAACGGGTTTTCGCCAACATCAGACAGGCTAAGCCCGATGCCAAAGGTACCACCCCGATTACCGCGGCGTTTGCCGCCTTCGATGCCTTCAAGGCGAAACGCATCGGAGTATTGACGCCGTATCCGGCGGACGTCAACAAGATAGTTTCTGACTACATCGCCGCGCGTGGCTACCAGGTGCCGGTATTTGGTTCTTTCAATGCCGATCGCGACACCGTGGTCGCGCGCATCACACCGCAGTCTATCGAGCAAGGCGTGCGCGAAATCATCAGGCATGGCGAGGTTGATGCTGTTTTTGTTTCCTGTACCTCGGTGCGCTTGATGCAGGTATGCGCCGAGCTCGAAGAGAGTCTCGGGATTCCGCTAACCTCGTCCAATCATGCCATGGCATGGCATGCGTTACGACTGGCAGGTATAGACGACAAGCTGGGTCAGTTCGGCAGCCTGTTCGATTTGTCGCTGGATTCGTAGGTTTATACACCAGTTAAAGCCGGTTACCCGATGTTACCGCTTGTAACGCCCCCCGATAGTATTTGTATTGTTCGGCTTTCGGCCCTCGGCGATGTCACGCATGCGGTCCCGGTGCTGCGCGCAATACAGCAACACTGGCCGCAAACCCGGGTAACCTGGATTTGTGCGACGCTTGAACACAAGTTGCTGGCCGGGCTGGATGGTGTGCGCTTTGTTGTAGTCGACAAGAATGCCGGCTGGATGGGTTACCTGAATTTGCGACGGCAGCTGGCTAACAAGCACTTCGATGTCATGCTGCAGATGCAGACTTCAGCGCGGGCTAATTTAACCGGTGCCTGTGTCAAGGCTCATATTAAGCTGGGTTGGGACAGATACCGGGCGCGGGACCTGCATCGCTTTTTCATGACGCACACGATTCCGGAGACCGTGCGCGAACACCAGGTTCAGGGACATTTATCTTTCGCGCGAACAATTGGTCTGGATGTGCAGGAGCCGGTTTGGAACTTCCCGGTTGACGACGAATCCATGGCTTTCGCGAAATCTGTGTTGCCCCCGGACAGGAGAATTCTGCTGATTTCGCCTTGTTCCAGCTATCCTCGCCGCAACTGGAGTGCGCAGCGCTATGCCGCCGTGGCCGATTACGCGGTAACGCATCACGGGATGGCCGTGGTGTTATCGGGTGGGCCGACCGTGCTGGAACGCGAAATGGGTCAAGCGATTGAGAATGCGATGCAGCAACGGTCGATTAACCTGATCGGCAAGGATACCCTGCCGCAACTGGTCGCCATGCTTAAACGCGCGGATCTGGTTCTGAGTCCTGACGCGGGACCTGCGCACCTCGCCAATGCGCTGGGCACAGCCGTGATCGCTTTGCACGCCTCTACCTGGTCATTACGCAGCGGGCCCTATAATTCGCTGCATTTGTGTGTTGATAAATTCGCACAGGCCGCCGAGCGTTTCCGCGGCAAAAGTCCACAGGAGTTGCGCTGGGGCACTCGCATCCAGGATGACGGCGTAATGGACTTAATCGAGATCGACGACGTCATCGAGCGTCTCGATACAGCGGTCGCAAGTTTCGAAACCTGAGGCGTTTTGATTCGGCGACCGCAGTGTTTACGGATCTAGCTGCCGCGCGCTGCCTGGCGCAAAATGTTCATCGGTGCCATATCAGGCAGGCGACAATTATTCAGCGGAACAATACTGGTGTGGACGAAGGCATGCTGTCCGGACAGGCAGGCGTGGCTGACCATATCGGTAAACACCATCCAGGCAGAAAACGGCGGGAAGCGAAACTCTTCATGCCCCTGAGTTTCCTGTTGAAAAGAAGGCGTATCTTTCATGTAGTTGTGGAACTTTCGCATTACCCGGTCATAGGGTGAGGAATCCAGCACCTTGAGTACCGGCACGGCGGCGGCCAGCATATTGACGAGGCCGCTGCGGGCATGGTCCAGGGGGCTTTTGGTCATGTAGTTGTCGCCTGCATTTGCGTAGCCGAGTTGAGCGCGCGCACCATAACTGTTGAATAACTCCGGAAAATTACCCTTGGTCGCCCAGACCCGGTCTTCGTCGGGGTTCACATTGATGAAAAACCTGAGAATCCGGTCGCCGTTAGTAGCGCCGTAAGCACCGGCGTCGATATGTACCAGTTCGTTACTGGCATGAGCGTCCAGTTTTCTGCCTTGCTCTTCAATTGGGCGGAAGCTACAGGTGCCAACCGTCCAGTTATCGACCAGCCGGGGTGCATATGCAGTCAGGAAATCGGCAATATTATTGCTAACTTCGACCAGAATACGTTTTACCCTTGCCGCCAGTTCGGGGTCTGCCTCATCCAGCCCGCGGACCCGATCCGCCTCGGGGTGATAACTGATATTCTTCAGCCGCAGCAGTTCAGGTAGTTCCCGGCGGATTAAAAGCAGATCGTCTGCGGATGGAATTGGTACCGGAGACTGCGGAAAAAATACCACCGAACCACGTTCCAGCGAATCTGAAATATCGTCCGCTTGCAAATGTTGCAGGCGATCTGTATCGAAAGTGTCGAGCATGCTTGCTTCGTCCTGGATAAGATTTGGGTGGTATGGGTGCGCGAAACCTGATTACGTGGCTAGGCGAGCCCGCTTTTTCATCGATGTATCATACTGCTAATATGGACGGTTCAACAACCGAAGTAGTATCGATATCATGTCAGCTGATCTGAAACCGGCAACCCGCAATTCACGCTTGATCGTGTGTCTTACAGCGTTAGTTTTTTTAACGGCCTGGTCAGGCACGGCTCCCGCGGCCGAAGTCGAGTTATCTTTTGTCAGCGCCAGTACCGCGCAGTTAAGTAATCCCCACGATCTGAAACTGTCGCCGGATGGCAGGTATCTGTTTGTTGCGGATGTAGGTAATGATCGCATCGCGATCATGGATCCTGAAACGCTCGAACTGGTAGCTGCGTTTGGGTCGGACCACCAGTCCGGTACTCATGACGTCGATTTTGATCAGCGCGGACGCGCTTATGTGGCCGATACGCATAACAACCGGGTCACCGTTTACGAGATCGATGGTACCAGTGCAAGGCTGGTCGGAGAGCTCAGCGAGCGAATCCGGGGGCCGGAGGGAGTATTGCTGCACCCGAACGGTCGGGTTTATGTCGCCGGGGCCTGGTCGGGTAATGTGGTGGCCTACCAGGATGGAAAAGTCGTCGCCGAACTTACCGGACTCGCTTCTCCGCATGACCTGGAGTCGGCCGGGGATGGTAATATCTGGCTCGCGGATGCCGGCAACAGCCGTATACTTCTGCTATCTCCAGATCTTGAAATCAAGGCTGAACTCGGGCGTAGACAGTATGGCTTTGACGGGGTTCGCTACCTGGATTTGACCGACGGGGGAATCATCATTGCAGCGGATAAAAATAACCACTCGGTCAAGTTTATAGGCGCTAACGGCAGCCTGTTGCGTGTGCTCGGTGATGGTAGTCCGGGCAGAGGTCCGGGTCGTTTTAAAACGCCTGAAGGCGTTGAAGTAAGGGGCTCGGAACTGTGGCTGTCTGATTCCGGCAACGATCGCATCGTCAAGTACCTTCTGACTACAAAGTGATCGGCCGAAGCTGCTGGAGTTTTTTAAGTGAACCGGGAGAGTTGCAGACCTGCGTCTGCGGATTCATTTTTGTGGCGATGGGGACCCTGTTCTGGGCCTGTGGTGATTTGCTCGGCTGCCTGGTGCACTGGAATTCGGCTTGCCTGGCCTGATCAGCCCCGTTTTAAACTCGATATGATGGGCCTTCACCCGTCAAAAAACCGGGCAAAATCGGGCATAAAGCGGAAAATGCAGGAATTTGCCGGTTTTTTGTCACTTGAAATGACCCCGCGGCAGGCTTTTGCTATGCCCCGTTTATTGATCCTTAAATTGTTGAAATAAAAAGATTTATCGTGATGAATCGGGAGTCAGGAAGCTATCCTGGACAATCGATGATAGCGCTGGCTTGAAATTTGCACTATATATAAAAAATAAGCGTAACCAAGGCGGCATCACCTAATTGTTAACTGAGGTGACGCATGAACAGGAAAAGTACCATTTTGTGGCGATTCGCTGTGCTGGGACTATTTGCCAGCCTGATACCACTTGGTATTTTCGCGCTCGAGAAGCACGACGAGATCGATACCGATCGAATGCTGGATGTCTCGGTATCCATTCGCACCATGTCCCATGTCACGGTAGACCGATTCGGCGATTCGGTATGGGAAATCAGCAATGGCTCCGGGTTCCTGGTGTCCTCGCATAGTTGTGAAGTGTGGACCAATCAGCACGTTATCAACAACGCGGCGCTCATCGAAGTATACCCGCGGGGATGGCAGCGTACCGCGGGAATTCCTGCCAAGGTGATTAATGCTACGCCCAGATCGGATGTGGCGATTTTGCAGCTTGATGAATGCGAAGGTCTTCCCGTGGCGAAGCTTGGCAACTCTGACCTGGTTGAGCCTGGCGATGAAACTTTTGCGGTCGGCAATCCTCTGGGACGAAATCCTGATTCGATCAGCCGGGGCATCATTTCGCACACCAGGCGTTACCGTGAAGGCAGCATTCCCTACTTGCAAACCGATGCCGCGATAAACCCGGGAAATTCCGGCGGTGCGCTGTTTGACCGTGAAGGTAACGTGATCGGTATAAATACCGCTATAGATACATCGCGCTACGGCACCAATGTTGGCGTTGGTTTCGCGGTACCGGTTAACCTGGTCATGCAGGTCGTGGCCGAGTTACGCCAGGGTCCGCCCAGCTGGGGTGATGCCGGACTAAACGGTGTCGTCAGTACGCTTACACCGGATGAGGCGGAAGTGTTCAAAGTGCCACATGGTGGTGGCGCCCTGGTAGTTACCAGGGCTCCTGCCGAGGGCCCGAGCGCAGGCAGGATATTCACGCATGATGTCATCTACCAGATCAATAACACCAGCGTGGTTGATACCGACCAGGTGGTCAGAATGATTGGTCAGCATCGGGTCGGTGAAACCCTTGCATTTGCGCTAATTCGCGATGGTAAACAGCACAGTGTCGACATCACGCTGGGGGAAGGCTGGCAGGCCGATGCTGTTCCGCAACCGGACGAGTATGAAGGTTATCTGGGAATGACGCTCGAGATGTGGGATGCCGAGGAAGGCGACCGTGCCCAGTTCAAGCGTCCGGTAATCACCAAGGTTCACAGCATGGGTCCGGCGCACAAGGCGCGTATCTCGAGTTCGCAGAAATCGGTAATAGTCAACGGTCCATATGTCGTGCCTTACCTGCTGGATGTCAAAACCGTCACTGGAGTAGCTTTCCAGGGCGAGTTTCATGCGATTACTTCGGTGGATGAAATCGAGCAGTTTGCGGCGCGGGCTTTCCGGGCGGGAGACCCGCTGTTGCTCGAAATCGAGTATTGGGCGCGCTCCAATCCGCGCAACCACAAGACTTCGCTGGAGCTTGCAGATACCGCGTTCTTCAAATTGCTGCCGCGACGAGCGGCTGACGAGATATCCAACCCCGCACTGCGCAAGGCGCTTGGACTAGGCGATTCCCGGCCCCTGTTTGAAACTACCCTGATCGGTAAAAAGTCGAAGAATATTTGATTTCAGTCAATCGGTGCACCACCCTCGGCGCTGCGACGCTCGATAAAAGTGGTTAACTCTTCACGGCGCGCCACGTCCATTGCGGGTGCTTCGAACTCGCGCAGAATTTTTTTCCAGATTCCATTTGCGCGTTGTGTAGCGGTCTGGCTGCCATTCTCGGTCCACTGGCCGAAATTACTCCAGTCTGAAACCAGTGGCTCGTAAAACGCTGTTTGATAGCGTTCCATGGTGTGTTCGCAACCGAAAAAATGGCTGCCGGGTTCGACACTGGCGATGGCTTCGAAGGCAAGCTCGGCATCATCACTGTTAAGCGGGTCGAATATCTCTGCGAAAGTTTGCAGCATCTCGATATCGAGGATGAATTTTTCCAGTGAACCGGTGAGTCCGCCTTCGAGCCAGCCGGCCGCGTGTACCATCATGTTCACCCCGCCGAGTACGCTACCCCAGGCCGACATCAGGAATTCGTAAACCGCTTGTTCGTCCGGGACGTTCGAGGCAGTTGCCGCGGAACCGCGCCAGGGTAACCGGATATGCCTGGCGAGTTGGCCGGCGCCGAATGCCGCCTGTACAAATTCCGGAGTACCGAAGGCCGGGGAACCTGATTTCATGTCGACGTTGGAAGTGAACGAACCATAAATCACGGGCGCCCCGGCGCGCACGATCTGCGACAACACGATACCGGCTAACGCCTCGGCGTGCTGCAGCACCAGCGCACCGGGCATGGTTACCGGCGCCATCGCACCGGCAAGGGTGAACGGGGTGATCACAGCTACTTGTCCTGCCAGCGCAAAATCGATGATGCCCTGGCACATTGGCACGTCGAGCTGGCGTGGCGAATTGGTGTTGATCACGGTGTAGCAACAGGGTCTGGCCGCGAATTCCTGCTGATCCAGGCCAAGGGCGATCCGCATCATCGCAAAGGCGTCCTCGACCTGTGCCGAGCCACGGGAATATATAAAACACGGTTTCTGACTCAGGCTGAGCTGACTCTCGGTAACCTGATAGTGGCGAAACTGTACCGGGATATCCTGCGATTCAACGTTAGGTGATTGCAGGTGAATGACGTCGAAATGTTCGCTCAGTTTGATTATGTTGCGGGTATCTTCTAGTGTTGCGGGTCGCTTGCCGTGATCGAGGTCGGATATGTGCGGTGCGCCGCCTACCGATACGAAACCAATATTATCTCCACCCAGTTTGACGTCGTGCGCAGCCGTTCTGCCATGCAGCACGAACTCGCTCGGCGCCGATTCGAGAGCCGAGGATACCAGCGAGCGGTCGATTTTCACGATTAATGATTCTTCATCGACACTGGCACCGGCCTGTTTGAAGTATTGCCGGGCGTTGGCATTGAGCACCTTGATGCCCAGTTCCTCGATAACTCGCAGCGCAGTGTCGTGGATAGCCTCGAGTCGATCTTCGCTGAACGCGGGTTGCCGCAGTAGCGGGTTTTTCAAATTTCGGTAACAGACCTTGCGTTGATGCGAAGTGTCGGCTACGCCATGATGCCGGCCGCGTCGGGATCTTCTGCTCATGACGTTTCATCTCCATAGGTCTCGAGAATGTGTCGGCGGAAGTACTCAAAATCGATCGCGGTCAGCTGCCGGCCGGTAAAGCATTCAAAGTAGGCTTCGGTATAACTCAGGCGGGTGGCCAGGGATTCGGTGACTTCGAGCGCATAAAATCCAATTTGCGAAAAGTAGAGAACGCGCGCACGAATCAGTGCCTCGGGCATGTCGTAGCCGAATCGGCCGAAAAATTCCCGCAGTGCCTCGATACGGGCCTCGTCTTCGTGGTCCACCAGGGTACGTACCTTTGTCGAGCGTCGGGCCCATTCCCTGAGCGCGAGATCGAGGCGGGGGTCGAAGCGCGCGGTATCGATGCAGGTTTCGAAAAAACGGAAAATTCCATCAACGAGGTCTCCGGCATGGTTGACCGATTCGGTAATGGCCGCGGTGTTCTTGTCCTTCCAGTAGCCGACCAACGCATCAATCAGATCTTCCCGGTTCCTGAAATGCCAGTAAAAGCTGCCGCGAGTAACACCCAGATCCTTTGCCAGGCGGGTGATGCGAACCGCGTCGATACCTTCGGCAACGAAAATTTCGAGGGCCTTGAGTAACCAGTCGAAGCGTTGCAACTGGTTGCGCTCGGGACTGGAAACCCCTCTTTCTGCAACTGCGCGAAGCAGGCCGGTGTCTGACATTGTTGCTACCATACAGTTATGTATGGTTAAATATACAGGTATGTATTTTATATGCAAGAGGGGATATCAAAATGGCCGCTGAAAAGGCTGCGCTGCGTATCGAACGATTCAGTAAGCTGGAGTTCGCGCCACGTTTCGAGTATGGCGAGATGGCCGAGGTGGCAGCCGTCTGCAGTGATGAAGACGGCACCGAACTGGGCGTCGGCTGGGGCAGGTTAAGCCATGCGCAAATTCCATGGACGATAAAATATGATGAAGTACTAACCGTGTTCGACGGCCTGCTCAGGCTGCATGCCGCTGGCGAGGTGCACGAACTGAAACCCCGTGACTCGATCTGGTTGCCCAGCGGGACGGAACTGGTTTACGAGGCGGAATCGGCGCTGATACATTTCGCCATACATCCATCGAACTGGCACGAATTAGAATGAGCTCAAAACAGGTTTCACATCTACCGGTTAACGACAACAGCAATGGCTGGAGCCGTATTCTGCCGCAACGTACCCCGAAAGCGTCGCTGGAAGGTTCTCAAACGACCGACTGGGTTGTCATCGGCGCCGGGTTTGCCGGACTGGCCGCGGCGCGTCGCCTCGCTGAAAATCGTCCCGATGACAAGATTATCCTGCTCGATGCAGGGGAGACTGGTGAAAACGCGTCCGGTCGCAACTCCGGGTTTGCCATCGATCTACCGCATGTTGTCGGTAGCTCGATGGATGAGCTCGAAGGTTCGCATCGTTATATGGCGTTGGCGCGCGCCGCCATCGATTATCATGAAACCCAGATCGAACGTCACGCTATCGACTGTGACTGGAGTCAGCCCGGCAAGTATCAGACCGCAAGCTCGGAGCAGGGTGTCAGGGAGATGCTCGAGCCGTTCGCGCGCGAGCTCGAAGCACTGGAGGAACCTTTTACCTGGATCGACAAGGCTGATCTCGACAAACGCCTGGGCACGTCGCATTTCAAGGCGGCGGTTTACACCCCGGGGTGTCGACTGCTCAATCCGGCGGCGCTGGTGCGCGGGCTCGCCGATACTCTGCCGGAAAATGTAGCGCTCTATGAAAACACGCCGGTCACCGGCCTCGAAACAGGAGCCCGTATCAGGATAACCACGCCCGCGGGTGAAGTCAGTGCGTCGCAGTTGATTCTCGGGGTAAACGCTTTCGCCGATAAGTTCGGCTTCTATCAACGCCGCCTGTTGCCGTTTGCGGCGAATGCCAGCCTGAGTCGACAGTTGACCGCCGCTGAGCGTGACGCCATCGGTTGCGAGGAAATCTGGGGGGTGACCCCGGCGAACGCATTTGCGTCGATAACGATGCGCTACACCAGCGATCACCGTATCCTGATACGCAATAACATTTACTATAACCCGTCGATGCGCGAAAGCGCCGATTACCAGGCTGAAATCGGTCGCCGCCACAAACGACTGTTCGATGAACGTTTTCCGATGCTGCCCGAGGTGAACATGGAATTTACCTGGACCGGGTTTATCTGCCTGTCTCAAAATGGCGCGCCGGGATTTGGCAAACTGGCGGATAACGTGCATACCTCGGTGTGCCAGAACGCGGTCGGCGTTACCAAGGGTACCGCGGGCGGCATGCTCGCCGCGGACATGGCCTGTGGTGTCGACAATGAACTGATTGGTTACATGCAAAGCCTAGGTGAGCCCAACCTGCTGCCAATCAAGCCCTTTCTTGGCCTCGGCGTCAGGGCCAGGCTGGCCTGGGAGTTATGGAAAGCGCGCAAAGAAGTCTAGACAAGCTGCAAATCTGAAAATAATGAACCAATTAATTGATCCATGTTAAGGAGAATGGATTTAAGGAAGGTTAAATTAGACGAAATGCAGGCGCTGCTAGTCATTTACGTCCCGGTTGCAATAAGATAGCAAAAAATGGGCAAATAATAGAACTGGAACAAATCCGGTAACTAAAAACAGTTGCCCGGGTTGATCGTGAAGATAACGCATCCGGCGAGACGGCAAAGATAATGGAACCTGCGCCGGACGAGCGGGGTACTGAAGCGCAGCATAATCGGTTCAGGCGACGATGTTTGCCGGTCTATCCAGGCCAGCTAAGCCATATGAGTTTTAACAGTCAGGTCGGCGAGGGAATTAAATTCCATCGCGTCGACAGGGAAGCATCAGCAATTTAAACATGAGAGGTGACGGTTATGCCCACCACGCTAAATTTCGGCAAGCTTTTCGGCAAGTCTCCGTTCAAGCCGATACAGGAACACATGAAAATCGCAACCGAATGTGCGGGACACGTGCCCGGGGCGATAACGGCTTTCTTCGAAAATGACAAGGCGCTCCTCAAGGAGATAAAACAAAGCGTCAGTCGTCTCGAGAGCGACGCCGACAAGGTGCTCGAAGAGCTGCAGCAACGTTTGTCCAAGTCCATGTTTCTGCCGGTAGAGCGCCGCGATTTGCTCGATGTACTCGAAATGCAGGAAGCGATAGCCGACCGCACCGAGGATATTGTCGGGCTCATGTTGGATTTGCCGATGGATGTGCCGGAGGAAATGCACAAGCCAATTTTAATGCTGGCCGGTCGCGCTGTGGATGCCGTGAATGCGGCAAACGAAGTCGTCCGCAAGTTCGACGACCTGGTCGAAACCGGTTTTAAAGGCCCCGAACTGAAAAAAACGCGGGCGCTGATCCGCGAAGTGATTGCCATCGAAACCGATGCGGATCATATCGGAACCGACATCACCCACACTTTATTCAAGCATGCGAGAGACATGGATCCGGTATCGATCGTGTTTCTTCATCGCCTGATCAGCTGGATCGACGACCTGGCGGATTATGCCGAGGCCCTGGCGATACGGGCCAGACTGTTACTGGCTGGCTGATCCGGATTATCCAGGGGCGGAGGGGATATGGAAATTATCACTGAATTTGGCTCGGTATTCATGATAATGGCCGTCGTTTTTGGTATCTACCTGACCTGGGGCATCGGGGCCAACGATGTTGCTAACGCGATGGGTACCACGGTTGGTTCGGGCGCCATCACGGTCAAACAGGCGATCATCATCGCCGCGATTTTCGAATTTGCCGGTGCTTTTATTGCCGGTGGCTCGGTGACCAAAACCATACGCAAGGGGATAATCAATCCCGAGAGCATCGTCGATTCGCCAGAGATACTATTGTTCGGCATGCTGGCGGCGATGCTGGCCGCCGCTATCTGGTTGATGATCGCCTCCTGGCAGGGCTGGCCGGTCTCGACGACTCACACCATCATCGGCGGACTGGTAGGATTTGCGGTGGTCGCAATCGGCATCGACGCGGTTAACTGGGGCAAGATCGGGCACATCGTCGCCAGCTGGCTGGTTTCTCCGTTGATTGGGGGAGGGCTGGCATTTGTGCTGATGGTCAGTATCCAGAGGTTGATACTGCGAACCGAAAGACCGTTCGAGAATGCGCAGAAATGGGGCCCGATGTATGTGTTTCTGGTCGGCTGGATCGTCAGCCTGGTTACCATGTTCAAGGGACTGAAGCACCTTAAGCTGGATTTCGGTCCGGTTACCACGCTGATCATCTCGGTGATATTTGGTTTGTTACTCGCCTATGTCGGCAAGCGCATGATCAATCGCATCCAGCTAGACGAGGAGGCCGACCAGGAATTTCACTATGCCAGCGTCGAAAAGGCGTTCGCGCCGATGATGATCTTTACCGCCTGCGCCATGGCTTTTGCCCATGGCTCCAACGATGTTGCCAATGGCATCGGCCCGTTAGCGGCGGTTGCGAGCCTGGTCAAATCTGGCGGCGAAGTCGGACAGAGTACTGCACTGCCTTTATGGATACTCGCGCTGGGCGGTATTGGTATCGTATTTGGCCTGGTTACCCTGGGCTATCGCGTGATGCGCACCATCGGCAATGACATTACCGACCTGACGCCGACCCGCGGGTATTGCGCTACCCTGGCGGCGGCAATTACCGTGGTGCTGGCGTCCAAGACGGGTTTACCGGTATCTACTACCCAGATCGCGGTCGGGGCGGTCATGGGCGTGGGCTTTACCAGCGGCCTCGCGGCCGTGGACATGCGAGTGGTGGGTGGCGTTGTCATTTCCTGGTTCATCACGCTCCCGGCCGGTGCGATTATGGCCATACTTTTCTTTTACGCACTGAAAGGAATGTTCGGTATCAGTTGTCCCGTCTGCATCTGATCGGCGGTTTGCCATTAATCGGGTAAAATCGAATGCACGCAAAACCATGTGTTGCTTAGCACTTTGTTGATTCGAAAAGTAAATTGTAATCCGGGTGGGTCCTGCCCCGGTCCTGCAAGACGCTCAATTCATACCCTGAAATTAAAATTTCTCCCCTGCTAAGTTGACAGGGTTAGTTCTTGCCCGGTAATCATTCGTTTGTTGCGGCAGGATTCTCTTCCTTCTGGCTGTCCGGTTCTTCTGGCGCCTCGGCCTCCTGCAACTCGAATAGCACCTTGACGATCTGGTGCCGATCCATTTTCAGGACTTCGAGACAAGCGCCCTCGAGCTGAACTCGATCGCCAACTTGCGCGATGCGGCGAAGGCGATGGTTGATGAAGCCTCCGAGGGTTACGTAGTCGCCGGTGGGAAACGGGTAATTCAGCTTGTGCTCCAGTTCCGTAACCCGAACGCCGGCGCTTATCTTGTAATGTCGAAGATCCTCCATTTTGATGTGACGGTGTCGCGGAGTAAATTCATCCTCGTAGTCGCCTACAATTTCTTCGAGAATATCTTCCAGCGTTATCAAACCCTCGGTGCCGCCGTATTCGTCCATGACGATGGCAATTTGCCGCCGGTTGCTGGTGAAGTCTTTGAGTAACGCCCGTAACGGCATGGTATCGGGGATGTAATAGGCCGGCATCATAACGTCGGCAACCGGATGAGCCAGGGTGTCGATAATCAGTTCCGGTTTCTCCGCGGCCGCCATGCTGTTAAGCAGCTGCTTCACCGAAACGATGCCGATAATGTTATCCATGGTCGTTTCGTAAACCGGGTAACGTTCGCGTAATTCTTCCTTGAACAGGGTAAGCACATCCGCAACGACGGCGGTATGCGGTATCGCTTCGACCTCCGTACGTGGAATCATCGCATCGCGCGCCGTGTGTTCATCGAGATCGAAGACCCCGCGAAGCATCCGGGTCAACTGGGGATCGAGGACTCCCTCCTGTTCACTGGCGCTGAGTATGGTACGAATCTCCTCGCCGGTTATCGAGAAATGCGGTTCGCCATTCTCTATCAGCTCGCGTTGCCCGAACAACCATAGCAGCCCATTGGACGAATGATTCATGAACCAGATCAGCGGGCGCAGGATGGTATGCAGCCCATTGATGACCCTGGCAACCGACAGGCTAATCGCAACCGCCTTGTGGAAGGCGAGCACCTTGGGTGCCAGTTCACCTACCACAACGTGTAAGTAGGAGATGATCACGAAAGCAAAAATATAGGAGATGGTCTGGGTCAACTGCAATACATTTTCACCGTCGCCCAGCAGGCCAAAGGCCAGTTGAAAACCCGGAAACATAACCTGATTTAGCGTGACAATGCCGATAGCACCCAATCCCAGCGAGACGAGTGTAATTCCGATCTGGGTAACCGAATAAAAGCGCTCGGGTTGGTCGTGAAGCAACTGGACTATCCGGGCCGACCTGCTGCCGGTACTGGCCAACTGGTTAATACGACTGCGTCGCGCCGAGGTTAGTGCGATCTCCGAGCCGACAAAAAAAGCGTTGCCCACCACCAGGAGTAGAATCAAGAATAATTTTCCGATCAATATCCAGTCCATAAATAACTCCCTCGCGGCTCAATGAATTTACCGCGCTTGATGTACACGCCGCGAATATATACTTCTAGAGTATATTTCATAGATAGTGCGACTTTCTGACATTGATCAAGGCATTGAGTAACTGTTGAACCGACATCGACGGAAATCAGGCCGCCAATTCCGCTTATCGTGCTCGAAAGATGTACTTTCACCACGCTGCATCAAGACGCAGACTGCAAACCGGGTATTGGGGTCTGGCCTTGCGTTTCACAAGTCAAAAATGTGAGGCCTGATCCTGTTGCCTGATGTAAAGGAGGTGCTCTTAAAGCCATGGTTAAGGGCAATCTTCGGACAGTAGCCGCCACATAAATTTGTGACTTAACTTTTACTTCCGGCACATTGCTGGAACTGGAGAATCCATAAATCCAGAAAGCCCATTTATTAAAACTAAATAATGGACAGGCACATTTTGATTCATTCAACTATAGTTAGGTAACGGCCACAAAAAAGGGAATGGATCAAAACAGTGCTTTTTTAGCCATTTACAATAGCTGACAGTTGAATAACCAAATTTGGAACGATCAGGGTAGGTAAAAATGTAAATAAACTTAGATGATAATGTTTTTAATTACTAAAAAAGTAGTCAAGAATACTTTTTCCATGCTGGTTCTAGCCGCAGTGGTTCTAACTGCTGAAAATGGGTTTGCGAAATCTGTTTCTCTTGAACGTTATCATGTTCTACTCGCCAACAAATATGGATACAACGTTTTCGATGTTACCTCGACACAGGTAACAAATCCCGACCGTATAAAGCTAATGAAGGAAATAAGCGAACAAACTCGCCATCAACTGGTGACTTTTGCTTCGAGCATAGATGCGGATGTGTTTACTTATAAAACCAATAATGATTTCTGGCGATTGAATAACGGAAACAGGGTTCTTAGCTATACCTTTTCAATCGATATTTTAAAAAACGGCGCGAAACAGTATGACTATTATTGTTTTGCCATTCTCGAGTATCGAGAGAATAAAGGTTTTACCGTGGGATGTTCAGCCTACGACTTTACCGGGACATAACTTTGCAGATGTTTACTCCGGGTCAAACTCAACTGCTGATGAAATTGATTTCAGTTTCGACTTTCTTCGAGCAAACCGATTACAGCAGGCTGGTGGGTAGCAACCTTCGATAAACGGCACGCGCTCGGCTACCATAACAGTCTGCACTCTGGCTAGGCTAACTATCTGACCAATTTAAACGAACCAGGCTAGCTTTCAGGGTTTTTAATTGTCCCCGATCCTCTGAATACAGGATGGAGGCTGACGCAGGTAAGCCGACCTTTCGAGAAACATTTTTTCGGGATATTTGTGTAAATTGGGCGCCCATCATCTGTCTTATGTTTAATAAAAGTCAGTGGCGCATCATAAGGCGGTCCTTCATAAGGATGGGCGGCTGCGCTGAATGCTATAAACAGCCCGAGGAGGAGTACGATAATAATAAGCACAATGTGTCGCTTCATAATAAACCCTCGTTAACTAATTACATATTCTCCTAATTATCTACTTTTTTTTATGATCTGGGTCATGTATAGACGCTTGCCGTTAGAGTGCACGAACCCGCCAGGCTGTGCAAATCGATTAAGGCAGACCTGAGCCAGGGAAATTTTATCGCGATCATGCAATCCGGGTTCTGGTGGCGCCATGTCTCCGACATTCGTCCCTTTCAACAGCATCAGCACCGAATTCAAAAATCACATCAACCACCCGATAATCATAAAATCCCGGCCAGCAAATCTATCATCACTGACCCCGTTGATCATCGAATAGCCTCATACCCTCCCTCAATACCTTTTTTAGAATACACCACCTGCCATAAATGGCTACGCCTGGCGGTAAAGGTACCGGCAGCGGTGAGTAAGAAATATCTCCACATGCGATAAAAGCGATCGTCGAAACCGAGCGCCTCTATCTTGTTCCAGTTACGGTCGAAACGATCCATCCAGGCTAACAGGGTCCTGGTATAGTTTGCATTCAGGTTGTGCCAGTCTTCTAACTGAAAAATCCCGTCTGTCGCCTTCGTTAGCTGCAATGGAGTGGGTAACGCGCCATTGGGGAATATGTATTTTTCGGACCAGGGATCGGTGGCAGTAGCGGTACTGTTGGTACCAATGGTGTGCAACAGGAAAATGCCGTCGTCATTCAGGCAGCGGTCTGCGACCTTCATAAAGGTACGGAAATTCTTGGGTCCCACTGCTTCAAACATTCCAATGGACACCACCCGGTCGAATTTTTCGTCAATGCTACGATAATCCTCCAGCCGCAGATCCACATCCAGACCCTGGCACATCTCTCGACCCAGTTCAGTCTGTTCTTTTGAGACACTGACCCCTACCACACTGGCACCATATTTTTCGGCGGCAAACTTTGCAAAACTTCCCCAGCCGCATCCGATATCCAGCACTCGCATGCCTTCCTGTAAACCGATTTTTCGGCAAACCAGATCTAACTTGGCCTCCTGTGCGGCCTCTAAATCCGTAGCATCTTTCCAGTAGGCGCAGGTATAAACCATGCGCTCATCAAGCATCAGTTTAAACATATCGTTGCTGGTGTCATAATGTTTCTCTGCGACTTGATAGGCCCGTGAAACCTTTTGACGATTAAATAGTTTTGCTGCCAGTACGGGTAACAACAACTTGATGGGTTTGACTTTTTCTTCTATCCCGGCACGCAATAGCTTATGAATCAGCATATCCAGGCGTTCGCAATCCCACCAGCCATCCATATAGGATTCGCCCAGGCCAAGCGCCGCATTTGACAGTACTCGTGCATAAAATCCTTGATCATTGACCTTGATATCCCAGGGGTCAGACCCGTCGATTTCTATGTCAGCCAATGCCAGTAAATCCCGCACCGTTGTCTCTGCCTGTTTCATCTCTAGTGGTTTCCTGAATATATTTTTAATTTAAACCCAAGCTGAAACTTTATTAAAAAGTGCAGCAAGGACCAACGCCCTGTTTTCACTGTTTCTGTATCTTTTGATTGGGCTGTATGCGGAGTCTGCGTTTGAAGCGGCACTTCTCTGACTGAACCCGGCGAAATTCTGTCGGGTAATTCTCCGGGGAATCGAGTTTCGCTGGTTCTGACATGGCAGCACCCTGTGGGTTGGCGTAGCCATATTCTATTTCGCGCGATGCCACAACAACGGAAACCAGTCTTCACGCATCCTGTCGCCGTGGTGCATGCCGTGATCGACGTAGGGCGGCGAGGTGTCTCCCGGGCGCTCACAATAGGTGACGTCATCGCCCAGCCAACGGGTCGAAAACGCACGCCGCATACTCTTGATAGTCGCGTCGCCGGTGCCATGCAGGGTACGAAAATCGAACACGATGCTGTCGCCCGGGCTGAGTGACCAGGCGGAAATATCGTACTGATTCCGGTTTGCATCGATGTCGGGCACCGTTTCGAGCTTCGCACCGGGCCGATCATCGTTGAAACTGCTACCGTCATCAAACATGCGGGGGTAGTAAAGCTTGTTCCATCGATGCGAACCTTTTACAAACTGTACCGCTACGTCGGCATCGGCCTGGTCGAGCGAAACATAGACGCTTGCGGTTTTGTATCCGTCGACGCAGTAATAGGGCAGGTCCTGGTGCCACGGGGTGGCGCGTTGCGTGCCCGGCGTTTTGATAAAAGCGTGTTCGTGGAAAAACTGGGCATGGTCGCTGTCCATGAACTGGCCTGCGATCGCTGCGGCGCAGGAATTCGAAACATAGTCGAGGTACTCGGGAATAAGCTGCCAGTTGCAATAACTGTCGAAAAATCGGCCCGGTTCACCCGCCGGATTGCTGTCGCAGGGAAAGGCAAATCGTTGTGGATTATCCAGGTTACGCTGCAGGCCACGGCGCAGTGTGTCTACCCAGTCCGAGAATACGCCACGCAGTAACACCACGCCATCGCGCCTGAAAGTTTCGACATCGGCGGCATCGGCTGCGTAACCGGGAAGCCTGGCAACGTCGATCTCGATATCGGGCTTACGCCAGTCCACCGTGAACTGGTTAAACTGCTGGTTCTGCTGCATGATCTTCCCCTCCGGCGCAAAGTGTAGGCCGATGTGAGCGCGCTGTAAAATCATCTGCGCCAGGGTAAAACTAATGCTTTGCATTCCAGTGACCTTGAATTAATCTCTGGCAGCATATTTCATACACCTGATTTATATGGCGATGCCCGACGCAACAGCGGTCAAGATCGAAGCACCCGATATCAGCTACCTGAGTGGTGTCCTGCTGGTATTAATGGCCGGTGTGTTCTGGTCGACCATGGGGCTCGGCATTCGCAATATCGAAGTCGCCAATGTCTGGCAGATCCTGTTTTATCGCTCCTGGGCCCTGGGAGCTTTTCTATTTATCCTGATCACTTTCCGCTCTGGTTACAAACCGATAATCACGATTAGAAAAGCCGGGGTCGCCGGTGCAATCGGCGGCATGGGTCTGGTGCTGGCATTTGCCGGAGGCATCTACGCGATCCAGACCACGACCGTGGCGAATGCCATGTTCCTGTTTGCCGCGGCGCCGTTCCTGGCAGCCGTACTCGGTTGGGTTATCCTGGGTGAATCGGTGCGCAGGGCGACCTGGGTGGCCATGGTCTTCGCGATGATCGGTATTGCCTTCATGGTACTCAATGGTATTTCTGCCGGCCGCATGTGGGGTAACATAAGTGCGATTGCTTCTGCCGCCGGTTTTGCGGTTTTCACCATCGCGCTGCGCTGGGGCAGGCTTGAAGATATGTTGCCGGCGGTTTTTCTTGCCGGCGTGTTTGCGATCATTGTGTCCGCTATCGTTTGCCAGGTCGGCGGATACGGATTCGATATCCCCGCGCAAGATGTCGCGATCGCCCTGTCGCTGGGGGTGTTCCAGGTCGGGGTCGGACTCGCTGTTTATACCATCGGTTCGAAAGTGGTGCCTGCGGCCGAACTCGCGCTGTTATCGATGACAGAGGTATTGCTCGGCCCTCTCTAGGTATGGCTGTTCATCGGTGAAACAGCGAGTTTTTTCACTCTCGTCGGTGGTTCGATCCTGATGCTTGCGATTGCGGGCAACGCGATCAGCGGCCTGCGTCGCAAACCGGTTCCGGTAATTTGATGATGACGAATTTTCTGTTTGACGGCCTGCTGGCCGGACGGGCCGCCGATACCAGCCCGCTGATGCGAGTCGCCGATGGCGCAACATG
>CALDDP010000074.1 GCA_937936805.1 uncultured Gammaproteobacteria bacterium | reverse complement strand
GACCAGGTCGGTAAATACAAAAGAGATATTACGGATAGTAATTTCATCGCCCGGCCGCAGCACCTGGTCTGAAAAAAGATCACGGAAAGCCTGCATTGTGGTAACCCGTTCGGCGGTCAACACCTCATCAAGCCAGCTTCGGTCTTCTATCACAATGGTGCGCTGAACCCGGCCTTTATTGTGCAGCAGGATTTCACCATCAGGAGAGCCGTCACCCAGATTCAGCTGATCATCGAGCACAAATATTTCGGGCAGAACAGTGGAATCATGCGTGAAGGATAACTCGTCCCCGGCTTCCAGCGTACGGATACGATATTCCCCCGGGGACAGCCTGGCCGGAAGGCGGCGCGATTCACCCGGATGCAGCGTACACTGCCCCTTGATGTGAGGCGTAAAACCCGGGCCCGAGCGGCAATAATAACCGTATTCTACCGCCCGTACCGACGGGCTGGGGCTGAAACTGAGCTCTACGTTACGCGCGAAATTGGTTTCAAAATCGATGTTACAGGCGTCGCAATGAGTCTTGCCCGGCAATTCGCCGATATTATCGGTTTTTGCTTTTGCGACACGGCAGCGGGGGCATAGTATATCCCAACGCGATTCGAGCAAGCCCTCACGAACCGACTGCAGGCATAGTTCAACGGCAAAGCGGGGGTTGACCTGCCAGCGATGGGCGAGCGCCAGGGGGCGCATCGTCCACAGATCCACCTCCTGCATGCCGGTAATATACTCGAGCAACCTGTCTGTCAAGCCATGCCCGTATTGACTCCGATCGATAGCCTGTTTTGCCTTTTCTACGCGTTCCGTCGCGGATGGCGATAGCTGGAAGTCGGTTTCGAACAAATCGGGTTGTTCGGCCCTTATCAACTGGTCGGCCGTGTCGAGCAACTGCTGGACTTTTCCCTGAAAAGCGGCAATCAGGCGGCGTGACAGGAAATACCCAAGCAGGTTTCTGGGTAAAAAACTGATTTCTATTTTGAGACTACTGTGCGGGTTTTTATCGAATACTTCGGCGCGAGTAGCCATGCTGACGAAAGGGCCGTTGCTGAACAATCGCAACTGCTCGAACCAGAGTTCTTCTATCCAGTTAGCAGGGGGTTCTTCCCAGCAAAGATTCATCCCGGCAATAGACACCTCGCCAAATACCTTCACCGTGCCATCCGCTTGCAATTGCTCGCTGGACTGATACTTGGGAAACCCGGATGCCTCGCCCCAACGAGGAGTATCCGCTACTACCGACCAAAGCCTGTCTACCGGATGATTGAAATCAAAATTGAAGGTCTTGCTGATTTCCTTCATTCTTTTTCAATAACGAGCGTGATTTGCCCTACGTCGAAACCCCATTTTGTCATTACGGATTCGTTGATCAGCACCCGCTCTGACACCAGGTACATTCTGTCATCGATATTTAGATCCAGGGTTCCGTCGCCGTAAGGTATGCGCAGCACGTAATCCAGAAAAAGGCTGTTGCCGGCGATCTCGAGGGTGGAGCTTCCAATGACGTCGTTGGCGGTGCCAACATAGTTCCCGGCTTCGTCCCTCACCAGTTTCCAGATACGCCGCTGTTCTTCGCCATCGTCAAACCTGAACACTTCATCGAGTGTGCCGACGCCATCTACCCAGGAGGCGTTGATGCTGGCGTTGAAATAACGGATCACCTTGCCACCACGATCCTTGACTATACCGTGGGCGCGCAGCGAACCGTTAAAAAATTCCTCCACCACCATAACGGGCGTATTGTCGGCGTATTCACTGACGGGAACGCTGGAACAGGACGTAATCATGCCCAGGCTCAGCAAAACGATCGATAGGCGTGCCAGAATCCTCATGGTGGTCTGATGCCCTGGTTTGTTTACGAATTTATCGCGTTATGGCTCAACAACAACCGATCGATATTACAGGCAGTTCCTGGGCTCGCCTGATATCGATACCTGATATCAACGATCAGACCCTTGCCACTTTCATCGTTAATATTTGACAACCCGCGATAGCGGGTCAACCTGGCGAGGTTGGCGTCGTAGCCGAGTTCGATAGGTGACGCCAGCATACGGAAAAACCAGTTCGCCGGTTCCAGCGCAAAACACTGGTCCGTTTCAGTTGCATAACTGCAAACCGAGGGTTTGACCTGCAAGGATACCAGGCTGGAGCGCGATGCCAGCGGAAACTGGAATTCCAGTGTTTTCCCTGAAACCAGTTTGTCCCAGCTGTCCCGGATGAATACATCGAACCCGGCATCGATCACGAGGGGGTTGCTGTCTATATCGGTAACCGGGGATATCTTTTCGATTTCCCTGTTAGCGGAATCGGTAACAGACATCGATACTTCCTGCTGATCGAAACTGACCTCGACCTTTTCATTTGACTGAATATTGCGTTGGACAAATGATGGCGTCGCTGCGCCGGACTGGTAGTCGAGCTGCTTGTGCGCAAGTAAAGACCCGTCGCTATGCTGATAAATGACTTCGCTGGTTATCTCGCCGATTCCGCAGTGGGTTTCGGTATACAGAAAATCGTCGCTTTTCAAATCGAATGCTTCGCCGACAACGTGTGCGGAGGCTTGATTCGCGACTGCTACCTGCAGCGCAGACAGCACGACCAGAGCAGTCATAGTGACCAGGCCCGAGAGGGATTTTTGTGTCATCTTCATTATTGGTACCGCCGAGTTAGATAAATGCCGGCTGGAAACAGGGTCGACCAGCCGACCGCCATGACCACCAGCGAAGTCAGAATGGGTGTGCCGAAATAGGCATCGCTCAACTCGCTACCGAACCAGTAGCTGGCCGGTCCCATCACCGCCGCAAAAGCGGCGGCAATCCACAGGTAACGGCTTAACCACGACAGCGCATGCATGAAGGTCGTTGCAAACAGCACCCACAGGCAAACCAGCCAGACAGGAATGCCGAGTAACCCGGCGTCCGCGTAATAAACCATACCGCCGAGCGTCATCAGAATATCCCACAGGCTGCCAACCACAGTCACGATTGCGATGAGTTGCCATTCGGATTTCTTTTCCAGCACGAACCAGTTGTGTACGAGCAGTGCGGCAACCGTATAGGCGAGCGCATACAAATTTCCGCCGACTACGCAAACCAGCCAGCCGACCTGAAAAATTGCCAGATTTAATAAAGTCTTTTTCATTAGTGGATGAAACGGATCCCTTTTACTGACAACGTTTCTGCCGCCATCCCGGTCTGGCAAAAAGCATTTGCGATGTGCCAATGACACGCTCTTCGAACGCACCCTGGCAATAGCAGAGGTAGTAATCCCACATGCGGATGAAAACGTCATCGAAACCCAGGGCTTTAACCTCGTCCAGCCTGGAGAGGAATCGCTGGCGCCAGACGGCCAGGGTTTTCGCATAGTCCTCGCCCATTTCTTCCATACCGACCATTTGCATGTCGGTATGCTTCCTGAGGGAGGACATCACAACTTCATGTCCCGGTAACGAACCGCCGGGGAAAATATAGCGTTGGATAAAGTCGACGGAACTACGCGCATAGCGGTAACGCTGATCGGGGATGGTGATCGCCTGGATCAGCATAAGCCCATCGGGCTTCAACAACGAGGCGCATCCACCGAAGTACTGCTTGTAGAATTCATGCCCCACGGCTTCGATCATCTCGATCGACACCAGCTTGTCGTAGGTTCCTTCGAGGTCACGATAGTCTTCAAAAATAACGTTAACCAGGTCCTCGAGCCCTGCATCTTTAACACGTTGGCGAGCAGTCTCGTACTGTTCCTTCGAAATAGTGGTGGTCGTTACCCGACAGCCGTAATTCCTGGCCGCGTGAATCGCCATACCACCCCAGCCGGTACCAATTTCGAGCAGATGATCAGACGCCTGTAAATCCAGCTTCTGGCAAATTACGTCGAGCTTGTGAACCGCAGCTTCGTCCAGGCCCACCTCTGCCCGCGAAAACATTGCGGACGAATACATCATTTCCGGATCGAGAAACAGCGAGAAAAATTCATTGCTCAAATCGTAATGAGCGGAAATATTTTCCCTGGCCTTGTCAGCCGTGTTTCGATTAAACCAGTGGTAGGCCTTATCGAACAAACGATGCGTCAACGGCTTCGAGTCATCTACGACATTAAGGAAATCGATATTAATCGCCATCAAGCGAACCAGGTCGACGAGGTTAGGGGACGACCATTTGCCAAGCATGAAAGCTTCCGCACCTCCGATCGATCCGCCGAAGGCAATGTCCCGATAGGCGCTGGGGTCGTGAATAACTATTTTGGCACTGATGTCGGCAGCCACGGTCTTGTTGCCAAAACTTTTCGACTCAGAACCATCTTCGATAACAAGAACGCCATGGGGCATTTTATGCAAGCGCTTTTCGAGCTGGTTCTGGGCAAAGTTTTCCAGGAATCCGGGCTGCTGCTGGTTAACTGCAATATTCGGTTGATTTAGAGATGTCATAACTCAGGTCTTTAGCTTTTGATTGTCGATTGTTGTTCGTTACTCGATTCGAGATATTTCGGGTGGTTATGGAACGGAATCTTTTTGATCCCCAACTTAAGTGCCTGCCAGTAAATCGCGCTCAGCACCTTGGCCGTCATCCACGGGTGCTCGACTAAAATGGACGCCAGACTTCCCGCATCGATCTCACGACGCTTCAGCGCCATGGTCGCATCCACATGCCTTTCGCCCTGGTATTCCGTCTCGAGGTTCAGACTCAAAATTTTCGCCGGGTTGTTACTGCTCCAGCGATAAGTCATATCCATCGGATTGAACGGTGATACATGCATTTGCTTATGGAACTTTATACGCTGGATGCGCTTGTCCGGATCACATTTCAGCACGTAACTTTGCCGCTCGTTCCACGGTGTGTTGGTGACTTCGGAAACGATCGTGGTCAGCTTCTCGTTTTCATCAAAGCAGTAATAACAGGTGATCGGATTCATCACGAAGCCGTAATATCTTAGGTTTGCCAGCATGCGCACCGGCCCGGAATGCCAATCGCCGGTTTCCTGAAAAATCCGTTGGCGCACTGCTTCGTCCAGCGGAATACCCGGATCGCCGAGAAAGTCACTACGCTTAAAGCGTGCCGGTCGCCAGGGCTTGTCCGACCACCACGGAGACAGCTTCATAACAGTCTCGAGTTCGTCCAGGTCGAGATACATCATAAAGACCTGGTAGCTGAACTTGTGCTCCCGCGGAAAAAACCGCCGATGCCTGAGGTTGCCTTTGTAGATCGCGCTATGCACGGACGAATTCCGGTTCGGGCATAAGGTCATCGGTCGCTGCCGGCACTACCGCCAGGCGATTGATAGAATCTGCTACCTTGCGCCCACTGACAACGCCGTCTTCATGAAATCCGTTACCCAGCCAGGCGCCCGCGAACCAGGTATTGTTATTGCCGTTGATATCATCTATGCGACTGGCTGCCTGCACCGAATCCAGTGAGAATACGGGGTGGCTGTAGTTGAATCGATCGATTATTTTTGCAGGGTTAATCGAGTCGGTGGCATTCAAGGTGACACAGAATGTCGAATCGGATTTGATGCCCTGAAGTATATTCATGTTATAGGTCAGTATCGCTCTTTCCTGGAACCGGTCGCGC
>CALDDP010000073.1 GCA_937936805.1 uncultured Gammaproteobacteria bacterium | reverse complement strand
CTCGACTCGGATGCCAACGGGCGGGCGATGGATAGCCTGATGAATTACGAGACGGTCAAGTATTTCAATAACGATGATCATGAAATCGCGCGCTACCGCGACACCATGGGGCGCTGGGAAGAAGCCGCGGTGAGAAGCCAGAGCACGATGTCGATGCTCAATTTCGGTCAGGCCGCGATCATTGCGCTGGGGGTGACGGGCATCATGCTGTTGGCCGCCCAGGGTGTCGTCGACGGCGAGTTGACGCTAGGTGACCTGGTGTTGATCAATACGATGATGCTGCAGCTTTTCATTCCGCTCGGTTTTCTCGGCATTATTTACCGCTCGCTCAAGTATGCGCTCGCCGATATGGACATGGTGATCAAGCTGTTGCAGCGACCGATTGAAATTGTCGATCGCGCCGATGCCCGTAGCCTCGAGGTAGAGCAGGCCAGCGTCGAGTTCCGTCATGTCGGCTTCCATTACAACGTCGACAGACGCATTCTCGAAGACGTCAGTTTCAAACTCGAAGACGGTGAAAAGCTTGCGATTGTCGGACCATCCGGCGCCGGCAAATCAACCATCGCGAGGTTATTGTTTCGATTTTACGATATCGACCAGGGGCAGATTCTGATCAGCGGTCAGGATATTGCCGGGGTCGACCAGCATAGCCTGCGCAAGGCAATCGGTATCGTGCCTCAGGATACGGTTTTGTTTAACGATTCGATCCGCTACAACATTCAGTATGCCCGCCCGGATGCCTCCTTCGAGGAAGTCAGGGAAGTCGCCAGGCTCGCCGATATCGATCGTTTTATCGAGTCGTTGCCCGAGGGTTACGATACAGTCGTCGGCGAGCGCGGCCTGAAGCTGTCGGGGGGTGAAAAACAGCGTGTGGCGATTGCCAGGGTGTTGTTGAAAGATCCCGCAATCCTGGTGTTTGACGAGGCCACCTCCAGCCTGGACAGCCAGTCCGAGAAGAATATACTCGGTGCCCTGGCGCGAATTTCACGCAACAAGACCACGCTGGTGATTGCGCATCGACTTTCTACCGTGATCGACGCGGATCGTATTATCGTGCTCGAAGAAGGGCGCATAAAGGAGCAGGGCGATCATGAAGCGTTGATCGCGGCGGATGGTCTTTACGCGCAGTTGTGGCGTATGCAGCAAAAGAAGGCGCAGCAAGTAGAATGAGTGACCTGAGCAACTGTAGTGCGAGTGAACCCTTTGCCCTGCGGGTGATCGGCGACGATATGGCGCCGGAATTCGTCGATGGTAATATCATCGTCATCGATCCTGGCGGTAAACTCAGTTCGGGTTGTTATGTAGTCGCCCGGCAGCAGGATGAAATGATTTTCCGGCAATTGTTTATCGAGCAGGGGGTTTATACCCTGCGTGCCCTCGATAGCAGCCTGGCCGAGATTACTCTGCAAAACGGTGTCGAGGACATCGTTGGCGTCATCAGTCAGCGCTCGGGCAAGCGCCGCAGCGAGCATAAACGCTACGATGTCTAGTAGAGCGCTCATTCCTGTTATCCCCTAATTAAACTGTCATCCCCGCGCAAGCGGGGGATCTGATCGGCGCTGCTGTCATTCCCGCGAAAACGGCGGTCCGACGTATCGGAATCTGTTAACGCGTCGTCATCACGAGATCCCCGCTTGCGCGGGTCCTACAAAAAGCCGCGGTATGACAATTTGGGGCCGCGGTATGATTTAATAAAGTTCGGTATGACGAATCGGGGCCGCGGGATGACAATTTAAAGCCGATGAATTACTTAAAATATGCACCCGATTCCTCGTATACTGGCGGAATCTACCTGGGAGTTCTCTGATGTCAGACGAAAATCGTGAAAAAGCACTTAACTATCACCGTAAACCCACGCCGGGAAAACTCCGCATCGAGGCGACCACGCCACTGACATCGCAACACGACCTGACCCTGGCCTATTCGCCCGGAGTTGCTTATCCCTGTCTCGAAATCGAGAAGGATCCATTGGCGGCACGCGAATATACCTCCCGCGCCAACCTGATCGGTGTGGTCACCAACGGCACCGCGGTACTCGGGCTCGGTAATATCGGTGCGATGGCGGCAAAACCGGTGATGGAAGGCAAGGCGGTGCTGTTCAAGCGTTTTTCCGGGATCGACGTATTCGATATCGAAATCGATGAAAAGGATCCGCACAAACTGGCTGAAACAATCGAACGGCTCGAGCCTACCTTCTGCGGTATCAATCTCGAAGATATCAAGGCGCCCGACTGTTTTTACGTCGAAAAGTATTTGCATGAGCATATGTCGATTCCGGTGTTTCACGACGATCAGCACGGCACCGCGATCGTGGTCGCAGCCGCGATGCTGTCCGCGCTTGAAGTGGTCGGTAAAGCGCTTGGCGAAGTCAGGATGGTGGTTTCCGGCGCCGGCGCCGCGGCGCTGTCATGCCTCAACCTGATGGTGTCGATGGGGCTCGACAAGAGCAAGGTGATGGTATGCGATTCGAGGGGCGTCATCTACAAGGGTCGTGCCGACTACATGGATGAGTACAAGGAAGGTTACGCGGTCGATACCGGGCTGCGCACACTCGGTGAAGCCATTGTGGACGCCGATGTTTTCCTGGGGCTGTCCGCGGGCAACATACTGAAGCCGGAAATGGTCGAGTCGATGACGGCCCAACCGATCGTATTTGCGCTGGCCAATCCGACGCCCGAGATCGATCCCGCCGAGGCCAGGCGCGTTTGTCCGGACGTGGTGCTGGCGACCGGGCGCACCGATTATCCGAACCAGGTTAACAACGTACTGTGTTTCCCGTTCCTGTTCCGCGGTGCCCTCGATGCCGGTGCCACCGAGATCAACCAGGCGATGAAGATTGCCTGTGTCGAAGCGATTTCGCGACTGGCGCGCGCCGGTACCAGCGACGTCGTTGCCAGCGCCTACCAGGGTGAGTCACTGACCTTCGGACCGGATTACCTGATCCCGAAGCCATTCGATCAGCGCCTCATTCTCGAAATCGCCCCGGCGGTTGCCCAGGCGGCGATGGATTCGGGGGTCGCCGAACGGCCGATCGAGGATATGGAAGCCTATCGACAGAAACTGAATGCTTTCGTGTTTCGCTCCGGACTGTTTATGAAACCGGTATTCGATGCAGCGCGCGCAGAACAACGTCGCGTGGTTTTTGCCGAAGGCGAAAATCCGAAAGTCATGCAGGCGATCGATAATATTGTGCAGGAAAAGCTTTGTTTTCCCATCGTGCTCGGTCGCGAAGCGGTTATCAAATCGATCATCAGGGATTATGCGCTCACCGCGAAACCGGGCACGGATTTCGAGATATTTGAATATAAAGGAGAAGAGTCATGGTGGCGCGCCTTCCATGGTTACACCGAGCGGCGCGGCAAGACCTTATCGGAAGCCCGTGAAATCCTGCGCAACAGTAAGACCACGCAGGCGGCCATGATGGTCAAACTTGGGCTGGCCGACGCCATGATTACCGGCACCATCGGTCGATTTCACCGCCACCTCGGCCGTATCCTGAGCGTTTCACGGCAGGACGACGGCTTCGACAAGGTTTCGGCCCTGAGTATTATTATTTCCAGCAAGTTCACGCTGTTTATTGCGGATACCCACGTGACTGCCGAACCCACGGCAGAGGCCATTGCCGACATGACGGTGCTTGCCGCCAGGGAAGTTGCCCGTTTCGGACTGAAACCTAAAGCGGCGCTGTTATCGCATTCGAGTTTCGGCGCTCGCGAAACCGAGTCTTCATGCCGCATGCGCAAGGCGCTGGAATTGATCCAGGCCATCGATCCTGAATTAATGGTCGAAGGTGAGATGCAGGCCGACCTGGCATTACGCCCGCTGCTCAGGGCGGAGCAGTTCCCCAATTCGAACCTCGAGGGTGTCGCCAATTTACTGATCATGCCGAATCTCGACGCGGCGCATATTGCGATGAACCTGATTAAAACAGGGGCCGACGGGGTGCCGATCGGCCCCATCCTGATGGGTTGCGATATTCCAGCGCATATCGTGACTCCCGGTACCACCGTGCGTGGCCTGGTTAACATGACAGCGACCGCGGCCGCGCGTATCGCCTCCGAGGATAAGTAATCGATGCACCTGGTTATTATCCTGCTCGCGGCGCTGGCCTTTTTCATATACCTGACGCTGGGTGTTCGCGGCGATCCGGAAAGGCGCAAACTGTTCTATCTTTTTGTCGTCATCGACCTGTGGCTCAGCGCGGTGTTTCTCTATCTGCTGGTCAGCGCGGTACTGCACTGAGGCTCTGCTTCGCGTCCGGGTTGCGGACCGTCGTTCCTGAAATTCATCATGTCGGCTCAGCGATAGTCCAATACCTATATACGGTTTTATACTTTAGTTATAGCTTTTTAATATATCTATTATCTCGTTGCCGCGGCAACGATGCTTTTCGGGGGATTCATGAGTCATACACAGTATCTTGCAGCGCGCCAGCGTCTGCAACGCAGCGAACTTGCGGTCCCCGGGACCAACCCGGGAATGTTTGAAAAGGCGGCCAACAGCGCAGCGGACTATGTATTCCTCGATCTCGAAGATGCAGTTGCACCGGGAGATAAGGAGCAGGCGCGCAAAAACGTCATCGAAGCGCTCAACGATATCGACTGGCGCGGCAAGGGCAAAACCATTTCGGTGCGCATCAACAGTCTCGATACGCATTACATGTATCGCGACGTGGTCGACGTGGTCGAGCAGGCCGGCGACCGGCTCGATACAATCCTGATTCCGAAGGTCGGCGTTGCGGCGGATGTTTACATGGTCGATGCGATGTTGACCCAGATTGAAACAGCGCGGGGCTACAGCAACAAGATCGGTATCGAAGCCCTGATTGAAATTACGCTCGGTATGGCCAATGTCGACGCGATAGCGACTTCCAGTCCACGCATGGAGGCCATGCACTTCGGGGTCGCCGATTATGCCGCCAGCTGCCGCGCGCGTACCACCAATATCGGTGGCCTCAATCCGGATTACCCGGGTGACCAATGGCATCATGGCCTGTCGCGTATGCTGGTGGCCTGTCGTGCCTATGGTCTGCGCGCGATCGATGGCCCGTTCGGTGATTTCAACGACCCTGACGGATATCTCGATGCCGCGCGCCGGGGTGCTGCGATGGGCTACGAGGGCAAGTGGGCGATTCATCCCTCGCAGATAGATCTTGCCAACGAAGTATTTTCGCCGCCCGCCGCCGAGGTCGAGCGGGCACGGCGCATCCTCGCGGCGCTCGACGAAGCGGCCGCCGAGGGCAGGGGTGCTGCCCAGCTCGATGGGCGCATGATCGATGCGGCATCAGCACGCATGGCGGAAAACGTGGTCAATACCGACGCCGCCATCCAGGCGAAACAGTAACCAGCGCAAACAGGGGGCAGACCAATGGACATTCATGAATATCAGGCGAAGGCGTTGTTGTCCGAGTTCGGCATGCCGATCGCCAGGGGCGGCATCGCTTACAGTCCCGAGCAGGCCGCCTATCGAGCCAAGGAACTCGGCGGTGATAAGTGGGTTGTCAAGGCGCAGATTCATTCCGGTGCGCGCGGCAAGGCGGGTGGCATCAAGATTTGCGCGACCGAGAACGAAGTGCTCGAAGCCGCCAACGAGCTGTTGGGCAGGCGCCTGGTTACCAACCAGACCGGTCCGCAGGGCAAGCTGGTCGGGCGACTGTATATAGAGGAAGCGACCGCTATCGAGCGCGAAATTTACCTCGCCTTCGTACTCGATCGCGACTCCGAGCGGATCATGTGCGTTGCCTCGGCCGCGGGTGGCATGGATATCGAGGAAATTGCCGAAAGCCAGCCCGACAGCATAGTGCGCGTGCCGATCGAGCCGGCAGTCGGCATGCAGGATTTTCAGGCGCGTGAAATCGCGTTTGCGCTGGGCATGGATGCGACGCAACTGGCCGAATCGGTGAAAGCGCTGAAGGCCTGTTACCGTGCGTTTCGCGATCTCGACGCGACCATGGTAGAAATCAACCCGCTGGTGGTGACCAGCGACGGTCGTATCATCGCCCTCGACGCCAAGATGGGGTTTGACGATAACGCGCTGTTCCGTCGCCCCCAGATTTCCGAACTGCGGGATAAATCGCAGGAAGACCCGCGTGAAATGAATGCCGCGGACCGCGGTTTGAGCTATGTCGGCCTGGACGGCAACATCGGTTGCATCATCAATGGCGCGGGCCTTGCCATGGCCACCATGGACATGATCAAGCATGTCGGTGGCGAACCCGCCAATTTTCTCGATATCGGCGGTGGCGCTTCACCCGAACGCGTGGCCAAGGCATTCAACCTGGTGCTATCAGACGAAGGTGTGGACGCGATCCTGGTCAATATTTTCGCCGGCATCAATCGCTGTGATTGGGTTGCCGAAGGCGTGATTCAGGCAATGCAGAAACTCGATGTGCCGGTGCCGGTGGTAGTGCGGCTATCCGGCACCAACGTCGAACTGGGGCGCCAGATCCTGGCCGATAGCGATATCGACCTGATAACCGCGGATACCCTTGCACAAGCAGCGGAAAAGGCCGTTGCCGCCGCCGGGTTCCATCGTTCGGCCAACGCCGAATCCAGGGAGTAGATCGAAATGAGCATATTTCTCGATGAAACAACCCCGGTCATCGTGCAGGGGTACACGGGTCGTATCGGCAGCTTCCACGCACAGGAAATGATTGACTACGGTACCAATGTCGTCGGCGGAGTAACTCCGGGCAAGGGCGGCGAGCGACATCTCGATCGACCGGTTTTCAATACCGTGAAAGATGCCGTGCGCGACACCGGCGCCGAGGCGAGCGTGGTCTTCGTGCCGCCGCCGTTTGCGGCGGATGCCATCATGGAAGCGGCCGACGCAGGGATCCGTTTTTGCGTCTGCGTTACCGACGGCATCCCGGCGCAGGATATGATGCGCGTCAAGCGCTACATGCGCCGTTACAAGCGCGAAGAGCGCATGACCTTAACTGGCCCCAACTGTGCGGGCACTATCAGCCCGGGCAAGGCGATGATGGGCATTATGCCAGGGCATATTTACATGCCGGGTAACGTGGGTTTGATCGGTCGCTCCGGAACGCTTGGTTACGAGGCGGCCTCGCAGATGAAAGCCATGGGTATCGGTATTTCGACCGGTGTCGGTATCGGCGGTGACCCGATCAATGGCAGCTCGTTTCTCGATCACCTGGAACGCTTCGAGCAGGATCCGGAAACTCACCTGGTTGTCATGATCGGCGAAATCGGCGGGCCGCAGGAAGCCCGGGCTGCCGCTTACGTGCGCGATCACATGAAAAAGCCGGTGCTCGCCTATATCGCCGGTTTGACCGCGCCCAAAGGCCGAACCATGGGCCACGCCGGTGCGATCGTCACCAGTGTCGGCGAATCGGCGGCGGAAAAAGTCGAAATCTTGCGTGAGGCCGGGGTAGGCATTATTGTCAGACCTTCCGAGTTCGGCAACGCGGTCGCCGAGGCGCTGACCAAACTCTAGCCGCCACCGGTCGTCAACCCCGGCAACCGTCATCAAGCCGCGGGATGACATGTTTTTGCTTACTGCCTTGAAATGTCGAACCGAAATGACTCGTTAAGTGCCCTGGCAACGCGCTCATCGCGTGAATAGACATCGTTGTAAAAAGACACTAAGCCGTCGGGTGTAACCATGGTGGTCCAATAGAGCAGCAATACCGGTATCGGCTTTGACAGGGTTATGGTTTTGGTTTTACCTTCGTTCAGCACCTGCTGAAATTTTTCCTGGTTCCAGCCGTCGCTGTCCAGTAGCTGTTCAGCCAGGCCGAAAGGATTCTCGACCCGAATGCAGCCGTGACTGAATGCCCGTTCCGCCTTGCCGAACAACGCCTTGCTGGGCGTGTCGTGCAGGTAGACCGAATGTTTGTTGGGAAACATGATTTTAACACGGCCCAGTGCGTTATTCGGCCCCGGGCGTTGTACCAGCCAGACCGGGAAATTGCTTTCCACCACGGTTTCCCAGTTTATGCTGGAAGGTTTAACCAGCTTGCCGTTCCTGTCTTTCAGATCGAAGTCCCGGCTGGCGAAGTAATTTGAATCGCGCTTGATTTTCGGCAGGATCTCCTTGCTCGCAATACTGTAGGGCACGGTCCACGTGGGATTCACCACAACGTACTGAATTTCGTCGCGAAAAACAGGCGATTGATGAAACGGCTTGCCTACCTGTACGTTGGTTTCCCAGACTATTTTTTTGTCACGCAATACGTAGGCCCGAAACCCGGCAATATTCACCAGCACAAATTCGTTTGACAGATCGTTGAGCACCCAGCGTGCACGTTCGATATTTATCTGCAGCTGCTCGACCCGTTTTTCCACGGGCACATTCAATGCACGCAGGGTTGCTGGTCCAACCGCGCCGTCGGTATCGAGGCTGTGTCGCGCCTGAAAATGGCGCACGCCCTGCTGCAGGGTTTTGTCATAGGTCGTCAGCTTGTCAACGTCATTTCGCGGTGGTAGATCGCCAGTGATTATCAGGCGCTGCGCAAGTACAGGCAGGCGGCTATCGCTGGCGCCCGGTTTCAATGTCGGGCCGTCGGGAATGGCAGGCCAGCCGCCGTTAGCGGCTATTTGACGGTAGTTCGCGAGTGCCGCCTGCAATTTCCGGTAGAACCAGCCACGCGGAAAGAAGTCTTGCAGAAAACCGGTTAGCGAAGGGGAGTCGATAGCGCTCTGAATGGCGATCTCCGGATCGATGTCGTTGAGATCACGGCGAAAATTCCAGTTCGAATCAAGTGTGTTGGGATTCACCTTGCCGAACTGCTGGTGATAACCGAGTCGTGCCAGGCTGTCCGTTAAAATCAGATCCTGCACCGCCTTGTCTTCCGCTGAAAGCTGACGACCGGCGAGTCGATCGGCGTAGATGAGCTTTACCCGCTCAAGATGATAGTCGGCCGGATCCAGACCGTCGGCCGCCGTTGACTTGATCGCGCTAACCAGTTCCCCGATCTGCTGCTGTCTGTTCCAGGCAGGTAAAAAATCACGTCGCTCGTAGATTTCCAGCAGCAGGTTAGCAGAAGCAATGCTGGCGTCACTGTTACGCAGCGAACCTCCTTGCATGAGTTGTTCCAGTTCGGTGCGAAGCGCATTGCTGTCTTTTTCGTCATTGGCTATCGCCAACGGCAGCGTAAACAACTGCACAAATACAAGTATCGATGCATATTTTGTGAACTTTTGGTGCATAATTTGGCGCCTTAGGATAAGGAAAAACCGTTTTCGAGCCGCTATAATATTCTATCTATGAGCAGCAGCAATATAAAACCGGCGAAATTGAGACGTATTATACGTATCGCAGTATTTGCGACCGGCGTTTTTCTGCCGCTCAACAGTATGTCCAGTCTCGATGAACGGAAACTATCGTTTTATCATACGCATACGCAAAAGACCCTGGAGATTACCTACGCGGTCGGCGGCGTGTACGTGGAGTCCGCGCTCGAAGAGGTCAACAATTTCCTGGCCGATTTTCGAACCGGTGATGTCAAGGGGATGGATCCTGAATTGCTCGATATTATGTACGAGGTGCGCGCCAGCCTGGGCGGCAAAGGTACCTTCGAGATAATCTCGGCGTATCGCTCTCCCAAAACCAACCAGATGCTGCGCGATGCCGGTAAAGGTGTTGCGAAGAAAAGTCAGCACCTGCTCGGTAAGGCAATCGATATACGCCTCAGGAATGTCGCCAGCAGCGAACTGCGTGACGCCGCGCTCAGAATGAAACGCGGCGGCGTCGGCTACTACGAAAAATCAAATTTCGTGCACATCGATACGGGCAGAGTCCGGCGCTGGTAGATGGCACAAAGCCAGTTCAAGCTCCTGACCGACATTCCTTCTTTCCAGTCATACCGCAGCTTGACCGCGGTATGACATATTAAACGCCGCGGTATACAGTGAAAAGCCAGCCATTAACTGTCATTCCCGCGCAAGCGGCCCCCCAGCGCACGTTGGGGGGCCGCTTGCGCGGGAATGACATGTTATTTTGAGGATGACTCTATTTGGAGCGTCAGATGATGACGGGTGAGGGGTGACAGGACCGGGCCACGAGATGTTGTCAGGTCCAGCGATTGAGGGCGGATTCGAATTCTGTGCGGCTGATGTCGATTGCGCCAAGCGAGCGCAAATGTCCGGTCGGTAGCTGGCAATCGATCATTTCGTAGTCCCCCGAGTCGACCAGGTACTTCAGGCACAGCTTCGAGGTATTGGACATCTCGCTGAACATGGATTCGCCGAAAAAAACCTTGCCCAGCGAAATGCCATATAGCCCGCCGACGAGTTCACCCCGGTGGCGGCATTCGATCGAATGGGCGAAACCGGCGCGGTGCATTTCGGTATAGGCATCGATCATTTGCGCATTGATCCAGGTGCCGGTCTGTCCCTGGCGATCCTCGGCGCAGGCCTGGATTACCGCTCCGAAGTCCTGGTTGCGGGATAACTGGAAGCGTTGCTGGCGGGCCAGCTTCTGCAGGCTCCTGCTCTGGTAGAAATTCTCGGGGTAGAGTACGGTGCGTGGCGCCGGGCTCCACCACAGTATCGGTTCGTGCTCGCTAAACCACGGAAAAATACCCTGTCGATAGGCGGCCAGCAGCCATTCGACGCTGAGTAGTCCTCCGGCGGCGAGTAAACCCGCGGGCTCGGCCAACGCCGACGTGGTATCCGGGAAGTGTGGATTTGCAGTTGGTTCTAGCCATGGAATCATATAAAAAACATATATTTATATAATATACTTAAAGTAAATTAACCTTATTCTGCCGCCTTGTACGGCGAATGATCGAGCAGCTCTTCCTGGTAACTCTGGATGTAACGCTGCTCCTGTCCGAGGAACTGACCGATCGCTTCGCGAAACTGGGCATTGGCTATCCAGTGACCTGACCAGGTTCTGGTGGGCAAAAACCCGCGACTCAATTTATGTTCGCCCTGTGCGCCGGGATCGAAGCATTGCAGGTTTTCGGCGATGCAGTAATCGATGCCCTGGTAGTAGCAGCACTCGAAGTGCAGGTGGCGGAAGTACTGGTCGCAGCCCCAGACCCGGCCGTAAAGATGGGTATCGCTGCGGAAGAACAGCGACGCTGCAACCATTTCTCCGTGCTCCCGGGCGATCGTCGCCAGTGTCTGTTGCGGCATGTTTTCACCGAGATGTCGAAAAAATGCCGGGGTCAGGGTCGCAGTACCGTATTTTCGCTGATAAATGCCGGCGTACAGGTCGTGGATGCGTTGCCACTCGTCGGCGCTGATGGTTTCGCCGCTTTGCATTGTTATTTCGAGTTCCCGGGTTGCTACGCTGCGACGTTCCTTGTTGATGTTTTTGCGTTTACGCGAACTCAAATGTCCCAGGAAATCGGCAAAGTCGCTGTAGTTATGGTTTTGCCAGTGAAACTGCACGTCACTGCGCAGCATGATATCCCGGTCCACCAGCGCCTCGAGAACCGGCTCACGCTCGAACAGGATATGCCAGGAACTCAGGTCCTGGTCGACACAAAATCCCTGGATCGCCCGACACAGGGTTTCGCGCAGCCATTGCTGATCCTCCTCGTCGGGCAGTAGCTTGTAGTTCAGCAGGAAACGATCACCGGTTGCCGGGGTATAGGGGATTGCTGAAACCAGTTTCGGGTAGTAGTCGAGCCCGCTGCGCTGGTAGGCGTTGACCCATGCATGGTCGAAAACCAGTTCGCCGTAGGAGTTGGTTTTAATATAGCAGGGGATGGCAGCGACCAGCTGCCGTGCGCGATGAATCAGGAAATAGACTGGATGCCAGCCAAACGGTTCGAGGCAATCGTGCAGCTCGAGCCCGTGCAGGAAACAGTGGCGGGTAAACGGGTAGCTGGTATCACCCAGCGCGTCCCAGTCTGCGACGGGGACGTCACCCAGGGAATGAGTGACGCTGACGCGCAGTTCGACATTATTCAAGTTCCTTGGCATCGAGATATTTTTCGGCATCGAGTGCCGCCATGCAACCTGTGCCGGCCGACGTGACCGCCTGGCGGTAAACATGGTCCATGACATCGCCCGCGGCAAACACGCCTTCAATGCTGGTTGCGGTAGCATTTCCGTCTGCGCCGCCGTGCACGGTGATGTAGCCACCTTTCATATCGAGCTGTCCGCTGAACAGGTCGGTATTGGGCTTGTGGCCGATGGCGATAAAAATGCCGCTCACGTCGAGTTCGCGGGTGCTGTCGTCCTGGACGTTGCGAATGCGCAGCCCGGTGACACCGGAATCGTCTCCCAGCGCCTCGTCGAAGACGTTGAACCATTCGATGTTGACATTGCCGTTCTTTTCTTTTTCGAATAACTGGTCCTGCAGGATTTTCTCCGAGCGCAGCTTGTCACGGCGGTGCACCAGCGTTACTTCGGCGGCAATATTGGACAGGTACAGCGCTTCCTCGACGGCGGTATTGCCGCCGCCGATCACCGCGACCTTCTGGTTTCTGAAAAAGAACCCGTCGCAGGTCGCACAGGCGGAAATGCCCTTGCCGTGAAACTTTTCCTCGGAGGGCTCGCCGAGGTACATCGCACTCGCCCCGGTGGCGATGATCAGCGCGTCGCAGCTGTATTCGCCGCTGTCGCCCACCAGTCGCTTCGGGTTTTCATTGAGGAATACGGTGTTGATATGGTCGAAAATAATTTCGGTATCGAAACGCTCCGCATGCTGTTGCATACGCTGCATCAGCACCGGTCCGGTCAAACCTTCGACATCCCCCGGCCAGTTATCGACGTCGGTGGTGGTCATCAACTGGCCGCCGGCCTCGAGGCCGGTAATCAGGGTAGGGTTCAGATTGGCGCGCGCGGCGTAAACCGCGGCCGCGTATCCAGCTGGGCCGGAGCCGAGAATAATCACGCGGCTATGCTTGGTATCGGACATTAAGTACTCTCAGGATCACGGGGCTAAAAAAAGAAGCCAATAGTAATGGGAAAAAATACAAATGGCTATTAACCGGGCAACAGTACATGTCGTATTCAGGGCCCCAAGAAAGTGCCAGATCAAGGCGCAACTCGCAGCCAATGGTTACTCCATTGGCAAGAGTTGCAACGCGGAGCTGGTACTTTCTTGGGGCCCCTAACCAGTTCATGTAATAAGAAAGGCCAACGCGTGTCTGCCCACAGACTGCGTTATCAAAACTTGTTGCAGACTAACTGCAGCGGCGTTTTGATGCCTTGCTGCGAACAGACACGCGTTGGCTGAATACGACATGTACTGTTGCCCGGTTAATATATGGCGATCGGGTTGTTTATTTCAATAGGATTAATTCTGGTTCCCGCGCAAGATGATCATGTAAAATAGGCCGATTTACGCAGGACATTCAAGCTAGTGACGCAAGCAAGACCCAAATCACCTTCGGACAATCACGAAACCCGGCTGATGTTTGCCGCGCAGATGAACCAGCGACTGCGCGAGGCGGGCATGTTGCTGTCGTTTGCGCTGGCAGGCTATTTCCTGGTGGCGATGTTAAGTTACGATGCGCAGGATCCTTCCTGGTCGCATAGCGGCAGTCATAGCCAGGTCACCAACTTCGGCGGCACAGCCGGTGCGTGGATCGCGGACCTGACTTTTTACCTGTTCGGTTTTCTCGCCTTCCTGTTGCCGATCATGTTGATTTACAACGGCATGATCCTGGTCAAGACGCGAGATTTGAGCGCCGAGGATCGCTACCAGATGCTGGTGGTCCGCTGGAGTGGCTTCGTCCTCACGCTGATTTCCGGTTGCGCGCTGTCGAGTCTGCATTTTGCCGTGGAGCCTGGCGCCATGCCACTCGACGCGGGTGGTATCCTCGGCCAGATTACGGGTAATTATTTTTCCCAGGGCCTCGGTTTTATCGGCGCCACGGTGATGCACCTGGCGTTGTTCCTGGCTGGCCTGACGCTTTTTACCGGGCTTTCGTGGCTGGCGGTGATTGATAATGTCGGTAAATACACCCTGTTGTTTATCGACAGGATAATCGATCGTTATTACCTGATGCGCGACAAGGTTGAGGGCAGTCGCAACCGCAGCGAGCGTGAACAGGTATTCCAGGTCCAGCAAAAGCGGCAGGAAAAGCGCAAACCGGTCAAGATCGAACCGGTAGTCGAGCATCTTGAAGCCAGTGTGCGCGTCGAGAAAGAAAAGCAGATCCCGCTGTTCAAGGCCGGTAGCAAGGGTAACGGCGTGATTCCACCGCTTGGCTTGCTGGACAAGCCCAAACCCAGGGTGGCCGGCTACAGCAAGGCGGCGCTGGAAGCAATGTCGCAACAGCTAGAGCTTAAATTGCTCGATTTCGGCATCGAGATCCAGGTTGAGTCGGTGCATCCCGGACCGGTGATCACGCGCTTTGAAATCACCCCCGCACCCGGTGTCAAGGTCAGCCAGATTACCAACCTGGCCAAGGATCTGGCCCGCTCGCTGTCGGTCATCGGGGTACGCGTGGTTGAAATCATTCCCGGTAAATCGGTGATGGGACTGGAAATTCCCAACGAAAATCGCGAGATAGTCGCATTGAGCGAAATCGTGCAGTCGAAAGCTTTTGATCAGGCCGCATCGCCGTTGACGCTGGCACTGGGTAAGGACATCAGTGGTGAAGCCGTGGTTGCGGACCTTGGCAAGATGCCACACCTGCTGGTGGCCGGGACCACCGGTTCGGGTAAATCGGTCGCCCTCAACGCGATGTTGCTCAGCATTTTATTCAAGGCCACGCCCGATGATGTGCGCATGATCCTGATCGACCCCAAGATGCTCGAACTCAATGTCTACGAGGGCATTCCGCACCTGATCGCACCAGTCGTCACCGATATGAAAGAAGCCGCCAACGCGCTGCGCTGGTGTGTGGCGGAGATGGAGCGCCGCTATCGTCTGATGTCTGCGTTGGGGGTGCGCAATATTTCGGGCTATAACCGAAAAATCCGCGACGCCATAGCCGACGGCACGCCGATCAAGGACCCCCTGTTCGACAAGAAAGTATTGTTACTCGACCCTGACGCAGAGCCGGATGAGCTCGAGCCGTTGCCGTACATCGTCGTCGTGGTCGATGAATTTGCCGACATGATAATGGTGGTCGGCAAGAAGGTCGAAGAATTGATCGCTCGACTGGCGCAAAAGGCGCGCGCATCGGGAATACACCTGTTGCTGGCGACCCAGCGACCCTCGGTGGACGTTATTACCGGGCTGATCAAATCGAATATTCCGACACGCATCGCCTTCCAGGTATCTTCGAAAGTAGATTCGCGCACGATTCTCGATCAGATGGGCGCCGAAACCCTGCTTGGTCATGGCGACATGCTTTACCTGCCGCCGGGTACCAGCGTACCCGAGCGTGTGCATGGCGCGTTTGTCGATGATCATGAGGTTCACGCGGTGATCAACGAAATCAAGAAATTCGGTGAACCAAACTACATCAACGATGTCCTTGAAGAATCGAATGCTAGCGTGTTACCTGGCGAGGCACCGCGAGATTCAAACGGTGAAGAGGCTGATCCACTCTATGATGAAGCGGTTGCGGTGGTTACCGAGACGCGCAAGGCATCGATTTCCTACGTGCAGCGTCGGCTCAAGATCGGTTATAACAGGGCCGCGCGCATGATCGAAGAAATGGAGTCTTCCGGCGTGGTGTCGATGGTGCAATCGAACGGCAGCCGGGAGGTACTGGCGCCACCCCCACCACCGGCGGATTAATGATGAGAATATTAATAATTTTAACTGCAGTCATGGCCAGTCTGGCCGGCCCGGTCCGGGCTGAGGACGCCGCGCAGCGTCTCGAGGCGGCGCTCAAGAAGATGGATAGCCTCAGTGCCGAGTTCAAGCAGACCCTGCTCGATGAGGACAAGAACGTTGTGCAGCAGAGTCGCGGTACGCTGGCATTGCAACGTCCCGGCAAGTTCGCCTGGTTGTACATCGAACCTTTCGAACAGCAAATCGTCGGTGACGGTAATGAACTGTGGGTTTACGATGTCGAGCTCGAACAGGTCACCGTCAAGCCGATGGACGCCGGTATTTCCAATGCGCCGATCATGATTCTGATGAAGCAAAGCGATGTCACGCAGCAATTCGATGTCACCGAGGTCGGTCAGCGCAAGTTTCTTTACTGGGTCGAGCTTAAGCCGCACGCCGCCGACCTGGAATACAGCAGTATTTTTATCGGCCTCGAGGACGACAATGTGCGCGCGATGGAATTACAGGACCAGTTCGGACAGAGTACCCAGATCGTATTCGAGAACATGCGTGTTGGCGTGGTGCATAATCCAGCCACCTTCAAGTTTGTGCCGCCGGCGGGGGTTGATGTGTTTGGCGTCGGGGGCTAGCTTTTTAGCTCAACCATGAACGATCTGTTTGTTGCGCAAAAGGCCTTTAAGCCGCTGGCAGATCGCATGCGTCCACGCCAGCTTGACCAGGTTTTCGGTCAGGCGCATTTACTCGCCCCGGGCAAGCCGTTACGCCAGGCAATCGAGGCCGGCAAGTTGCATTCGATGATTTTCTGGGGTCCTCCCGGCACCGGTAAAACCACCATCGCGCGCCTCATCGCCGAGTATTCCGAGGCTCTTTTTATCACGCTTTCCGCGGTGCTGGCCGGGGTCAAGGATATCCGCGAAGCGATCGAGCAGGCGCGTCAGTTCCAGGGGTCGACGGTGCTGTTTATCGACGAGGTGCATCGTTTCAACAAGGCGCAGCAGGATGCGTTCTTGCCGCATATAGAAGACGGTACGATTCTGTTCGTTGGTGCGACCACGGAAAATCCTTCTTTTGAACTTAACAACGCCCTGTTGTCGCGTACCCGCACCTACGTGCTGAAGCCGATTCTGGAAGCAGATATTGAACAGGTTGTTCAGCGCGCGCTGACCGATAGCGAATACGGGCTTGGCGATCTCGGCTTAACCATCGATGCGGATGCCAGCCGGATGCTGGCGCAGGCAGCTGACGGTGACGCGCGCCGGGCGCTGACCTACCTCGAAATTATCAGCGACCTTGTCGAAGACGGGCATATCGATGCCAAACTGGTTGGCGAAATTGCGCAGCAGGGTCCACGTCGCTTCGACAAGGGTGGCGATCTTTTCTACGAACAGATTTCAGCGCTGCATAAATCGGTGCGTGGCTCGGATCCCGATGCGGCGCTGTACTGGTTTTGCCGCATGATCGATGGTGGCTGCGACCCGGTTTACATCGCGCGTCGCGCGGTGCGCATGGCGATAGAAGATATCGGTATTGCCGATCCGCGTGGCCTTGAGCTATGTCTCAACGGGTGGCAAACCTTCGAGCGTCTTGGCAGTCCGGAAGGTGAGCTTGCGCTGGCACAGGGCGTTGTTTACCTCGCCTGTGCGGCGAAAAGCAATGCCGTTTACAGTGCCTACAACCAGGCGATGGAGGATGCGCGTAATTCGGGTAGCCTCGAAGTGCCGCTGCATTTGCGCAACGCACCAACGCGCTTCATGAAGGAGCAGGGCTATGGCGAGGCTTATCGCTATGCGCATGATGAAGCTGACGCTTTTGCGGCGGGCGAAAATTACTTTCCCGAAGCGATGCAGGCGCGCGAATATTATCATCCGGTCGATCGCGGACTGGAGATCAGGATTGCGCAAAAGCTCGAACAGTTGCGTAAACGCAACCGCGAGACGCAATCGTGAATCTGCCGTTTGCCGAATCCAGCGAGCAAAACAAGTCGGTCATTTTCGACGCGATCAAATCCTTTTTGCAGGGTGACGTTCTCGAGATCGGCAGCGGCACCGGTCAACATGCGGTGTTCTTTGCTGGCCAGCTGCCGCAACTGAATTGGCAAACCTCGGAGGTCGAGTCCAACCTGCCGGGTATCGAAGCCTGGATCAGGCATTCAGAATTAACCAATTTACTCCCGCCAATCGCGCTCGACGTGCTGGGTCGCTGGCCCGAGCGTCAGTTCGATACGGTGTATTCGGCCAATTGTTTCCATATTATGGGTGAAGCGGCGGTTGCCAAATGCTTCGAGGGGGTTGGTGCCTGTCTGAAGGAGGATGGTTTTCTGGCGGTATATGGTCCTTTCAACTACGCCGGCAATTTCACCTCGGAAAGCAATGCGCGTTTCGACGCTATGCTGAAAGCACGCGACCCGGAAAGCGGTATCAAGGACTTCGAGTGGCTGGATCAAATTGCCGCGAAACAGAATCTCCGCCTGCTGGAGGATATTGCCATGCCGGAAAACAATCGTAGCCTGATCTGGCAAAAACGAACTTAATAGTCCATAGTTGGACTAATACATCAACTTTTAACCACCGATCGTACCCATGAACAAACTTACTCCGCGGGCTGTTATCGCCAGTCTGGCATTGATGCTGTCATTTTCACTCGTCCAGGCAGCCGACGAATCCACTGAAGACATGACCCGCCTGCTCAAGTTGCGCCTGGGTACAGACCAGGTAGAACCGGCGGTTCCAACCGGTGTCGAAGGTGTTTACCAAACCCGTTTCGGCAACAAGTTCGCCTACCTGATTGGAGACGGTCGTTATGTCTTTATCGGTGATCTGGTCGACCTCAAGGAGGCCAGAAACATAACCGAAGTCAGTCGCCGTGAGCTGGTAGTGGAAGAACTCGCCAGCTTCAGCGAGGAAAAATTAATCGTATTCCCGGCTGACAACGAAGAACTTGCGGTGCTGAACGTCTTCACCGATACCAGCTGCGGTTACTGCCAGCAGTTGCATAAAGAAGTCAAATACCTGCAGGAGGCCGGGATCTCGGTGCACTATTTTCCATACCCGCGTGGCGGCAATCGCGGACCCGGCTACAGTGATCTGCAAAAGGTCTGGTGTGCGGATGACAAGCTTGCGGCAATGAGCATTGCCAAGGGCGCTAGCGCGGGCTCATTGACTGCGTCAAACGATTGCGAATCCGCCCGCTACGTCGACGAAGGTTACCTGTTGGGTAATCGGATCGGGGTCACCGGCACGCCTGCGCTGTACAAGGCCGACGGCACCATGTTCAACGGCTACGTGCCATACCAGCAGTTGATTCCGCAGCTGGTAAATCAGTAGCATTTCCAATACCAAGCATTGAAATTGGGTCCGTGAGCGATCTACGGGGAGTTTTTGTGCGTAGAATTTTACGTTACTGTGGTAACATTTCAGGCCGTTAAAATTTGTTTTTCAAGCTCCCATGCCACAATCGGAACCAGTAGACAATTCGTCGCCAGTCGACGAAGACAGTGCACAGCCGGGCGAACAACAGCAGCAGCCCGCGGAATATGGCGGGCCGAAAGGCAAGGAGCCTACCCGCTATGGCGACTGGGAAAAGAATGGCCGCTGTATCGATTTCTGATGCGCTCGCATGCCTGGCTGAACTGTAACTTATGACCCCGTAAACGACGATGGCTAACAGTAAATATCCAACTTCCCCGCATTTGCAAATTTACCGCCTGCCGCTCACCGCGCTGCTATCGATTACGCATCGCATCACCGGCGTCATCCTGTCTTTCGGATGCATGCTGCTGGTGTGGCTGCTGGCTGCCGCAGCCGACAGTGCCGAATCCTACCGGCAGTTGTATAACCACCTGGATAGCTGGTATGGGCAGATATTCCTGCTCGGTCTCGTATTTTCGCTTTACCTGCATTTCTGTAACGGCGTCAGGCACCTGTTCTGGGATGCCGGCTATGGCTTCGAGCTCGAAACCGTGGATCTGACGGCCAAACTGGCTATCGCCGTGGCAGTTATTTTAACGATAGCAACCTGGGTGGTTGCGGGGGCAGCGTAGGTCATGTCGGAATTAAGGTCACCTTTATCGAAGGTCAAAGGGCTGGGCTCGGCCAAAGATGGCACCGGTCACTTCTGGCATCAGCGCCTGACTGCGCTACTTCTGATTCCGCTCGTGCTCTGGCTCGGTTTCAGTCTCGCAGCCATGCCGATAGACCATGCTACTCTGGTGGGCTGGATACAGCAGAGCTGGGTAACGGTCGCGCTGGTGTTGCTGCTGATAGTCGTTTTTTACCATGCACAGCTCGGCCTGCAGGTCATAATCGAAGATTACATTTCTTCGCATTCAAAACGCACCCTGACCCTGTTATTGTCGAACCTGGTGTGCCTGTTATGCGGCACGATCGGTGTGATCTCGGTGCTGAAAATTTCCTTTGGGGCCTAAGCGATGGCGAGTGAGTATAAATTAATCGATCACGCCTATGATGTCGTCATTGTCGGCGCCGGTGGCGCCGGATTGCGCGCTACGCTGGGC
>CALDDP010000072.1 GCA_937936805.1 uncultured Gammaproteobacteria bacterium | reverse complement strand
GCTGCAGCGGGTTAACGAGTCACATTCGATTCTGGTAAAGCGAGTATTTGATTTCGAGTCAGGTGCGGACCTGCTGTCGCTACGCCGTGAAGATAGCCCAGGCACAGCTGAAGTTTCAGTCGAGCTCATCAAACCCCGGGCTTTTCACTAGCTGTTCAAACCAGCAGGATGATGCCGAGCATGAATTCACCGATTTTCCAGATCGAAGCAAACACAGGGACGCCAAGAAAATTGAGCCCAATCAGGCCCAATAGCGCGTAAGCCCCATAGCGCTGATTGAGCTGTATATATTTGCGCGCCATTTCCTTTGGCAGGGCATAGGGCAGTATGTAGCTGCCATCGAGCGGGCCGATCGGTAATAAATTGAACAGCATCAACAGCATGTTAATCAGCGCCAGGTAGGTAAAAAAGAAATATGCGACTTCGGTTTGAAACAGGGTGAAACCCATTTTCAATCCAATCGCGTACAGATTGATGGTGATGATCGCCAGCAGCAGGTTCATTCCGGGTCCGGCGGCGGCGACCATCAGGATTCCCCATCGGGTATTGAAATTTCGCGGATCGGTCGGCACTGGCCGGGCATAACCGATACCGATCACCAGCACCATTAGCAGGCCGAGCGGATCGATATGCGGAACAGGATTCAGGGTTAACCGGCCGGCCCGTTTGGCAGTATCGTCACCAATCATTGATGCCACCTTGCCATGACCGTACTCGTGAAAGGTCAGCGAGAATATCAATGCAAATGCGATTAAAGTGAACAGCAGGTAATGCTGGTCGAAAAGCAACTGGATCATCGTTTATCTACTGGTTGTCTAAAGCGCGCAGGCCGACAGTATAGGCACAGGTTATGCCTGCATGACAGTAAAATTTATGTGTCCGAATTTAACCTAATAATAATATGAGCAAGATTGCATAAGCCTTTGAAAATAATGAAAATACGCTATACTCACGGTCGGTGCGCCTGTTTTTATGGAAATTTCCCGGCATTGGTCGCAGCGAGCTTTGTATGCTCCCTTGAACGCACTGCAACCCGGGAATGAAAAAATGGTCTATAGGTAAACCTGAGCAATAACTGTAATAATCTTTGTATCATGATCTGGAAGTATCCTGATTACTTAGACCGGATGTTTTTGAAAACCACGTTTAAAGGGTAACGAGAGTGTCGCAAGACCTGATCAACAGGTATAAGAAATCGTATCGACTTGAGTTCCAGAATGCAGAAACCGAAGGCAATTATCGGGATATGCAGGAGCAACAAGGACGAAGCTCGAGCGTATTTGCATTCGCTGCACTGTTTGTTCTGAGTCTTGCCTTCGCTTATCTTGAATATCGCGCTTTCGGTCACGACGTTGCGGTGCCGATGTATGGCTACTTTCTATGTGCAACCCTGGCGCTGGCTAACCTGTTGATCAGCCGTTTTTCTCCCGAGCTGCACCGCCACAATTTGCGCCTCATTGGTAATGGTGTGCTGACCACGCTGATCGTAATCAGTGCGGTGTTCCTGCAAAAATACAGTGCCTACCACGCCCTCGAATTTGTCTTGCTCACCATATGGCTGGGCAGTTTGAAGTCGGTACGATTGATCGTGACCTTCGGCATAAATGCTGTTTTGGCGATCATATTCGTTCTGGCGATGTACATAACCGAAGTCTCGGCTTTCTGGATTCCGCTGGTGGCGGTATTACTGGGTGTCGCGGTGTGTCTAGGGGCCTATATTGGCTATTTGACGGAGCGTGTGCGTCGCCTGCTGTTCCTCGAAACCGAGATCAACAAGAGCATGACGAATCGCCAGGAGCTGTGGGCCTTTACGCTAATCGACCTGGATATGGCCCTGAGCGGGATTCTCGATTTCAAGGAATTGATTGCACTGTTGAAGAAGCATCTTGAACCCGTCATCAGCTTTGATTCCTATATTCTCACTTCGCTCGAGGGGCAGGGACCCAAGCCTGTTGCCGACAAGGTCGAAGGTGAACTGTTTGAGAATGATGATAAAACCTACTGGTCGGAGGATTTACTTGGCAAGCTAACCCAGACCCGCCAGGCCACGGTAAGCTCTGAGCACGAAACTGTAAAAGGTTTTCTGGGTATGGAAAAACAGCGCTTCATTTCTTATCGCCTTGATGTGCCGGTATTCAATGATTCCAAGTTGCTCGGGGTCATAAGTTTACGGCGTGACAGCGAGCCTTTCGATGACCTGGACATGATAGCCAGTGTCAGCATAGCCGCGCAGGCTATGTTGATATTCAGGCGTTCGACGCGCAGTTCGGCGGTGGTTCTGGAGCAAGCAGTCCCCGAACCTGTGATCAGGCCAAAGCCGCAGACCGAAGATACGACCAATACTTCCGTGCCTTCCTATTCAGAAAGCAAGGATATGGAGGTGACCGACCACAGCTTTGTTGAATCCGATCAGACCCTGGTGCCACAGGAAGTAGTCGAAAAATTCAAGCAGGAAGAGGCATCGGCGAAGAAAACTATTACCCTGATGAGCCGCGAAAATGCGGACAAGATCGCGGTCGACCGCTATCGTACCGCCGCTGTTGAGGGTGAGCCGCTGTCGGTGCTGATCATTGAGGTCGATGGGTTATCGAAATTACGGGAAAAAGATGGTGACCAGGTTGCCTACAAGGTGTTTGCCGCAATCGTGAAGTACATCTTTACCAGGGTCGATAAGAATAAGGATATTCTCGGACGCTACGGCCAGAATGGTCTGAGCGTGTTGATGCCCGGGGTTGACATGAACGCGGCGGAAAAATTTGCCGAGATGATCCGGCAGTTTGTCGACGGGGCGCGCTACAAAACTGCGTATGGAGAAAAGAGCGCCACTTTGAGTATTGGCGTGGCTGCAATTACCGACGATACCGGCGACTATGCCTCGATGATCAAGCGTGCCGATATGGCATTATTCGTGGCCAAGAAAAATGGTCGTAACTGCGTCAAGGTAAGGCTTTAATGAGCAACCGTGTCGAGTTCAATGTGTTCTTAAATGGTCGATAATCAGCACTGGCTGGATCGATGGAAAGAGAACCGTATCGGTTTTCACGAAGCAACCGTCAATCGCCATTTAGAAAAGTATCTGGCGCAGTTCGCTCTGCCCGCAGCCGCATCTGTGTTTGTACCCCTTTGTGGCAAGGCCCGGGACATGGCATGGCTCGCGCAGCAGGGCTACCAGGTAATCGGCGTTGAGCTTTCGCAGCTCGCCATAACATCTTTCTTCGCGGAAAACTCACTCGATTTCGAACGCTCCGAAACGGATCGTTTCATAATTTACGAATCTCCGAACATACGGCTGCTGCAAGGTGATTTCTTTGATCTGCGCAGTGAGGATCTGGGCGCATGTGGGCTGGTTTATGACCGCGCCTCATTGATTGCGATGGAATCAGCCGATCGTCCTCGTTACCTCGAGCATATGCTCTCGATAGTTCCAACGCTCGGCAAGATGCTGCTGATTACGCTGGAGTACGAGCAGACGGAAATGCGGGGGCCGCCGTTTTCAGTGCCAACGGACGAAGTTTACCAGTACTATACAGATGCGTTTTCGATAAAATTGCTGGAACGGAACGATATTGTCGATGAGAGTCCGCGCTGGCGGAAAGTGGGGCTGACGGCGCTCGTCGAGTCGGTCTTTCGACTGGATGGGTGATGAGTGAAGTTCCAGGGGAATCTGCACAAAATGTTTGTCGAGGCGACCAGCCCGGTGAGCTATCTTCTTCAACTGGGCGGGCAGCAGGTAAAGCTGAACGAATGGCTCGGCCGGCAGGTCAGAATAGAGTTCCTGCAGCAAATCGAGTGCATTCATTGTGGACGAGTAACCAGAAAAAGTTTCAGCCAGGGATACTGTTACCCTTGTTTTAGCGGTCTCGCGCAGTGCGACCTGTGTATCCTGTCCCCCGAGAAATGCCATTTTCACCTGGGGACCTGCCGGCAACCTGACTGGGGTATGTCACATTGCATGCGGCCGCATATCATTTATCTCTCCAATACCTCCGGTGTAAAGATCGGCATTACCCGCGAAACCCAGCTGCCAACCAGATGGATCGATCAGGGTGCCATTCAGGCGATACCGATCCTGCGGGTGTCGAAACGTTACCATGCCGGCCTGATCGAGCATGCGTTCAGGCAGTATCTCAACGACAGGACTAACTGGCGTAACATGTTGAAAAACGAGGTCGAAGCGATCGATCTGTTGCATATCTTCGAATCCTTCTGGCCACAGGTGAAAGCCCAACTCGATGCAGAATTGATCTCCGATGCGGAAGAAATCGCCAGCGCTGACGGTGCCGTGAGTTTTGATTACCCGGCCCTCAATTACCCCGTCAAGGTGAATAGTTTCAACCTGGATAAACAGCCACTGGTCGAAGGCAAGCTTGATGCGATTAAAGGTCAGTACCTGATTCTGGACAATGGCGTAATCAATATTCGCAAGTACGGCGGCTACCTGGTCAGCCTGGAATGTGACCAGGCCCTCGATTGCTAGTGAATGCTGGCTGAAGTGTTTTGATGGTAATAAAACTCCATCACCTTGCGCACATGAGGCGGGTAGTCCAGCGCGTCCATTTCTTTCATGCCCTCGGCGAAAAAGCCGTTTGCTTCCTGGGGCAGGTAGATTAAAAATTCGTCGAAGGCCTGCTTCATAACCGCGAGATCATGAGTGCGGGTCGCCACGATGCCGCGGTTAATATGCAGCAGTCGCCAGGGCCGGAGTTCTGCGTCGTCCTCCTGGTCTTTCTTAAGTTCCAGCGAACAGTGATCGACGATCTCGGCAATCAATTCGGACAGCGCCAGCAGCGCTTCTCTTTCCTGCATCAGGTTGGCCAGTTGGGCTATCGCGTTAACTACCGGCTCCAGGTAGTTTATCGTTCCGTTGTAGCTAATGGTCCAGCGGGCGAACACCAGCGAAATTTGCTCGATTTCCTTACGCTTGTGCGGTAAGTCGAGTCGCTCCATTAGATCGACCAGCTTGAGCAACAATACGAAACCGTAGTCGCTGATTTCGGTTGCCTCGGTTGCTTCAATAAGTTTATCTTCGCTGGCGCGCAGATTGACACTGGCGACTATGTTGAAAAACTCCTCGAACTTGTCGATCAGCGCGGTGAGCCCCTTGCGATAATCATCATCCAGGAACTAATCGAGTTGCTGCGGCAATTTCAGCAAGTATTCTCGTGCGTCTTTCAATGACGCCATTGAATCCATTTTATAATCAGTCTCCATGCACGAGGTTCATTTTTACAGCGATTGCGCGATCTGCCTGATCAGTCCCGGACCGCGATAGATTAAGCCAGTGTATAGCTGAATAAGTTTAGCACCAAGTTCGAAGCGGAGTTTGGCTTCCTCGGTTGAATCGATGCCGCCGACCGAAATGATCGGTATGTCCTCACCCAGTTCGCGATGAAAGTCGATCAGCAGTTGCCTCGATTTATCGCGCAGCGCGGCGCCACTCAGGCCTCCGCTTTCATCGGCCTGCCGATGTCCCTGAACGCCATCCCGCGTTACCGTCGTGTTGGTGGCGATCAATCCGTCTACAGAATATTTGCGCAGCAGTTCGGCAATTACCGGGATTGCCTGCTGCTCCAGGTCCGGGGAAAGTTTGATTGCGAGGGGGCGATACAATTGAAGCCTGTCCTCGAGTCTGGCGCGTAACTCACTGATACCGGAGAGCAGTGTTTCAAGCGCCTCCTCGTTCTGCAGTTCGCGCAGTCCAGGCGTGTTGGGTGAGGATATATTTATCGTGATGTAATCAGCGCTGGCATAAACCTTTTCATATCCCAGGCAATAATCGCTCAGTGCCTGGTCCACCGGAGTGCTGAGGTTTTTACCGATATTGATACCTAGTATGAAATTACGCGCCTTATCACCGACCTGGTCGAGTAAAAAATCAACGCCGTTGTTGTTGAATCCCATGCGGTTGATCAGACTCTGCTGACGCGACAGGCGGAAAATACGCGGTTGGGGATTTCCGGGTTGCGCTAGCGGAGTGACGCTGCCAATTTCGATAAAGCCGAAGCCGAGTTTTCCGAGGCCGTCGAGATACTCCCCGTTTTTGTCCAGGCCGGCCGCGAGACCGACCGGGTTCGGAAAATCCAGACCCATTACGCGGGTCGGCTTATCGACTCTTCTGCCGGGAAGTACTCGGTGAAACTGCTGCAGCATTCCCAGGCTGATATCGTGTGCCAGTTCAGGATCGAGCGAAAATAGTATCGGTTTTACCAGTGAGTAAAGCATCAGCTTGAAGCGATCAGGGCGAGAAGTTCGGGATATTGTTCCAGGTCCTGCAGCGTATCAATATCGCGCACGGTTTCAAGCAAACTTACGCGATAGTTCAATTTCTTCGCATTGGCCAGTGTCTGTTTGAGTACCTGGTCTGAACTCCAGTTTACGTTGTGGAATAAACCGGGATCGATGCTGGAACAGCCAATCAGGGCGTAACCTCCATCAAAGGCAGGTAACAGCACCACTTCGTGATCGGCCAGGGCCCTGGCGGCCTGTAGCAGGTGTTTGCTGGAGATATCGAGGCAATCCGAGCCAATTACTATTGCGCCGTCGTTACGCCTGCTGAGCATTTCTCTAAGCGCGTTGAACATACGTGTTCCCAGGTCAGGGCCTTTTTGCATGAAGTGCTCTTCTTCCTGCAAAAGCTCGTCGTCAAAAATTTCGCTCAGGTACAGTTGTAATTCGAGCCCTGACTCTCTGGCCACCTCGAGCGTATACTCGAGGCAATAACGGTAGACCTTTGCCGCCTTGTCGGCGCCGATATCCGGAATGAGACGGGTTTTCACCAGTCCGGGGCAGGGAGGTTTGGCGAAGATGCCTACCGGGATCATGAGAGCATTATTCCGTTTACGGATAGTAGATATTATGCAGTCGCCGCGGGTCGACCCCAAGCCAGTATGCGAGACGTAGCGACCACATCAATAGCACTGTTTTAACGACGCCATTGTCCCGCCAACGTCGGCTCGAGCTCGAAATTACTGATCGGGTGACGAATGGTCTGGCCAGTCGGCGCGCTATCTTGCAAATCGCGATGTCTTCCATCAGAGGAATTTTCGGGTAAGCGTCAAGCGATGCAAAGAATTGGCGATTGAAATAAAGGCCCTGGTCACCGCCGGCAACATGGCTGAAGCGGGTGCGCAGATTTATAGCGCTTTCGATGATTCGGTAAACGAACGCTTCATCGTTTAATCGCAAACGAAAAAACCCCCATTTCGGATCAGCTTCGATGAAGCGGTAAAAATCTTCAGGCAATCTGCTGTCAGCATGCAGAAACAGCAGAAATTCACCCCGCGCCGTATTGCTTGCGAGGTTCATTTGAGTGGCTCGACCCGCGTTGCTGTGAACGATGCTGCAGGGATATTGACTGGCGATATCCAGGCTGCCGTCGTTGCTACCACCGTCGCTGATGACGACTTCAGCATTTTTTGTCACCCAGGGCAGCGCGAACAACCTGGCCAGGCCCTGGTCGAGGCAGTCTGCTTCGTTAAGGACCGGGATAATAATGCTGAGTTGTGGACAGTCAGGCAAGAGCCCCGCCGCAACTGCTACCCTGGCCTGCGGTACAGCCATAACAATGATCTGCAATGCTGATCGGGATATTGTGCAGGCTGGTCTTCAATATATCGCTAATGTGCATTTTCTGTTTCTTGGCGGGATGACGGATATTCATGTTGAGCATCTGGTTAAAATCACAATCATAAACATAACCTTGCCAATCGATGCTGAGTTGATTGGTGCACATTAGTCCCTGCATGTTAGCTGCGCTAAAAGAATCTTTTAACAAGTTCATGTAATCTTCAAATTCACCCCTGGATATCAGGGTGCTGCCAAAACGCGCGATTGGCATATTGGTAATGGTAAACAGCTGGTTGAATTCGATGCCGAACTTCTCGGCGAGAAACTGTTTGTAATCCTGTTCCAGCGATTCCTGCGGGGGTGGCAGATAGGCACCGGTAGGGTTGTATACAAGGGTCAGAGTGAGCTTGCTGTCTGCTTTACCATAGCCAAGTCGATTCAGTTGTTGCAACGCCTGCATGCTTTTCTGATACACGCCTTTGCCGCGTTGTCCATCGACATTGTCTTCCATGTAACAGGGCAGTGAAGCGACGATCTGCACTTCATTCTCGGCGAGGAAATCGGCAGTGCCCTCGTAGCCTGGTTCCATCAGGATGGTCAGGTTGCAGCGATCGATAACCGTAACGCCGAGTTTTCGTGCTGCGATGACCAGTTCTCTGAACAAGGGGTTCATCTCGGGAGCGCCACCGGTTAGATCGAGCGTGTGCACGGACGGCTGGGCCAGCATCTCGAGGATATGGTCGATGTTCTCCTGTTGCATTAATTCCTTGCGTGCCGGGCCTGCCGCGACATGACAATGCAGGCAGGACTGGTTACACAGGTAACCAAGATTGACCTGCAGTACTTCGAGGGAATTGCGGGTTACGCTTGGGAAATCGGTGGTTTTTAAAAGCGGCCAGGTGTCGCGCATTGGTTATGAAAGCTCGTTATTGATCCACGATAGACTCGCAATATAACATAGAGTTCAGATTCCTGACGATATGACCAGGGAGGATGATATCAGTAGCAGTAGCAAGGTGGTGGGCTGTGGCGTAGCGGTAGTGGTAACCCATCGTCAGCAAGTATTATTTGGCAAGCGTAAGTCTGTGTCGGGCGGGTTTGAATGGCAGTTACCTGGTGGCTGGATAGTACCTGGTGAATCGGTGCAGCAGGCAGCCCGCCGCGAGGTGAGGGAGGAGACCGGCCTGCAATTGCAGGAGCTTCAGTTTGTCGGCATAACCAATAACGTGTTTTCGCCCGATAATCATTCAATATCACTGTATTTTGAGGCAGAATGCGCCGATTTTGAGGCTCTCAACGTCGCGGAAAGCGACAAGTGTGACGCCTGGGAATGGCGATGCTGGTCTGAAGTGACTGAAAATCTCTATTTGCCGCTGTGTTTGTTCAAACAAACCGGATATCAACCGTTTTTATCGGGGCTGCGAGGGACCTATTTCTCAATTTAGATTTATATTGTGATTTTATAGGCTTATCCTCGATAAACTAGAATTAAATTTAACTATACTGCTATAGTTCTTTCAACGCGCGATAGACAAAAATTTAAATAATTAATGAAAGTCGAATTCGATATTGCCAGTGATCAGATCGATGGTGCTCGTGATTATCAGGAAGACGCCTACATGGTTAACCAGTTGGGCGAAGCTGATAATGGCGACCTATGCTCGCTGATAATCATGGCCGACGGCATGGGTGGGCATGCGGCGGGCAATGTTGCCAGCAATATGGTGGTTGCGACTTTCAATAAAACCTTCCAGGGAAAATTTCCAACTACCGAGGTTGCAGAAGTTCTCACCGACGCCCTGAACCGTTCCAACGACCAGATTCGAGCGTCGGTCAAGGAGACTCCCGCGTTACGTGGTATGGGTTGTACCATGGTCACTGCCTACCTGCAGAACAATGATCTTTACTGGGTTAGCGTCGGCGATAGTCATCTCTACCTGATTCGCGACCGTGAATTAATCAAGCAAAATGCCGATCATAGCTACGGTGCCTATCTCGATATGATGAAAGAGCAGGGCATGGAGATCGACGAGCAAGCCGGTATGTCACGCAACATGTTGATGAGTGCGATGACAGGCGAAGAAATAAGCAGTATCGACGTGTCTGAAAACCCGATCAAACTGCGTCCCGGCGATCGTGTAATCGTCGCCAGCGATGGGCTGGACACCCTTGGTGCTGGTGCAATAATCCAGTATTCCTCGTGGTCGACGACGGCGAAGGAATGTGTCTATGCATTGTTAAAGGCAGTCGAGGACGCTAACAAGATCAATCAGGATAATACGACGCTGATTGTGGTCGATGTCAAGGAACGCGAGGAGAGGTACGAAGCCCAGTCCGCTGATGTCGTGACGCCACCTGCGGAGCCGGTTTCGCGTGTCGCCGATGTGTATGTTCCCGAAGAGCCGGAAGAACCGCGCTCTTACAAGTGGCTGGGATGGCTGGTTGTGCTTGTCCTGTTGACAGGCGGAGGTTTATTCGCCTGGCAGGCTGGATTGGTCGATAAGGCCGTGGACAAAGGCACAGAGCTGGTGGAGACAACCACGCAGTCAATTGAAGCGGAACTGGAGGCCGAGCCGGAATCCGTAGCCGAAGCCGAACCCCAACCTGAACCTGAACCTGAGCCTGTGGTTGAAGCCGAACCCGAGCCCGAACCCGCGTACGTAGACAAGGCTGATATTTTCAGAGATCGCCTCAAATCCGGCGGCAATGGCCCGACCATGATAAAAGTGCCCGGGGGTAGCTTCCGAATGGGGGGTGCTTCCGCAATTGTTTCGCCCGATGAAGTGCCTCGACATAACGTTAATGTTCCATCTTTTATGGTTTCCGTTTACGAGATTACCTTCGCTGAATACGACCGCTTTGCTGCCGCCACCGGCCGTAAGAAACCCAACAGTAATAGCTGGGATCGTAAAACACATCCGGTGGTCGAAGTGTCATGGGATGATGCGATTGCCTACACCCGTTGGCTGAGCAAGCAGACGGGGATGCGTTACCGCCTGCTATCAGAAGCGGAATGGGAGTATGTCGCGCGAGCTGGCACAACATCATCCTTCTGGTGGGGTCTCAAGCCAGGCGCCGGCAACGCGCACTGTTTCGACTGCAAGGGTGACTTCAGTACCAGTAAGCCTGCCAAGGTAGGCACCTATAAGCCAAATGCCTTCGGCGTTTATGATACTGCCGGCAATTTATACGAGTGGGTACAGGACTGTTATCACCGCAATTATCAGGATGCGCCGACCGATGGTTCAGTATGGGAAGGTGGCGATTGCGATGTCCGTGTCGTACGAGGTGGGTCTTACGGTAGCCCGGCTTCTTCGATGCGCGCCGAAAATCGTGAAAAGTTCAAGAGCGGTAAAGGCCAGTACAATGTCGGAATTCGGGTTGCGCGCGACCTCTAGTCCGGTACACAATCCCGGGATCGTTTACTCAGGGTAACATCATGATCGAATGGCAGGCTATTGAAACAGTGCTGCTCGATATGGACGGCACTCTGCTCGACCTGCACTTCGACAACTTCTTCTGGCAGGAATATCTTCCGTTGCGTTATGCCGAAATCAAGGGTGTCGAGGCGCAAACCGCAAAACATCATATTGTGACACAGACTCGAAAAATCGAAGGCAGCCTCAACTGGTACTCTACCGATTACTGGAGTGCGATGCTTGAAATCGATGTGGTTGAGTTGAAGCACGAAATCAGTCACAAGGTAGCGATACGACCCTTTTGTATCGACTTTCTCGATGCGTTGCGTGCCGCGGACAAGGACGTGGTGATGGTCACGAATGCACACCACGACAGCCTGGCGTTGAAAATGGAAAAGACCCAGATCGCAGATAAATTCGATCGACTCATTACCGTGCATGAATTTTCTCTGCCCAAGGAAGATCCGCAATGTTGGCATGAAGTTCATCGACGCCATCCGTTTACGGCGCGAAAAACCCTGTTGATCGATGATAATCTGCATGCCTTGCAGTCAGCACGTGAGTATGGCATTGGTAGCTTGCTGGCTATTTATCAACCTGACTCGCAGGCCCCGCGCCGGGAAATAGATGATTTTGATGCGATACATTCCTTCGCTGAAATTATGCCGATAGCCGGGGTGGTTGATGACTAAGCCGATGTCCGGGGGATGCCTGTGCGGTGGAGTGCGTTACCGGATTACGGGAGAATGCCGCGATATCATTTACTGTCACTGTGAAAACTGTCGCCGCACCCATGGTCATGTTGCGGCCTATACGTCGCTGCCGCGCTCAGAGCTGGCTTTAGTCAGTCAGCATACTCTGCAGTGGTATCACGATGAATCACCGGATACATTGCGCGGATTCTGTAAGCGTTGCGGAGCCAGTCTGTTCTGGGATGCTCAAGATGGCCGCGGTAAGATATCGGTGGCCGCCGGATCGCTGGACGATAGTCTCGAGTTAAAAACAATTGGGCATGTTTTTGTGGCTGAGGCGGGGAAGTATTATGAAATCGTGGACGGTTTACCTCGTTTTGAAACCGGCAACGCCGGCGCACTGGAATCCGGTGACAGCGGTTGACCTTGGCTCTGGAATGAGTTAAATGTTTCAGGATGAAACTGATCGTGCGCTTGTTGGCTGCCTGATCCGCCTGGTTGCAATGATATAAAACCCTTGGTTCCTTAATTTAACTTGTCGATTACCCGAAAGATCATAAGCGATGTCGAAACCGGAAAAATATGACCCGTTCAGACGATCGGTTGGCCATGTACTCGATATTATCGGGGAAGGCTGGTCGATCCTGATTATCCGCGAGGCTTTTCTCGGAACCCGGCGTTTCGAAGAATTCCAGGGTCGCCTTGGGATTGCGCGCAATATTCTGACGACGAGACTGAAAAAGCTTTGCGCCAACGAAATTCTGGATCGAGTGCCGGTCAAGGAAGGTGCCAAGCGTCATGAGTATATATTAACCCGCAAGGGGAAAGACATGATGCCCCTGCTGGTGGCGCTGACACAATGGGGGGATAAATGGTTTTACGGGGAGGACAACGTACCCCTGATTTTCCTCGATCGCGACCAGGGCGAACCGATAGCCAGCGTCCAGGTATTTTCAGCCAGTGGCGAGGTGCTGCGCCCGCGTGACGTGATGATAAAGGCCGGTCCGGGCGCTACTCCCGAAGCGATAGAGCGAATCGAAGAACTGAACCAAAATGAGTGATACAGACGCTAGGCCGCTGAAGTGCCCGGTTGGTGAAACCAGTTGCGAGTGGTTGGACGAAGTCGATAGTTTGCGTCAGCAGATCAGCGAACTTTCCGAGCTTGTATCGACCGACGCGCTGACCGGGCTATTTAATTTCCGTCACTTTAAAACTGTACTACAGGCGGAAATGGACCGTTCCAAGCGTAGTGGTATTCCAACCAGCCTGGTGTTGGTTGACGTCGACCATTTTAAAGCGATAAACGACAATTACGGCCATGAAGCCGGTAATCTGGCGCTAAAGTCCCTGGCGGACATTCTCAACAGCGAGGTCAGAACCACCGACATCGTATGCCGTTATGGTGGTGAAGAGTTCGCGATGATCTTTCCGGAAACCCATCTCAATCTCGCCGTCAAGGTCGCCGATCGAATCCGCAAACAGATTTCCAGTGAGTCGATAGCTGTTGACGGCGAAGAGATCAAGTTAACCGTGAGCATGGGCGCCAGCGTCTACATGAAATTCAGCGTGCTGGATTTCAATGATTTTGTTGCTTCGGTAGACAAGTACCTCTATGAAGCCAAGCAGTCGGGGTGCAACTGCATCTGTCATATCGACTACTCTGAACTGCGTTCAGTCACCGAGGTCGGCGTCGACGAGCGTGCCTTGCTCTTCAATGCCGAATGACATTCTGAGCGGTAACGCCGACAATAATTTCGGCGTTACCGCTGAATGTCATCCCCGCGGAAGCGGGGATCTTGTAATGCCAGAACATAATATCCCCGCATTCGAGCTAACGCTGCGCCGGGAGTAAGCCGCCAAAAGGCGCTCCCAACCGGCTGAACGCCGGTTGGCCCATCCCTGGGATCGCTTGGAGCGCGGCGTCCCTGCCGCGCTACACTTTTACCGGCTTACTCCCGGCGCAGCTAGCCTGCATATTGCATGAAGGCTAGACACACAGTGTAGGCATTACTAAAGTCTCCGGCAACGTTAAGACCGGATGCCTAAAAGCTTTGTTTATATAGGGCCCGGTCACAAGGGACTTCTGCGGTGGCCGCTAAGTTGAATTTCTCGTGGGGGATTAGTCGAGGCGCAGGACTATTGGGCGGTTTCGTTTTTGTAGCGTTCTATCGAATCGAGGATTTCGCGTTTGGCGTCTTCGGTATCAACCCATCCGTCTATATTGACCCATTTACCTGCTTCCAGGTCCTTATAGTGGTCGAAGAAATGCGCAATCGAATCAAGTAGCGATTTGGGCAAGTCACGCACACTGTTCATGTCTGAATATAGATTAGTCAGCTCGTCGATCGGCACCCCGATGATTTTCGAATCCTTTCCGGCTTCGTCGGTCATTAACAGCATGCCCAGCGGCCTGACGCGAATGACCGAACCACTGATAACCGGGATTGGAGTGACCACGAGAACGTCAGCCGGGTCCCCATCCTCGGACAGCGTCTGCGGTATATAGCCGTAGTTGCAGGGATAATGCATCGAGGTACCCATGAACCGATCGACGAACATCGCACCGGTTTCTTTGTCGACCTCGTATTTGATCGGGTCACTGTGTGACGGAATTTCGATAATGACGTTGATGTCATTGGGTACATTTTTGCCACTATCAACCCGGTCGAGGATCATGATTTGGCCACTCTGATAATTAAGGGGGTAAAAAGTATAACCGACTAGCCTGGATTGAACAGGCAGTCGGTCAGATTCGGGTAAATTTTAATTCTGTTTATTAGAGATCAAAATTTTCGAGTTTTCTGTCAATCAGCTCGTTTTTTAACACCACGTAACGTGGCATACCGTGTTCGTCATAGTCGGGATAAGCTTCGCCCTGGATGAGCGGATAAAGATATTCGCGACATTTGTCGGTGATACCGAATCCGTTCGGAGTAATGAAGTCGAGTGGCATGGTCTTTTCAACATTGGCTACTTCGGCCAGGTCGGCACTGCCAATTTCCCACTGGTAAGGGTTGTTAGAGATGCGATTAATGGTCGGCATAATGGCATTTTTACCTGCCAGCGCCATTTCTACCCCGGCCTGACCAAGCGCGTAGGCCTGTTCAAGGTCGCTGGCGGAAGCAATATGGCGCGCGGAACGTTGCAGGTAATCGGCAACCGCCCAGTGGAACTTGTGGCCCAGCGCCGTTTTTATCATGTTGGCGACAACCGGGGCGACCCCGCCAAGCTGGGCGTGACCGAAGGCATCTCTGGTGCCCTGCTCAGCGAGAAAGCTCCCGTCGGCATTTCGCGCACCCTCGGAGACTACGACCGTGCAGTACCCGTGAGCATCGACCTTGGCCTGAACTGCACTGATAAACTTGTCGTGATCGAAATCCACTTCTGGAAACAGCAGTATCACGGGTATGCCGTAATCCTCGATCAACCCGCCTGCGGCCGCGATCCACCCGGCGTGACGCCCCATCACTTCCAGGATAAATACCTTGGTCGAAGTCTTGGCCATCGAGCTGACATCAAACGAGGCTTCCAGCGCGGAAACCGCAATGTATTTAGCCACCGAGCCGAAGCCGGGGCAGTTGTCAGTAATAGGCAAATCGTTATCTACAGTCTTCGGGATATGTATTGCCTGCACCGGGAACCCGAGGGTTGCGGACAATTGCGAAACCTTGAAACAGGTATCGGCGGAGTCGCCGCCGCCATTGTAGAAGAAGTAACCGATATCGTGTGCCTTGAAAACTTCTATCAGGCGTTCGTATTCGCGGCGATTTTCCTGCAGGCTTTTCAGTTTGAAACGGCAGGAACCAAACGCGCCCGCGGGGGTGTTTTTCAGTGCGGCTATATCGGCATCAGATTCGCGTGAAGTATCGATCAATTCCTCACTCAACGCGCCGATAATGCCGTTGAGTCCGGCAAATACCTTGCCTATTTTGTCGGGATTCTTGCGACTGGTTTCGATGACGCCACAGGCGCTGGCATTGATAACCGAGGTAACGCCACCGGATTGGGCGTAAAATGCGTTTTTAGAGCTCATAATTTGTTCCACGTGATTCTGGTTTTTACAGTCATACAGCGCGGGAATTCTATGAGGGCAGCGCAGGCACGACCGGATCGTGCCTGCACTATGCCTTTATCTAGCTCAGCAGCGGTGCGATGACCAGGCTGACGATCGCCATTACATTGATCAGGATGTTCATAGAAGGTCCCGAAGTATCCTTGAAAGGGTCGCCGACAGTGTCGCCAACCACGGTTGCCGCGTGCGTGTCGGTACCCTTGCCGCCGAGATTGCCTTTTTCGACATATTTCTTGGCGTTGTCCCATGCGCCGCCGGCATTGGCCATCATCAGCGCCATTAGCACGCAGGACAGCAATCCACCGGCGAGCATGCCACCGAGCGCTTCGGCGCCGATCAGAAAACCGACCAGCGGCGGCGCGCTGACCGCGATTACACCGGGGATAATCATCTTCTTCAGTGCCGCGGTAGTCGCGATGTCGACGCACTGCGCGGTATCGGGGTCGGCCTTGCCCTCGAGCAGGCCATCGATTTCGCGGAACTGACGGCGGATTTCCTTGATCATTTCAAACGCTGCGTCACCGACCGCGGTCATGGTGATGGAAGCGATAATGAACGGGATGATGCCGCCAATGAACAGGCCTATCAGCACCTTGGGGTTACTCAGTAACAATTCGAAGTTGTCGACGTTAAGCGATACGGTTTCGATGTATGCGGTAATGATCGCTAGTGCGGCCAGCGCAGCTGCGCCGATGGCGAAACCCTTGCCGATCGCGGCGGTGGTATTGCCAAGCTCGTCCAGCGAGTCGGTAATTTTACGTGTATCCTCGCCGAGACCGGCCATCTCGGCAATGCCGCCGGCATTATCGGCGACCGGGCCATAGGCGTCGATTGCCATGGTGATGCCGACGGTAGCGAGCATACCGACCGCGGCTATGCCGACACCGTAAAGGCCGGCATTGACGCTGGCGAGCCAGATGATGCAGCAAATCGTCAGGATCGGGATTGCAACTGACTGCATGCCGATGGCAAGCCCGGAAATCATGACCGTGGCCGGTCCGGTTTCGCCGGACTTGGCGATATGCTCGACAGGTGGGCCGGCAGTGTAGTACTCGGTCACCAGGCCGATGATGATGCCGCCGACCGCGCCTGCGAGCACCGCAATCCAGATACCGGTGTCGAGACCCATCGACGAGATTACGATGAAGGCCGCCACGATAAAGATAATCGATGCCGCCAGCGTACCCATGCGCAGGGCTTTCTCGGGTGATTTCGACGAGTTCATCTTGACGATCAGGATACCGCCGATGGAGCACAGCAGACCTAGCGAGGACATCGCCAGCGGCAGGTTCATCATCGCCGACTGGCCGCCGAGCGCTTCGGTGGCGGTCAATGCCATGGTCGATGCAATCGCGATGCTTGCAATCATCGCATTACAGTAGGATTCGAAAATATCCGAACCCATGCCCGCCACGTCGCCAACGTTGTCGCCGACGTTATCGGCGATTACGCCCGGGTTGCGCGGATCGTCTTCCGGGATACCAGCTTCGATCTTACCTACCAGGTCGGCACCAACGTCGGCGCTCTTGGTGAAGATGCCACCGCCGACACGCGAGAACAGCGCCACTACCGAAGCGCCCATGGCGAAGCCGTGAATCGCATGCACATGTTCCAGATCAGACGAGAACATGAAATAAACGATGCCGAGGCCGAGCAGGCCCAGCGAGGCAACGGCCAGGCCCATGATGGAACCACCGAAAAAAGCGACGGTCAAAGCCGCAGCGGGACCCTCGTTGTGCGCCGCTGTGGTCGTGCGCACGTTTGCACGGGTGGCAGTGTTCATGCCGATGTAACCGGCGGTGCCGGAGGCTAGTGCGCCGAGCAGGAAGCAGAACGCCGTTTGCCAGCCGAGGAAGGCCCACAAGGGTACCAGCAGCACAGCAGCGAAAATAACCAGCATCTTGTATTCACGTTTCATGAATACCATGGCGCCAAGGTGAATTTGATTGCCGATTTCCACGACCTTGCCTTCGCCTTCCGGATGCTTCTTCACCGCGGAGTAGGTGATTGCAGCCGCGACCAGTCCAAGGATGCCGAAAAGCGGCGGTATCAGGTTACTTAACTCCATACTATTTCCCCAATCTTTATGGTGTTTAAATAATTTGCTGCCCCTGAATGAACAAGGGCTAAAAAAAGGGGAGCATGATATCGGCTTTTGGCCCCAGAATGAAACTTCTTTGTTTATTTTCAGCGCTTTTTTGAGTATTTTTCTGTTATCGTCCGCACATCCGCCAATGATCCGCAACCCCAAAGGTAAAATCCGTTTCAATGTCGAAGCGAGAGCAGCTAAAAGATGATTATCTCGAGAACCGACTGATACGCCGCCGCCTGGTGTTATCGGCGATTATCACGGTTATTTTATTGAGTCTCGTGCTCGGCAGGCTGTACATGTTGCAGATTGTAGAGCACGAACATTTTTCGACCCTGTCAGACAGTAACCGGGTGCGGATAAAAGCGCTGCCGCCGACGCGCGGTCTGATTTTTGATCGCCACGGGGTGGTCATGGCTAATAATTTGCCAGCCTACCGGCTCGAGATCGTGCCCGAGCAAGTCAAGGACCTTGACAGTACGCTGGCGCAATTGAAGCAATATATAGACTATACCGAGCAGGACCTGAAGCGCTTCCGGCAATCATCCAAACGGCGCCGACCCTTTGAAAGTATTCCGTTGCGACTGAACCTGAAGGACGAGGAGGTCGCCAGGCTGGCGGTTAACCTGCATATGTTCGAAGGGGTTGAAATCAATGCACGTCTAACGCGTAACTATCCACAAGGTGCGCATGCAGTGCACGCCCTCGGTTATGTCAGTCGCATCGATGAAAGAGACCTGAACAGTGTCAGCGAAGTTGAATATGCGGGTACGACGCATATCGGCAAACTCGGCCTGGAGAAGTTCTATGAACATGAACTGCACGGGGAGGTGGGGGTGCAGCAGGTTGAAGTCAATGCGGGCGGCCGTACCCTGCGGGTGCTCAGCGAGTCACCTCCGGTGCAGGGAAATAATCTGCATCTGACCATCGATTCGAGGCTGCAGAAGGTTGCCGAGGAGGCATTTGCTGAATATACCGGCGCCGCGGTAGCGATCGATCCCAATAATGGAGAAATTCTTGCCCTGGTGTCGATGCCCATTTTTAATCCCAATCTATTCGTCAATGGTATAAGTTACGATAGTTACAATGCATTGCGGGATTCAAGCAAGCGCCCGCTGTTTAACCGTGCGTTATCGGGGCAGTATCCTCCCGGATCGACGAGCAAGCCTTTCTATGGCCTGGCCGGACTGGAAGGAGCGATAACGTCAGTGGAAAAGGATGTGTATTGCATCGGGTATTACAAGTTACCGAATGAACCGCGCAGGTATCGTGACTGGAAGAAGCAGGGCCATGGTCATATGAATTTGAACGATGCGATAACCCAGTCCTGTGATGTCTATTTTTATGACCTGGCATATCGTATGGGTATCGACCGCATGTCTGAATTCCTCGCCAGTTTTGGATTTGGGGTTAAAACCGGGGTCGACAGTACGGGTGAGCGTACCGGTTTGTTACCCTCGAGAGAATGGAAGCGCCGCGCCGAAGGTATGCCATGGTTCCCGGGTGAGACCCTGATTACCGGAATCGGCCAGGGTGCGCTGCTGGTAACGCCGTTACAGCTGGCTAATTCGACCGCGGCATTCGCGATCAAGGGGAAACGTTTTCAACCACACCTGGTGAGATCGGTGGAGAAGGTTCCCGAATACAATTTAATCGATATTGCGAGCCGCGTGGCAGATCGTTACGAGCTGCAAAGCGAAAAAAACTGGGAACATGTTCACGATGCCATGGTGAATGTCGTGCACGGTCTCAGGGGAACCGCGCATCGCATCAGCCGGGATATGGAATACACGGCGGCGGGAAAAACCGGCACCGCGCAGGTATTCGAGATTGCCCAGGACGAGGAATACGATGAAGAGACGGTGGCGGAAAAGCTGCGAGATCACGCGCTGTTTATCAGTTACGCACCGGCCGATAGTCCGCAGATTGCCGTTGCGGTGATCGTTGAAAATGGCGGTCACGGTAGCTCGGTAGCCGCACCCATCGCGCGTCGTATCATGGATGCCTATTTACTGGAGGAATCATGAATCAGGCCCTGAACTCTGATTCAATCTCGTATACACGGCGGGCAATGGACGCTTTGCGGCTGGATCCGGTATTGTTGTCGCTGCTGATTATTCTGGCTCTGTTCGGCAGTATGGTGCTGTATAGCGCGAGCGGCTCTGACCAGGCGATCGTGGTTCGACAAATGACGCGTATCGTTGTCGCGCTGATGTTGATGATCGCCATCGCCAATATTCCCCTGCGTATGATTCGCAAAATCTCGATATGGCTGTACCTTGCCGGAGTTGGCATGCTGGTTGCGGTTATGTTCTTCGGTGAAGTCGGCAAGGGTGCCCAGCGCTGGCTGGATCTTGGTATTTTACGCTTCCAGCCCTCGGAAATTTTAAAGCTTGCGGTACCAATGATCGTCGCCACTTACCTGGCCAATCGAGTGTTGCCCGTGGGACTGAAGGAACTGGTGGTTTCTTCGGTGCTGGTGCTGATTCCAGTGCTGTTGATTGCTCGTCAGCCAGATCTCGGTACGGCAATCCTGGTGGGAAGCGCCGGTTTCTTTGTGTTGTTTCTCGCCGGTGTTCGCTGGCGCGTTATTATCAGCCTCGGCGTGTTGATGTCGTTGATGGCGCCGTTACTGTGGAAGTTTGCGTTGCACGATTATCAGCGCAATCGCATTTTGACCCTGCTGGACCCGGAAAGCGACCCACTCGGCTCGGGTTACCATATAATACAATCCAAGATTGCAATCGGTTCGGGCGGAGTTTATGGCAAGGGGTGGCTAAACGGCACCCAGTCGCAGCTTGATTTCATTCCGGAGAGGTCTACCGACTTTATCTTTTCCGTGTTTGGCGAGGAATTCGGTTTCTTTGGCAGTGTAATGTTGATATTAATCTATCTGGCAATTATCTTTCGTGGATTGTATATCGCGGCGCATTCCGCAGAAAATTTCGGGCGTCTGCTTGCCGGTGCACTAAGTCTGACATTTTTTGTCTATTTATTCGTAAATACCGGTATGGTAGCGGGTATGTTACCGGTTGTAGGTGTGCCTTTACCGTTGATAAGCTACGGTGGTACTTCAATGGTTACCCTGATGATGGGTTTTGGTTTAATTATGTCGATTCGATCGGCGAAGCGATTTCTGGGTTGATGAAAAAATTTATTTTAGTTCTGTCTTTATTTGTTGCGCCGATGGCTTCCGCGCTGGAGATTACCGGAGGAGATTACCAGGGGCGCGAGGATGTGATTAGCTTCGTACAGCGTGTCGCCGAGAATTCCGCCTATTCCGAGCAGGAACTGGTCGATCTGTTTTCCCAGGTTGAAAAACAGGAGCATTTGTTCGCCAAGCTCGATCGACCCGCTGAAAAGGAACTCGATTGGTACCAGTACCGGGGTATTTTTATCAAGGACAAGCGGATCGATCTCGGCGTCAAGTTCTGGCGGGAGCATAAGGACTTACTTGCCGAGGTGAGCGCAGAAACAGGTGTACCGGAGGAGATCATCGTAGCGATTATAGGTGTCGAAACTTTTTACGGAATTTACCGGGGCAAGGATCCTGTGTTCGACAGCCTGGTAACGCTGGCCTTTGACTATCCTCGTCGCGCAAAATTTTTTACCGTGGAACTGGAACAGTTTCTGTTGCTGGCCAAGGAACAGGGCTTTGATGTACGGGCGCTGCGCGGATCTTATGCAGGCGCAATGGGCATGCCGCAATTCATATCCTCCAGCTATCGTAACTACGCGATCGACTTCGATCGTGACGGGCAAACGAATCTCTTCGATAGCATTCCGGATATTGCCGGCAGCGTTGCTAATTATTTCGTCAAGCACGGATGGCAACGCGATGGGCGTGTTGCGCGACCGCTGGATATCTTGAAAGAAAACTCGGCCGACAGCCTCGAGGCTACGCTAAAACCCAACTACAAATGGGCGGAGTTGAAACAGAAAGGTCTGGTCTCACAGTTTGCTATTGAAGAGGAGACGCCGGTGGCGCTGGTCAGGCTGCAACAGAAAGACCGCCCGGAATACTGGGCAGGCTTCCAGAATTTTTATGTCATCACGCGTTATAACCACAGCGAGCTTTACGCGATGGCGGTTTACCAGCTCGCAAAACTGATAAGTCACGAGTATAAAAAAGAAACATGAGGCTTTATTCGGTCGCTCTCCTGCTGACAGTTTTCGCGCTTAGCGCCTGCACCTTCGGTGTACCAATTAGCGATCGAGGCAAAACGCAGGCCTCGACTACACCAAAGACTTCCAAATCAAAACGCGGAAACCCGTCATCCTATATCGTGTTCGGCAAACGTTACCACGTACTGGACAGTGCGGACGGTTTCGTGCAACGCGGTATTGCTTCCTGGTACGGTACCAAGTTTCATGGTCGATCGACCTCAAGCGGGGAGATCTACAACATGCATGCGATGACGGCAGCGCATAAGACCCTGCCGATTCCGGTTTATGTAGAGGTGAAAAACCTGGATAACGGTCGCTCGATGGTGGTCCGGGTTAATGACAGGGGGCCATTTGTTACGGGCCGTATAATCGATCTGTCTTATGCCGCCGCGAAGAAACTCGGGGTGGACGGGCCCGGAACCGCAAATGTAGAGATCAGAACCGTAGGTTCGGGGCCTGCCAAACCGAAAAGCGTAGTGCGTACCATTCCTTTGGCCCGGGAATTCGAGCGGGATATACCCCTGTTTGTTCAAATGGGCTCGTTTTCCAGTCATGATAATGCCACTAATCTGGTGCAGAACCTGGTCGATGCGAATGAATCAAGCGCAAAAATTACCAGCCTGCAAACCACTAACGGGACCTTCTACCGTGTCCGGGTAGGACCGCTGTTCGATGTTGACGAAGCGAATGCAATCGTCAGGCGACTCAAGAACAAGGGATTTCAAACAGCGCGCATCGTAGTTCAGGAAGATGCCGAATAAACCTTGTGAGCATTTGCAGTGATCGCTACAATCGCGACTTGTTTCAAATCCCCAGACCGCAAATCGAAATGAAGATCGTGTCGTATCTTATCTGTCTACTGGCCGGGCTGTATTCGGTGACAAGCTGGGCGGCCGCCAAGCCGATTCCGGACCCGCCGACCCTGAATGCAACGAGTTATTTTCTAGTTGATTTTGATTCTGGCAGGGTGCTCGCCGAAAAAAATCCCGACGATCATGTCGAACCCGCCAGTATTACCAAATTGATGACGGCTTACCTGGTCGACAAGGCGATAGCTGCCGGCGACCTGTCGCTGGACGAAATGGTGACTATCAGCGAGAAGGCCTGGCGCATGAAAGGATCGAAGATGTTTGTCGAAGTTGGCAAACAGGTGTCGGTTGATGACTTGCTCAAGGGTTTGATCATACAGTCCGGTAATGATGCCAGCGTTGCGCTGGCCGAGCATGTAGCTGGCTCTGAAGAGGCCTTTGCCGGTTACATGAACCACCAGGCCAAGCTGCTGGGCATGAACAATACCAACTTTATCAATGCAACCGGATGGCCGGATGAAAATCATTACAGTAGCGCTCGCGATATCGCGACACTGACCCGGGCGATCATACGGGAATTCCCGCAATCCTATGCTTATTACAAGGAGCGTGAGTATACTTTTAACGAGATCCGCCAGTTTAATCGCAATCGTTTGCTGTGGCGTGACCAGACGGTGGATGGGGTGAAAACCGGTCATACCGAGGCCGCGGGTTTTTGCCTGGTCGCATCTGCCGAGCGGGAGGAAATGCGACTGATCTCGGTAGTGCTGGGAACGGAATCCGACAAGTCGCGGACCCAGAGCAGCCAGTCATTGCTGAACTATGGATTCCGCTTCTATGAAACTCATCGGCTTTATCGTACGGACGAAGTGCTGCAGGCGACAAGAATCTGGTACGGAGCGCAGGAGCAGGTCAGCATGGGCGTCGGCAAGGATATTTATATTACCATTCCGCGCGGCCGATACCGCGATCTGGATATCTCGATGGCTATCGACCAGGAAATATCGGCGCCGGTAAGTCGGGGGCAGCAACTCGGCCAGGTCAGTATCACGCTGGATGAAGAGCTGGTGCTTAGCGAGAATATCGTGGCGCTGCAGGCGGTCGACGAGGGAAGTCTTTTCGTCAGGGCGATGGATAGAATCAAGCTGATGTTCCGCTAATGGGCGGTAAGCTGGAGTCGGGCGAATCAGCGCTGACACTGCTTGATTATCCCAACCGATTCCCGCTCAAGGTGTTTGGTAAGCAGTCCGACGACTTCGAAGGCATCGTGCTGGCCCTGATCAAGGCCAGGTGTCCGCAGGCGGAGCATATTGATGTTCGCCGTCGATCCAGCAAGGGCGGCAAGTATCTGGCTCTAACCCTCACTTTCACCGTTTATAGTCAAAAACAGCTGGAAGAAATTTACCAGGATTTATACGACTGTGAACAGGTCGTGATGTCACTTTGAAGTTGTTAACGCCGGCTGCTTTTGCCGGTTGCCCCAATGCTATTTGTTAAAATACTCTTTTACTCTGATGTAAACTTCATGCGTTCTGGGTTTTATCCTGCTAACGGTCACTGCGGCGATGTTGCGACATCATACTGAAATCAAGTACCTGGGAAGATCTGATTATCAGGAAACCTGGGTTGCGATGAAAGATTTCACCAATCGGCGTGATTCCGAAACCCCCGACGAACTCTGGATTACAGAACATAAGCCAGTTTTTACCCAGGGTCTGAATGGGCGTTCCGAGCACCTGCTGAATCCCGGGGATATTCCGCTGGTGCAGATCGATCGCGGCGGGCAGGTCACCTATCATGGCCCCGGCCAATTGGTTCTGTATTGTCTGTTTGATATCGCGCGCCTGAACCTGGGCGTTAAGGGTCTGGTCGCGAGCATAGAAAATTCGGTGATACATTTGCTGCATGACTACCGGATAGTGGCGAATACAAGACCCGGTGCCCCCGGGGTCTATGTCGATCGGGCCAAGATTGCTGCTCTTGGATTGCGCATTCGAAAAGGATGTTGTTATCATGGGCTCAGTCTCAACGTCGAGATGGACCTGGAACCTTTCACCCGCATCAATCCCTGCGGCTTCCCGGGCCTCGCGGTTACCCAGTTAAGTGAATATGGTGTTACCGATAGCGTGGAGCAGGTGGGTTACAGGCTGGCCGATATACTTACTGGGAACTTAATTGAAAAAAAATCAGGTAGTACAGGGAGTTAAGCTCAAGGGTGCGGACAAGGTCGCACGCATCCCGATCAAGGTCGTGCCCTCTAAATCGGTGCAGCGCAAACCACCCTGGATTCGCGCCAGGGCGCCAATCGGAGATCGGGTCAAACAACTTAAAGCACGCCTGCGCGAGAATAGTTTGTATACGGTCTGCGAGGAAGCAGCCTGTCCCAACCTGGGTGAATGTTTTTCCAAGGGTACGGCAACTTTTATGATCATGGGCGACATCTGCACCCGACGATGCCCGTTCTGCGATGTTGGTCATGGCAGGCCGAATCAACTGGATGTCAACGAACCGGCTAACCTGGCAAAAACCATTCACGACATGGCGTTGCGCTACGTGGTCATAACTTCGGTGGACCGGGATGATCTGCGTGACGGCGGCGCCGGTCATTTCGTCGATTGTATTCGCGAAACGCGCAAATTGAATCCCGCCATCAAGATCGAGATACTGACCCCGGACTTTCGTGGCCGCATGGATGTGGCGCTTGAAATCATGACCAAAGCGCCGCCCGATGTTTTCAATCACAATCTCGAATCGGTACCGTCGCTATACCGGAAAATCCGACCGGGCTCGGACTACGAGTGGTCGCTCGACCTGTTGCAGAAATTCAGGCAGATGCATCCGCAGGTACCGACCAAGTCCGGCTTGATGCTGGGGCTAGGGGAGGAAATTGACGAGGTTAAACAGGTTTTGCGCGACTTGCGCGAGCACCAGGTAAACATGCTGACGCTGGGTCAGTATCTGCAACCGAGCCTGGAGCACCTCGCCGTGGAACGCTTTGTCACGCCGGAGGAATTTGACGAACTCGGCGCCTATGCCGAATCGATCGGCTTCGACCAGGTTGCGAGTGGCCCGATGGTGCGTTCTTCATACCACGCCGATCTGCAGGCCGAATCCGTCCTCAGTTCCTGACCCATTGATCAGCACAGGGTACTTGTGCAAGCGCCGGCGATGGTTTTCGCTTGCGCCGGCCAGGTATTGTTGGGGTTGTGGTGACTAATGCGAGCCTGCACCAGGTCTTCCTGCTGAATTATCTGATCAGCGTATTTTCCCTGACTTCTTCCAGCTGATCCTGCAGCTGCCTGATTTCACAGCGGAAGTATTCCAGGCGATCGGAGGAGGGGTTCTTGCGTTCAATATCCTCGAGTGACCGGGTCATATCCTTTATCGCCTTCAATATCCTTATTTCTTCGACAGACAAGTCAAAGTTCCTGAGTTTCCCACCCCTCGCTGGAGACTCATCGCTTGTTCTCGAAATCTTCATATTCCAATACCGCCGTGTTTGAGATTGCCCGAAGACACTTGCTGTACCAGCTGTTAACTAATAGCTTTATAGCTAATTACACGGAGTTTTGGAGAATTTGATTACTTTTACTGGTCGTAGACGGTAGCGATGGGCTGGCGTTTGTGCGCGGTGGTCAGAAATATGTGAATAATGCGTTGTTCGGCCTCGGGGTCGATTTTTTTGCCTTCGAGGAAATCATCGATCTGGTCATAGCTCAAGCCGAGTGCCGCTTCATCCGGCCTGGATGGGGCGAGAGTTTCGAGGTCGGCGGTCGGTGCCTTGGTGATGATGCCTGGTGGCGCCCCGAGGTGTGCCGCCACTTGCCGAATCTGGCGCTTGTTGAGACCGAACAGGGGAATGAGGTCGCAGGCGCCATCGCCGTACTTGGTGTAGAAGCCGGTCACGTTTTCGGCGGAATGATCGGTGCCGAGTACCAGGCCACCGAGTAAACCGGCGATTTCATACTGTGCGATCATGCGCATCCGCGCCTTGACGTTACCTTTGGCGAAGTCCTGAATTTTTTCATCCAGATCGTCCAGCCCTGCTGCGCCTAAAGCAGTCATGGTCGATTGATGGATGGCATCGGTGCCGGGCTGGACATTAATCGTGAGACTATGGCTGGGCTGGATAAAATCCAGCGCCTGTTGTGCATCTGTTTCATCGGCCTGGGTAGCGTAGGGCAGGCGCACCGCGATAAAACGATAATCGCTGTCGGCCCGGTTGAGTTTCTCTATTGCCAGTTGTGCAAGCCGGCCACAGGTACAGGAATCGATACCACCGCTGATTCCGAGCACCAGTGTTTTCTGTCCGGAAAGTTCGAGTTCATACTTGATGAAATCCACCCGGCGGCGGATTTCGTAATCGACATCAATCTCGGGCAGTACCTGCATTTCGGCAACTATGTCTGTCTGATTCATAATATTTGCTAGTAGGGTATGGGATGATTGCGATACACGCTCTGAATATCTTCGAGCACTTCAGCGCCGAGTTCAATATCGGCTGCGCCAA
>CALDDP010000071.1 GCA_937936805.1 uncultured Gammaproteobacteria bacterium | reverse complement strand
GCGATTACTGCCGACGCCGGCAGAAAGTCGTTCAGCCTCTTCTCCAAGTCCCATGCCATCAAAACCATCGTCGATGGTGACGCGATTGAAGTAGCGCATGCTGTTCTGGTCGATCGGTGGCAGACTATCCTGCTTGATCGAAGCGAGAATAGTCGCGTACCGGGAATGTACATGAAGCACGCATCGCGCCTGTGGCACATTACGATGCATCGCGCCGTGTATCGCCCACGCAGTCGGATCCGCTTTGTCCGGGTGATCCATATCGGCTTCTTCGTGCGCATTAAGCAGTAACAGTTCGCTGGCGCGGATATTGGAAAAATGGCGGCCGAAAGGATTCACCAGAAATTGATTGCCGTCATCCGCAACCGCGTAACTGAAATGATTGCCCACGGCTTCGTCCATACCGAGACGTGCCGTCATGCGAAATACCGCGGCGAGATTGATGCGATCTTCGTAGTGCGGATCGTTGTCGGGAGTGATCGAACTGGTGTCAACGGCGGAAATAGCCATATTGAGCTCCGGATGTCAGGGTTAGCGACAAATTAAAGCGCAGCCTTGACGACTGGACAATCAATATATTCTGACTCATAGTATTAGTTTAACTAATATCTAACTTATGCATGGAGTCGAATGCGAGATTTACCCCCTCTGCAGTGGTTACGGGTGTTCGAATCTTCGGCACGCCACCTGAGTTTTACCCAGGCGGCCGATGAATTGAACGTGACCCAGTCGGCCGTCAGCCAGCAGATCAAGCTGCTGGAGAACTTCGTCGGCGAAGCGCTGTTTATCCGCGGAGCGAGATCCCTGCAGTTAACTAACGCCGGCAATACCTACTTGCCGGATATCCAGAGTGCGTTGCGTATTCTGCGACAAAGTACGCGCGCGAACTTCGTCCGCTCCGATGCGGATAGAATAACCATTCGAAGTAACTGGTCGTTCAGCGTGCTGTGGCTGACTCCGCGAATTGCGTCATTCATGCAGACTAATCCCGGTATTTCGCTAAACATAGTGCCGGCTATCTGGGAGACCGATTACAGCGCTAAATCCGACGATATCGAAATTCGATTCGGCACCCGATCCGGCAGGGAAGATGAATACCTGTTAAGCCAGAGGATGTCCTGTTTTCCCCTTTGCGCGCCGTCACTGGCGGCGCAGATATCGAGGCCGCAAGATCTGTTCAGGTTTGGTCGCATCAATTCACTGGGCGCGGCCACGCCCTGGGACAGTTTTTATGAACTTTGCGATGTAAAACCCCCGGATGGTTTACAGCAATCCGAACTCAGCACGCACGGCTATATGTTGGCAGTTGAAATGGCACGATGTAAGCTCGGCGTCATGCTTGGCCTGTCATTCATTTCCGATGCGCTGCTTGCCAGCGGTGACCTGGTGCGCCTGTTCGATGTCGAACTGGAAATTCCCGAAACCTATTACCTGAAAGCCGATCGCAGCCGCCTGTCGGATAACGAGAACAAATTCTGTGACTGGTTGCTGGAACATGGCGGTGTTGCCTGAATGAACCATTTCGCACACCTGGTGCTGGCGCAACCTACCGTCGAATCGACGGTAGGCAACCTGCTTGGTGACTTTGCGCGTGGAGTCGACCAGGCTTCCCTGCCGGCTGCGGTGCGGGCCGGACTGCTCAATCATCGCGCCGTTGACCGGTTTACCGATGCGCACCCGCTAGTACTCCAGATGAAGCGCAGTTTCGGTGCCAGGAGGCGCCGTTTTGCCGGGATCGCGCTCGATATCTACTTCGACCATCTCTTAATCAACCACTGGGACAGATTTGAAAAGCGCAGTCTGGATGAGCTGATCAGTGAGCTGTATCGGCGTATGGCCGAAGGCCGGAAAATGATGCCGCACGATGATATGCAACGCGTAACCAAACGCATGATCGAATACGACTGGTTTGGTTCCTACCGTCACATTGACGCCGTTGCCGAAGCGCTCGACCGGGTTGCAGGGCGCATACGCTTTGCCAATGATTTCGAAAACGCCATCGAGGATTTACAGCGCAGTCATGAAATGATTGAGCAGGGTTTTCTTGAGTTTTATCCGCAGTTGCAGCGGCACGTAACCGAGCAGGCGATCGAGCCGACTTAACAATCGATAATTTTGCCCGGGTTCATTATGTTTTGCGGATCGAGCGCTGTCTTGATTGTTTTCATGACGTCCACGGCACCGTCACCATGTTCGTTACGCATGTGTTTCAGTTTGCCCATACCGATCCCGTGTTCGCCGGTACAGGTGCCGCCCATGTCCAGGGCCCTTTGCACCATACGCTTATCGAGCTCCAGCGCCTTCTCGAACATCGCGTGATCATCAGGGTCGATAAACATAGTGGCATGAAAATTACCATCTCCGACATGGCCGATAACCGGGGCATAAAGCCCTGAGGCCGTAATATCGGCCTGGGTCTGGGTGATGCAATCCGCGAGCCGGGAAATGGGGACACAGACGTCAGTAACGTAGCCACGATACCCGGGGTGAACCGCGAGGCCGGCATAATAGGCATCGTGCCGTGCACGCCACAGCTGTTTACGATCCTCTTCCTGCTCTGCCCACTGAAACCCGGTCGCGCCAAAATCCCGTGAAATTTCGTCGAACATCTGTACCTGTTCGGCGACCCCGGCAGGGGTACCATGGAACTCGAGAAACAGCGTGTCGAGTTCAGCGTAGCTGGTTTTACTGTAGGCATTTATCGCTTTCATGTAAGCGCTGTCGACAATCTCGATGCGCGCCATGGGGATTCCCATCTGAATGATCTGGATCGTCGCTTCAGCCGCCGAACGGACATCCGGAAAATTGACCATCGCGGCCGAGA
>CALDDP010000070.1 GCA_937936805.1 uncultured Gammaproteobacteria bacterium | reverse complement strand
TGACATTACAGCAGGTGCTTCAGGAAGATCATGATCATGCATTTCGCTTCGATGCCGAGATCGAGGTTCCGCCCGCTTTTAAGGTCGGGCAATCAGTGACAACTTCCAGTCATGGCAATAGTGGTCATACCCGGCTGCCGCAATACGCGCGTGGCCGTCGTGGAACCATCAACGCTTATAATGGTGCACATGTGTTCCCCGATTTGTCAGCCGAAGGCAGGGAAATTCATCAGCATTGCTATAACGTCTGCTTCGCCACCGCCGAACTATGGGCGGAGGCCGAAGGCAGTCACGACAAGGTATACCTCGATCTCTGGGAAAGTTATCTTGTTCCGGCCTGATTATGAATGACCCGGATTTGAAATCACTAAAACCGCTCGCCAGTGTCGACGGTGAGCCCGCGTTCGCCGAAGCCTGGCAGGCCGAGGCCCTGGCGATTGCCGATACCCTGGTACAAAACGGATTGTTCAGTGCTGTTGACTGGTCTGCAGCACTTGGCGACGCGTTGCAGCAAGCCGAGACCGATGGGGCTAGCGATGACCAGGAAACGTATTACCGCTGCGTGTTAAGCGCCCTCGAAGGCCTGGTTGCCAGGAACAGTCCAATCGACCTTAAGGCAATGGCTGGTAAGCGCAAGGACTGGGAAGCAGCTTACCTGGCGACCCCGCACGGGCAGCCGGTAAAGTTAAAAACCGATCCGTAAAGTTAGCTTGATATTACTCGCAGCAGGGAACTTTCGAGATGTTCCAGAGTGAGGTAAAGCCCCGCACCGGCTACCATGGCGCCCGCCAGACGAGGTTGGATCGCACTCTCGAGGGAGACTTTCCAGAAGCCTGAACACACCCAGCCAGCGGCCAGTGCGATGGCATACTGAATAACACCCAGTCCCAACAGGTAACCGATAAGAACCTGGCTGCCAAATCCAGCCTCCTGGTTGGCGAGTGATTCACCAAGCCCCGCACCATGAAAAATCCCAAAAACTGCAAAGGTAAGCAGCACCGTGCTCAAACCGAACTGCCGACCGCTAAGCAGCATGCTGCCGAGCACCAGTAGTGAGATGGCGATCATCAGTTCGCTGGCCGGCACCGAAGTCCACAGGGCAGCGACCAGGCAACCACCTGCCATCGCGGCGATGTAGGCCAGCGGTGCGAGCAAGCGGCGACCGGCAAACACCGCGGCAATTCCGGCCAGGGCAACGAAGAATAAATGATCGAAACCCAGTAGCGGATGTCCGACGCCGGATAATAATCCGTGGGCAAAGGTTTCCATCGGCATGCCGGAGAGTGGATGGTGGGCGAGCGCGGGCGCAGCTGCCAACGAGATGATCAAACCAGACAGGATTTTTTTCATGAACTTGACCTTTAGTCTATTGATGGGTGCGCAATGGCGAGCGCTGGACGAGCAGGATGGTTAACAACGGCGCAATTAAACCAATCAGTGCGACGACTATCAACAGCCATCCCAGTTCGCTGTAGTCTGCCGCGGTGCTGATTGCATCGGTCACCCGGTCGCGGACTTCGCGGGTGACCAGGTAAATCTCGTTTAAGTATCGGGTGCCGAGGCTTGCGGCCGACAACGCCAGGTTGGTGAAAGAAGCCATTACCGCAAAAAATGTCGCTTTCAGATGCGGGGGCGCATTCTTCGCGATCCAGGCCAGCATCGGTATCATTGCAATCTGGCCAAGCGGGGATTCGATTGCGGTGTCGATAATCGCGATGAATCGAGCGTCGACAACGCCGCCGGTGTGCGCCGCGGTCCATTCGTGCAGGCCGTAATAAAGCCCGATGTTGGGTAGCGACAGAATACCCGCAGCGATGGTCAATGCCGCGACCACGAAGGCAATCGAATGTCTCGCCATCATCGGCCGCAGCACTACCATGCCGGCCAGCGTGAGTAATGACGCTATCAGTGACAACACCGACAGAAAACGCTGGTCGAACCCGAGGACGTCGATTTCGAACCATCCCGCACCGGGGCCCGGCAGCGGAACCGCACGAAACACGAAGATGATAACCGCGGTGCCGATCAGCATCTTGCGTGCCGCGGGTTCGAGTTCGAGCAACAGTCGGTACATCAGGAATAAAATGATACTCATCGAGCCGAGGAAAATAATTTCCTGTGCGAATGACACCTGGCTGACACCCATGCTCACTGTGAATACTGCAAATACGAGGCTGCCGCCGAGAATCCACCAGTTCGGGCTGGTCTCACCCCCCGGTGCAAACAGCAGTTGGTCGATGCTGGAGTGGTCATGGCCCTGTTGTTCCAACTCGCGGGCGCGGCGAAGCAGTAAAATGCGACCGAGAATGACGCCGGTGATCGAAATCAGGGGAATGATCAGTGCGAGCAGGTAGATATCGGCGTAGATCGCGACCTTCATCTCCTCCGACATGTCCTCAACCCCGCTGAACATGGTGATATTTAGCGCGGCAACTGCTACCAGGCCGCCGATGATTGCCACCCGGCCGAGGGTCTGCATCGTCGTGTGCATGAGCTTGATTTCACTGTCCGGGTAGGGTTTGCCGTTTTCGTCGATGGTCGGCACCGCTTCCACCGTCATCGCGTCGGCAACCACGTCCTGCACCACGTAGCCGGTCGGTGCCAGTATGGTGGCGATAACGAACCAGGCTTCGACCTTCATGATCTCGGCCATTGCGTCGGTGTGCGCGATAATGCCGTACATGATCAGGATACTGAGCGCGATCAGGCTGGCGCCGATGTAGACCAGCAACGTTTTGCGACGCCATATAAGGTCGACGAGGTGACCAAGCGGCATCTTCAGCGTCCACGGAATGCCCGCCCAGAAGGCGAGACCGGCGAGGAAGGCGGCCGACAGATCGAGGTATTCCTTGATAAAAAAAGTGCCTACGATCGAAGTCAGGCCCGAAACTCCGGCGGCAAGATATACCATTAGCGGGGGCAGATAGGACCAACGGAACTGTCGACCAAGATCGAGAAAGGTATCGTCGATCCATTGCCACACCGGATTTTCAGTCATGCATTTGCCCTCGTTGAAAATGGGAGTTTAAGCCGGGGCCGGTTTAAAGGTCAAAATGATTGTTCCTGCTTGTAACAGAAGAAGCAGATTAGCGACCCAGGAAGATAAATAACGCTGACAGCGTCACCACGGATATGGCTGTCGATAACACGATCGCGGCGCTACTGCGGGTAACGAAGGT
>CALDDP010000069.1 GCA_937936805.1 uncultured Gammaproteobacteria bacterium | reverse complement strand
GCGACTGGATCATGGATCGCATACCGAGCTATTACCTTTACCGCGTGAACATGAAATTGACATCACCCGATCAGCCCGACGTACAGTCGCTGATCTGTTCGCGCAAGGCGGGGACCTACGGGAACTACTATCCTACCCTGGACGACATTCGGCAGGCGCTGGGCAATGTTATCGAGATCATCCCGTCGGCTAGCGCAGCCATCGGCAACCGGGCGGTCTAAGCCCTGCCATTATCTAACCACCTGCATCCGCTCAGACAGTCTTTCCCCGCGCGGTCTTACTCCTCCGCCGACTCCTTAACGACCGCTTTAGGGACAGGTTTGCGGTAATACACTTCCGGTAAGAAATCACCAAACGCGACGGCGTAAAGTTCCCAGATTGTCACGAATAACGACGCGATCAACGGACCGATAATAATACCGGAAATGCCAAACATCATGATGCCGCCAAGGGTGCCGAAGAAAATCATCAGTTCGTGCATCCTGGTATCCTTGCCCACCAGGATAGGTCGCAACACATTATCGAGACTGCCCACCACAAGCCCGCAAAAAGCCAGCAGTCCTATGCCAGCACCGACGCTGCCCTGCATAATCAGGATTATGCATGCCGGGCCCCATACCAGCGCCGAGCCAATACTGGGTATGATCGACAACACGGCCATAACCGAACCCCAGAACACGGCATTGTCTATACCCGCCACCGCAAAAGCGATGCCGGCAAGGCCGCCTTGCAATGTTCCGATTAACAAGGAACCTTTTAATGTGGCCCGCGTTACCGAGGTAAACTTTTCCAGCATCAGGTTTTCATCGTCACTGGCCAGCGGCAGGTAATAGAGAATCTTCCTGATAAACTTTACCCCCTCCATCTGGAAAAAATACATCGTATACAGGAACACGAAGGTCATGAACAGAAAGGTCGCCGTGCCAAGCGTGGCCGAAGACAGCCCGTTGACAATCAGTTTGCTGATTGATCCAACCAGTTGCCCCGTTTTTTCAAGGATGATTTCGCGGTAGGGTACCAACTGCTCATAAAATGGCAGGTGCTGCAGATAGGCTGTGATCCTGTCGGGCTGATCAATATATTGTTTAACCCAGGGAGTAACCGACTGGCCGACATCTATTGCCTGCCCCACAACAATGCCGACCAAAAGCATCGCCGGAATCAACACCACTACTATCATCAGCAACATCGTGATCGCCGAAGCCAGGTGCCTGCGTCCCCCGAACCAGATTCGCAGGCGCCGGTATACGGGACGCGCCAGAGCACTGAACAATCCGGCCATGAATATAGCCATTAGAAACTGGGAAATCATTGAAAAGAAGAGTGCTGAAATCGAAATCACTATCAACACCAGGATTGACTTGTTCACGCTGTCTTGATTCATTAGTTAAACTCCGTGCCAGATGAGAGCATCATGTCTCTCGAAAATGAAACAGTTCCAGGATCACGATCCGTTTCATTGCGATATTAGTAATTTGATTAGTATTCTTTACCCTGAGTAGCATCAGTTCAACCATTTAAATCCGTGTCAGAGAGCTATTGTTTCTATTCCTGGAAACAATTGCTCTCCGAACCGCTTGCAGGTTAAGCCGGCTTTTAATAGATCCGACTGTTTGGCATCATGGCCGGGTGAAAAAGCTCCTGTTTATTGTATTTATATTTTTCCTGCAAACGGGCGTTGTTGTTTTTGCAGATTTCAGCAAAGGATTGGATGCATACCAGGGTGAAGACTTCGCGACTGCGAGAAGGGAGTGGACGTTAGCCGCCAACGAAGGTAACCATAGAGCTCAGTACCTGCTGGGTTTAATGTTTTATCACGGCAAAGGCGGCGCCCAGGATTACAAGGCGGCGTTCAAGTGGTTGAAACTCGCGGCTGACCAGGGATTCGCCAGGGCACAATTCATTGTCGGGGACATGTACGCACAGGGACTGGGCGTTGACCAGGACCTTGAAGCTGCCTTCGAGTGGTACCGCCAGGCAGCCAGTAACGGACTGGTTGTTGCACAGATTCTACTGGGGGAAGCCTACCACGATGGCATTAATGTCAGGCAGGATTACCAGCAAGCGCTCAAGTGGTTGCAACTGGCGGCCGAACAGGGTGACGCTAAAGCACAGTTCACACTGGGTTCGATGTACTACCGGGGAAGGGGCATTACCCGGGATTACAAGGCTGCCTTCCAGTGGTTTAGCCTGGCGGCCGAACAGGGGTATGCCGCGGCGCAGTTCGAGCTGGCTGCCGGGCAAGAGGACGCGGAAGCCCAGTTTAAAATGGGTTTGATGTATGACCATGGTTTTAATGTTAAACGGGATTACCATGAGGCCATTAAGTGGTACGAACTAGCTGCCGATCATGGGCATGCCTTGGCACAGAACAACCTCGGCTCAATCTACGGCGAAGGCAGGGGTGTGACGCGGGACTACCAGACTGCTATCGAATGGTACCGAAAAGCGGCCAACCAGGGGAATGCAGAAGCCCAGTACAACCTCGGTTCTGTTTATAAAACGCTACAAGACAATATCCACGCGCATATGTGGTGGAATATTGCTGCATCGAAAGGATATAAAGAGGCCGCTTCAAATCTCGACACGGTTGAAAGGGAGATGACAGCCGAGGAAATCAACAAATCGCAGAAACTGGCACGTATATGTCTGGCCAAGGATTACCAGCACTGCAACTAGCCCCGATACCCGGGCATGGTTCGCAATTCTTCTTGCGCGGGAATGAAAAAGAAACCTTGGAAATATTTCGATAGTGAATCTTGTTGGTTTGTAAGAAAATATCCCGCAATTTACCGCAGGGCACCTATCCATGCACTTCAGTATCCAGCTTTCAGCCTATTACCCGGATAAATCCTACGGTGGTGATCGAGTGTACCAGGACATGCTCGAACAGGCCCGCTGTGCCGATCAGTACGGCTATGAATCGGTGGGCATTACCGAACATCACCTGATCAACATTCTGATGATGCCGGCCCCGCTGCAGTTCGCGGTCAAGATTGCCAGCCAGACGCAGGACATCAAGATCATTACCGCGGTCTCGGTACTGCCGCTGCACGATATGCGCATCCTCGCCGGCGAACTCGTCTGTGCCGATATTTTCACCGATCAGCGTTTAATGGTCGGGGTTGGACGCGGTGCTTTCGCTTTCGAGATGGGGCGCATGGGCGTGCCGCTGGAAACCAGCCGCGAGAAATTCGACGAATCCCTGAATGTGCTGCAGGCTCTGCTCGCCGAGGAAGAGGTCAGCTGGGACGGTAAATACTATCAATTCGATCCACTGACGATCATGCCTCGACCGGTTAGCGATATTCCGATCATGATGGCGGTATTGATTCCCGAGGCGATTTACCACTGCACCAAACGCGGCTTCCACATTCAGACCACGCCGCTATCCGGGGATCATCAACACATGCTCGACCAGGTCAACGCTTTCAATCGCGGCAAGGAAGAGCTTGGCGATGCGGGTGCGCACCAGACCCTGTCACTGTCAAGGGTGACCTTCCTGTCGCACAGCGACGCCGACCGTAATCGTAAAATTCAGCTGGCACACGACTACTACAGTCGCTTCGATAACGTGTTCACCGGACCGGGCATCGTCGAGCATGGCATGATCAAACCACTGCCGCGCAAGATGACGCTCGAGCAAACGGCTGAGAATCTGACCATCTGCACGCCGACGGAAATGATCGATAAACTTGCCCCCTATGCCGAAGCCGGCGTCGACCGGTTTATCATGAACGTCAATTTCGGTGTCGAGCAGGCCGAGGTGCTGGAATCGATACAATGCTTTGCCGAAGAAGTCATGCCACATTTTGCCATTGCTCCGGCCGCGCAAGCGCAAGCGTCTTAAGCCGCATCATGGCTGCAGTAGACGTCAGTTATCGAATCGAGGGCCAGGGTCCGGCACTTTACCTCGTGCACGGCATTGGCTCGCGCAAAACGACCTGGGACGAACTCATCGACGGTCTCAAGGATCGTTTCACCTGCGTCAGCTACGATTTGCGCGGCCATGGCGACAGCCCGATTGCACCCACGCCCTATTCACTCGATGACCTGGTCGATGATCTCGAAGCCTTGCGCCAAAAGCTGGGCCACGACAGGATTCACATAGCCGGGCATTCGCTGGGTGGAATGATCGGCCCGGCTTACGCCCATGCCTACCCCGACCACACGCTCAGTGTCGGCCTGCTCAGCACCGCCGCCGGACGCAGCGAGGATGATCGCGCCAAGCTGCAGGCGGTCGGCAATGCGATGGAACAAAACGGCATTGCAGAAACCCTGGCTACTTTCGTCGCACGCTGGTTTACCGATGCCTTCATAGCCAACCATGCGGACCAGGTCGAAGCGCGCCTGCAGCAGGTCAGGGACACACCGGCCGACGTGTTCCTCAGCGTATTCTGGATTTACGCCACCACCGAAA
>CALDDP010000068.1 GCA_937936805.1 uncultured Gammaproteobacteria bacterium | reverse complement strand
GCTGACCCGTCGCACTATGTCGAGGTAGGGGAGACCGGGTTTGATCATGATCATATCGGCGCCTTCATCGATATCGAGGGCGACTTCGTGCAGCGCCTCATTGCTATTGCCCGGGTCCATCTGGTAGGTGTATTTGTTACCACCGGCGAGATTGCCAGCCGATCCCACGGCATCCCGAAACGGGCCATAGAAACTGGAGGCATACTTGGCCGCGTAGGCAAGGATTCCAGTGTTCGTGTGACCGTTCGATTCCAGTGCTTCGCGAATGGCGCCGATACGGCCATCCATCATGTCGGAAGGTGCCACGACATCGGCTCCAGCAGCCGCATGCGACAGCGCCTGCTTGACCAGTACCTCGATGGTTGCGTCGTTAGTGACATAACCGGTATCGTCGAGCAAGCCATCCTGGCCATGGCTGGTGTAGGGGTCCAGCGCGACATCGGTAATTACCCCGAGTTCGGGCTGAGCCTCCTTGAGTGCTCGCACCGCTCGCTGGATCAGGCCTTGTGGATTCCAGGCTTCGTCGGCAATGTCGCTTTTACCCGACTCGCCCACTACCGGGAACAGGGCTATTGCCGGGATTCCGAGGCGGCAGATTTCAGTTGCCTCTTCGAGCAACAGATCGATGCTGAGGCGTTCGATGTCGGGCATCGATTCGACCGCCTGTCGCTGTTGCTCGCCATCGACGACGAACATCGGATAGATGAAATCACTGGCACTCAAACAATGCTCACGCATCAGGCGCCTGGAAAATTCGTTTCGACGCATGCGTCGTTTGCGGGTATAGGGAAATATGGACACGCTTATCGTCTCTGTTGCAAATGATTACACCAAATATCGCACAAATCGAGCCCAGGGGACAGGTAGCAGGCTGGTCATCGTGATTTGGGAGGCGGGTGGTGGCTCACACGTTGCGCACCAGCCAGCGAATCAGGTCGCTCCACAGGTGTTTGATTTGCTGACTGGTCGGCATGATCCCGGCGTGGGGTAACTCCAGGGTCACTACCGGAACGCCCAGATGAATTCCGGCGTAGTTGCCGAGCGATCCGGGGTAGGTGCCCATCAGGTTTTTACGCAGGTAGCCGATGCGTCGGGGAGCATTTTTTCGGTCAGGCGCATCATAGTCGACCAGCGAATAGGGCGCGTGCACCGCGATGACGACATCGGGTTTAAAGTTGTCGATCTCTTCGGACAGCCAGTTGGTTTTGGGTTCACTGAGCGGATAGGGCCCCGGGTAGCGACGCTTGTTTTCATAGGTTCTTGCCCGCCAGTAATCGAGCGCTGCGCCATTATGGCTGTCAGGGGTTGCAAAGTTACGGTTCAGGTCAACACCGTTAGCATTGGTGCGGCGCTGGCCGGGGCGCAGTGCACCGTCAGGATTCATTAATGGATTAATGCGCCAGTGAAAGAGTCCGGAATGGTGTTTCTCCAGCGTGTGCATCCATTTGAACACGATGCTGATTGACGAGAGTTCGTCTCCATGCGTGCCACCGACGAGAAGTATGCGCCCCTTCGGCTTGCGTGATTTTAGCGGCGGGTATTCCTTGATCAGTAACGGGAAGCCGTCAACCGAGGTATGGCCACTCGGCGTCAGGCCCAGATCCGAGCATTCCAGGAAATCAACGCTGGCGAGTTTGTCGGAGATTTTGCGGCAGGCGGATTCTGACGACTCCGTCGCAGCTGTAATGCAGCTGAACAGGGTGGCTCCTAGCAAAAAACCGAGGCGTAGGCTAGTCATCAAAGGTTACCGTTTTAAGGTTTTTGATTTCGTCGATGTTACCGTCGGGGTAGGCCCGATTGAGCAGACGTAAGATATCAACAGCTTCATATTCGATCGCGCTTTGTTCTGCCAGGGTTTCAAAGCTGTCGATGTTGCGGCTGACTATGCGTAGTCGCGGCACTTCGATAGCGTCGACCTGGGCCGGGCTGAGCCGGCGAAAACTCTGAATTATACCAAGCAGGGCCTTTTCAGTCCCGGCGAACTGATCCTCTGTCGAGGTACCCAGCAGGGTCAGTGCTAGCGAATTATCGAGTGCAATCGCGCTAATCCGTGCCGGTTGTTCGTCGCCGTTGTGTGGTTTGGCCATGATTCTGGCGGTAACCCCGTTTTCATTTCTGCTGACCTCGAGCTTTTCATCATTACTCATTCGCTTTAGCAAACCGTCTAGCGACTCGTCCTTTTTAAGGCCGCTTACCCCGACCTGCACAATGGCAGCGTTCTGTGGATTCCTGGCCTGCAGAAATTCGGGGTAATTGTTTACTTCCCAGGTTTCGGGTAGCTGTAGCGAAAAAGCAAGCTCAGGGTGGCTGAACAGGTTGTTGGCGAGGATGCCCTGCTTTATGCTGGGACCCCACATCATGCCATCGATTTTGTCATAATAACCTGACCGGTCACTATCGCGATAAGTCTGCACGGAAAGATTTTTGGCGGCGCGTACCACGGTCTGGAGACGGTCATCGTTTCGCGGGTGGGTAGAATACACGCCGTGATAAATATTGGGGTCTCGATCTTCTTTTTTAGCCAGCGCCTGTTCGTAAACCTCCTGGTCCTTGAGGACGCCAATAACTTCAAGCATGATTTCGGGATCATAACCGCTCAGGTGGAGATACTCGGCGCCGAGGCGATCGGCCTCGAGTTCATGTTCGCGGCCGTAACCGCGCACTATTCCGGTACCGAGCTGGTTACTGAGATCGCCCAGCCCTGATTGGCCGGTGGTGGCGGAAATCAGCACGCCAAGCAGGGTGGACGCCATCTGGCCTGACTGCTGGCGTACCGAGTGGCGCGCGGTAACGTGCCCGATTTCATGTCCCAGCACACCGGCAAGTTCTGCTTTTGAGTCAAGGTAGGCCATGATACCGCGCGTGATGTAGACATAGCCGCCCGGCAGGGCAAATGCATTGATCTCGGGAGAATCCAGTACCGTGAATGTAAACTCGAGGTTTGCGCGATGACTTCTGGCGGCTAGATCCTGTCCGATAGCATTTACATATTTTTGCAATTCTGGGTCATCGTAGACGCCATACTCGGCAATAACCTGTTGATGGAAGTTGCGCCCCTGCTCTACTTCATCATTCTCCGAGACGAGCGTGAAATCACTTTTACCGGTCACTGGATTGGTTGCACAGGCGCTGAGTGTGAGACTCAGTATAAGAAACAGGCAGTTGGCAAACTTCATGGTTTAATTATTGGGTGAGGCCGTGCTTTATTCAAGGCAAAAAAAAAAGGGTGCCGGGGCACCCTTTCTGGGATATCGCGATAAACTATTTGCCGTAACGTTGACGGAACTTGTCGACCTGTTTTGCAGTTTGCAGGATGTGTTGCTTGCCGGTGTAGAACGGGTGTGACTGACTCGAAATCTCGAGTTTCAGCAAGGGATATTCGTTACCGTCTTCCCAGGTGATGGTTTCCCTGGTGGGTACGGTGGACTTTGTCAGGATGGCAAAATCGGATGAGATATCCTGGAATACAACGTCTCTATAGTCGGGATGAATGTCTTGTTTCATGATGCCACTTAGTATGGGTCGAGCGATAAAGGGCGCGAATTTTCACCTTTTAGCCGGCAAAGTGCAAGTGTTTTTCGTCCGTTTTAGTCATTTCGGGGTCCCGCTTAGGAATGAAAGTTAAAGTATTTTGTAACCAAAATCCCATAATGCCTTGAGTCAATGGCGAGTGCTAATTTTATCCACAAAAACTGTGGATAACTTTGTGTATAACTCAACCGGGAATTACGTAAAGCCTGTAAAACTCTGGCTTTCTGTTAGATTAGTCATTTTTTAACCAACTTAATAAATCTATAGTAATCAATAACTTAAGAAACCCGGGTTTTAGCTGTAAAAATAATTCAGAAAGCGCTTGACTTTTTTCACGCCGATAATTCAGTTGTGAGTAAATTGCGCTGAAGATTCAAAAAACGGCCTTCTTTTTGCGTCGAGCGGTTGTAGAAAAAGCGTCTGCAGGTCGTTTAAATGACAAAATCCAAGCTCGGTTGGAACAATTTTTTTGCCGTTAAACTCGAGCAAACCCTTTTCACGTGCACGTTCCAGCCCGGGTAACAGCATATTCAATGATAAACCGGTATTGTCGTGGAACAGGCTGGTGTCGAATCCATGTTTGAGCCGCAACGCATTGAGCATGAATTCAAATATGAGATCGGCTTCATCCAGGGTGGTCTCGCTTGAGATGCGGTCATGTCCGGCCTGTTCGAGGTAGGCACGGGGTTGACGCTGGCGTACCCGGCGCAGCACCCGGTTTTCGCCGCCAAGGGTGATTTTGCCGTGTGCTCCCGCGCCGATGCCGACGTAATCACCGAAGTGCCAGTAGTTCAAATTATGTTTGCATGCGCGTTTTTTCAGGCAGTAGGCTGAAACTTCATACTGATCGTAACCATGCGTCGCCAGCAATGTCTGGCAGGCGTTCTGTTGCTCCCAGCACAGGTCGTCGTCCGGCATATTCGCAGGTGGCTGGTGATGAAACAACGTGTTGGGTTCGAGCGTCAATTGATAGAGCGAGATGTGTTCCGGCCCGAGCGCTATCGCCTGCTCCAGATCGGCACTTGCAGCGGCCAGGCTTTGCGCCGGCAAGCCGAACATCAGGTCGAGGTTGATGTTATCGAACCCGGCGCTGCGCGCGACGGCAATTGCCCGTGCGGCTTGCGCGCCGTCGTGCACGCGACCGAGCGTTTTGAGCTGTTGGTTATTAAAACTCTGCACCCCGATAGAGAGTCGGTTGACGCCGGCTTCAAGGTAACCCTGGTAATTTTCTGCATCTGCGCTGCCCGGGTTCGACTCCATCGTGACTTCGATTGCGGGCGCAAAATTCAGCAATGAACGTAATCCCGAAAACAGCTGCTCGATCGCGGCGGCCGAGAATAGCGAAGGCGTACCGCCACCAATGAATATCGAATCGATGCCGCGCCCCCATATCAGTGGTAAATCCTGCTCGAGATCTGTAAGCAGGGCCTCGATATAGGCCTGTTCGGGAATCGAGTCGGACTGGTGGGAATTAAAATCGCAATAGGGGCATTTCTGTTCGCACCAGGGAAGGTGGATGTAAAGACCAAGCGGAGGATTGCTGTCAAACATCCTGCTCTTTCAGTTTGCGTTTCAATTCCTGCAGCGCCGCTCCACGATGGCTTAGCCGGTTCTTCTCGCTGGCGCTCAGTTGCGCGCTGGTGCACCCCAGGTCGGGCAGAAAGAAGTAAGGGTCATAGCCAAAACCTCCGTCCCCGGCCGGATCCAGCTGGATCATGCCTTCCCAGCTCCCTTCACAGATCAATGGTGACGGGTCTGCCGCATGGCGCATCAATACGATAACCGCACGATAGCGTGCGCTGCGCTCTGCCGGCGGGACATTGCGCAGTTTATCGACCAGTAAAGCGTTGTTGGCCGCATCGTCGGCATTGGCACCGGCAAATCGGGCGCTGTATACACCCGGTGCCCCGTCGAGCGCATCGACTTCGATACCGGAATCGTCGGCCAGCGCGGGTAATCCGGTAATCGTTGCGGCATGGCGGGCCTTGATTATCGCGTTTTCGACAAAAGTAGTGCCGGTCTCGGCGACCTCGTCCACACCGAATTCAGACTGGGCATGCAACTGGTAGCCGAGTTCGTCCAGGATTGCCGATAACTCGCGCAATTTGCCCGGGTTTCCTGAAGCCAGCACCAGTTGTTTCACGGATTTGTCTGCAGGTCGAACAGGCGGCTTATTCCAGCGCGCGCCAGCGCCAGCATGCTACTTAATTCCTGGTCGGTAAACGCCTCGGCTTCGGCAGTCCCCTGGACTTCGATAAAGCCGCCGCTATTATTCATCACTACATTCATGTCGGTGTCCGCGTCGGAATCTTCCGCGTAGTCGAGATCAAGAACCGGTTCGCCCTGGTAAATGCCTACTGATATGGCGGCTACCTGGCATTCGATCGGGTTCTGTTCGAGTTCACCGGCATCTATCAATCCCTGAATCGCATCAGACAGCGCCACCCAGGCGCCCGAGATGGAGGCGGTGCGGGTGCCGCCGTCAGCCTGGATTACGTCGCAATCCACGGTAATGGTGCGCTCGCCCAGTTTTTCAGTATTGATACTGGCGCGCAGCGCTCTACCGATCAGCCGCTGGATCTCCATGGTGCGACCCCCCTGGCGTCCACTGCTGGCTTCACGGCGCATGCGTTTTCCTGTCGAGCGCGGTAACATGCCGTATTCCGCGGTCACCCAGCCACTGCCCTTACCGCGCAAAAAACCGGGCACGGAATTATCAATCGAAGCGGTACAAATTACGCGGGTATCACCGAACTCGATCAATACCGAACCATCTGCGTGCTTGATGTAATTACGTGTAATTGTGACGGGTCTTAACTCATCTACTGCACGAGCACTGGGTCGCATTTTTGGCTATCTCCATAAAAATCTGCGGCAAGTATACTCGCCGGTAAGGACGCCGTCCGCAAGAATTGATGCCTGGCGCCAGACGCCGCTTAAGCGAGTCTGCAAAATAGGCTATGATGCCGGTTATAACTACTTTTGAGAATAACACTG
>CALDDP010000067.1 GCA_937936805.1 uncultured Gammaproteobacteria bacterium | reverse complement strand
CAGTCGCGGCCCGATTTAACACTGCAGCTGGTCCTGAGCCTTATCCACCCCTCACCCTCTAGCGTTTCCAGGCTGTTCTTGATCAGATTGTGCACCAGTTGCCGCAAACGTACATCGTCGGCCTCAATCTGCGGCATCGATTTATCGAGTTCCAGGTCTATGACGATGTCGGCATTATCTTCATGATAAAGCACTGCAATTTCTTCGAGCATCGCATTCATGTCAACCAGCTGCGGCTTTTTCATCGGTGACCGGGCGTACTCGGTAAAGGCGTTGACCATTAGCTTCATCGCCTGGACCTGCTGCACGATAGTATGCGTATAGCGATCCAGCATCGATTGATTTTCTTCACTAACCTCTCCACTTAACTTGCGCTGCAGACGTTCCGCCGACAGTTGAATCGGGGTTAACGGGTTTTTGATCTCGTGCGCAAGCCGACGGGCCATTTCACTCCAGGCAGAATCTTTTTGCGCCTTGATCAATTCGGTTAGATCATCGACCACGATGACCTGCTCCTTGCGTTCTTTGGATTGTGATAGCAACGCGGTGCCACGAACTCGCAGCACTTTCTTGCCGCCCTGGACAAATATTACAATTTCTTCCTGCCATTCATCTTCATTGTTTACATGTGATTGCACGGTATCGAAAAATGGTTCCATCATCGGGTGATGAGCAACTACATCGCTGATGTATTGTTCGCTGAAAAAGTAATCTTCGATATCAAATATCAGGCAGGCTGCCGGGTTACCGCTAATAATAAACCCGGTCTCATCGATCGTCAGTACACCGGAGGTAATATGCTCCATTACCGATTCCAGGTAGTTTCTCTGCAGCGCTTCCATGCGCTGGCTTTGATCAGCAATAGCGCGGCTGCGCGAAATCTTGCGCGTCATGGTATTGAAAGAGCGCAGCAGAAACCCGAGTTCATCGTTGCCCGACAGGGTTAACTGTTTTTCGTAATCGCCGGCTGCTACCGCCTTGGTCCCTTCCACCAGGTCATTGATCGGCGCCACCAGTTTACGTGCGGCAATAAATGCCAGCCAGATAGCCAACAACACACTCAACAGCCATATGATTGATAACGTCAGGGTGAAACTTGTTTTCAACGGGTCACGCAGAATCGCAAGCTCCTTGTAGCGGTTATGCGCTTCCTGTACCCCAACCGTAAGTTCGTTGAGCCGATCAGTAAAAGGATACTGTGCCTGCAGCGTTTTAGCCGGCTCGGTGGCATCCAGACTTGGCACCAGAATCACAATCTGTATTGCGAGCCCGTATACCGGGTCATCGACCAGTCTAAGATAGGGGCTATTCTGATCGAGATCTCCGATTTCGCTCAGCGGCAAAACTTGCGGTAACTCGGTGGAATCGATGCTGCTGGAAGCAATAATTGTGTTGAGATGATCGTAAAGTGTTACTTCGTTAGCAGCATACTGCTCGCGTATGCGGTCAAGATAGACAACCAGCATATCATCGTCGATTTCAACTATTTCGCTCGACATACTGCGGGTCTTCTGCAAGGCGTCGCGTTTGCGTAGATCCATCGAGCTGCGCCCCAGCTGCAGGGAGTCTTCCAGCGCGGTCTCGACGCCGACATCAAACCAGCTGTCGATACCGCGATGTAAAAAACTCAGCGAGAAGTAATAAACCACGCTCACCGGAATGATAGTCAACAGGACGAACACTCCGATCATGCGCGCGGTCAAGCGTGAACCGATCGTTTTCAGGCGATACTGTACGATTAGTTTGTATACGTTAAAAATAATCAGGCCAAGCAGGGCAACCAGGCCGAGCGCGTTAAAAAACACGAGCCAGTTGTAGTACTTGCCAAAGGTAGCCGAGTGAGAAGTGGCGTCGCTAATCATATAAAGCGATCCCATCAACAGCAGAACCAGCACCACTATGGAAACTGTATTGCGAAATGTGCTATTCATGATGCGGGACGCCTGATTTCCACTTCATACCAATCGCTCTGCAAATCCCAGTCACTATCCCAAAACCAGCTCGACTGCAGCGGCAGCGGCAACTCATCGGAATCGATACCAAAGCGCACACGTGCGTAGTAATTCTTATCGGCTGCCAGGTTGTTGATATCCAGCATCGGGTAATTGTAAACCAATTCGATAAACTGTACCGCCGCTTTGCGCTGATCGAAATAATGCCGTTCCCTGGTATTCACGTCGAGCACCACGAATGAATCCAGCATAGGCTGGTAGTGCAGCATGTACTGTTGTTTCAACGACACCACCTTGTCATCAAACCAGTAAGCTTTTTCGGCGCGGATTTCAACTTCGAACATCAGCGGCACCGCAAATCCCTGGTCGATTGCTAGCGAAATGAAATCCGGGATCTGACTATCGATTACGAGATCAAGCATCAACATGGTCTCATCCAGATTAAACTTCGCACTCTTGACAACGAATGGACTGTCCTCCTCGGCCGGTGAGGCGGTCACGACCATCAACATCGCCAATAGCAGGGCTAGCAGAACAGGACGCGGACGGCTATGTGTAGTGATAGTGGTCATGCATGACCTGATTTTGTTAACAGCGCATAGTAGAAACCGTCCATGTTATCCCGCCCGGTCAGAACCTGGCGCCCGTGCGGACAAGGCTCGCCCCAGGGGACCTCGTGCAGCGTCACCTCGCTACCATCAGGGTGGCGATCGAGGAACTTGGCAATCTGGACCTCATTCTCATCCTTGAAAATCGAACAGGTGCTATACAGCATTCTCCCTCCAGGCTTCAACAGACGCCACAAGGCATCCAGAATTTTTCGCTGCTGCGCGAGTGTCGGCATTATATCGCTTTCGCGGCGCAAAAGTTTGATGTCCGGGTGACGGCGTATTACTCCGCTCGCCGAGCACGGCACATCAGCTAGAATACAGTCGTAGTGGTTACCATCGAACCAACTGTCCGGGTCGGCCGCATCTCCTGTCAGAATTCTAGCTGATTTATCGATACGCAGCAGATTTTGCCGCAACCGTTCGAGTCGGGTTTCGCTGCTATCAAGCGCATCCAGCTCGATATCATCATAAGTCTGCAGCAAATGCGCCGTCTTGCCTCCCGGCGCGGCACAGGCATCGAGCACGCGCGCGCCTGCTGCACATACCAGTAGACCCGCTGCGAGTTGCGCAGCGGCATCCTGCACACTGAGAATTCCCTGCTCAAAACCAGTCAGTCGAGTTACATCGCATGGTGATGCCAGTTCGAGCGCCGTTGCCACCATTTCATGTTTGCGAGCATCTGCGCCATCCGCCCTTAGCGCATCGATCACATCATCGAGCTTCGCCCGCCGGGTATCGACCCGCAGGGTCATGGGAGGCCGCTGGTTCCCCTCTGTTAACAACTGCTCTGCCTGTTCACCCCAGTCACGGTGAATTCGTGCCAGCATCCAGTCCGGGTAGGCCTGCGCCTGTGCGTTGCTATCCAGACTTGCCTCCTCCCTGACAACGGCGCGCAACACCGCATTCACCAGTCCACGCGCCCAGGTCTTTTTACCTGATCCGGTCAGTTTCACGGTTTCGTTTACCGCCGCATGAGCCCCGGTTTTCATGACCAGTAGTTGATAGAGTCCCAGTAAAAGTATGATTTCAATATCGCGATCGCGTTCACGTAGCGGTTTTTGCAGTCGCCTGGCGAGTAATGCCGACAACGCGTAGTACCAACGACATAGACCGAAAACGAGTTCACGGCTTAACCCCAGATCGCGTTTGCTCGCAGTTAGCGACTGATACCAGCTGTCAGCAAATATATCGTCCAGCGATCGACCCCGGTCAACGACCTGCAACATTACCTGTAAGGCGATCCAGCGAGGATTGGAGGAGTTCATTTTTGTTTGCCGAGCAAACATCCGCACAGGTTTCTGGCATTCAGCGCCTGTGCCGCGGTGCAGCGGTTGCGCCCGGTAAACTGCAACTCGGTCACTTGCAAAACCCCGTCGATGCCACTGACAAATACGCCGCGGTTATCGTGAGCAACTACCTCGCCGGGTAATTTTTGATCGATATCGGTAGCAACCCGGGCCGACCAGATGCGGACATTTTCATCTTGCAGGCAGGTATAGCTAACCGGCCATGGGTTAAAAGCGCGCACCTCCCTCGATAACTCGGTGACCGGCTTGTGCCAGTCGATTTCAGCCTGCTGCTTGCTCAGGCGGGGCGCGTAAGTTACCCCTGATTCGTCCTGAGCCCGGGCCTGCCGAATGGCCGACTCGATATCATCGATCGATTCCAGCAACAGCTCGGCACCCAGCGATGCCAGAACGTCATGCAATTCCGTAGCGGTCCAGCAGGGCTCGATAGCGACCCGACGAGCGGCAATCATGGGTCCGGTATCGAGCCCCTGATCCATCTGCATCAGCGTAACGCCACTGTACTCGTCACCCGCCAGAATAGCCTGTTGTATCGGCGAGGCACCTCGCCATCTGGGCAACAGGGAGGCGTGTATATTGACGCAGCCCAGGCGGGGAGCGGAAAGTACCGCCGCTGGCAGGAGCAGACCATAGGCAGCGACGATCATCAGATCGGCATTAAATGCACGTATCTCGTCTACCGCATCGCGGGCCTTGAAATTGACCGGCTGGCAAACCGTCAAACTGTGTTCGAGGGCAAAACGCTTGACCGGGCTTTGCTGCAGTTTGCGACCACGCCCGGCCGGACGGTCAGGCTGCGTATACACCGCTACGACGCGGTGCTCACTATTCAGCAGTGATGCCAGCGCCGGAACAGCAAATTCCGGAGTACCCGCGTAGATAATGTTGAACATAGATTTGGGGAAGCTAGCTGGACTTTTGTTTCTGTTGTTTAACCAACTTACTGCGGATTCGGTTACGTTTCAGATTAGACAGGTAATCGACAAACAGCTTGCCGTCGAGATGGTCCATTTCATGCTGGATACAGACTGCCTCGATTCCTTCGGCCTCGAATTCCGAGCTTACGCCGTCCACATCCTGGGTGCTCACCCGGATACGGTCGGCCCGTCTTACCTTTTCATAGAAGCCCGGCACCGACAGGCAGCCCTCATCCATTTCCTCTTCTCCTTCGGCAGATAAAATCACCGGATTGATCAGGCACCTGGGCTGGTTTCGCGTTTCGGAAACGTCCATCACCAGCAGGCGGATATGCCGATCGACCTGGGTCGCTGCGAGGCCGATACCAGGCGCTTCGTACATGGTTTCGAACATATCGCTAACCAGTTGTTTAAGGTTTTCGTCAAATTCGCTAACCGGTTTGGCAACGGTTCTGAGACGCGGATCGGGGAAATGTAAAATATTTAATAGTGCCATCGTGAATTACTTCAAGAAAAGTTACAGCTAGTCGTTCCAAGTTAATGATTATATTAGAATCTTCACAGGTAAAATACTTGTAGTCGGATGTTTTTAGTCTACAATCCATCAATTAATAATGCATTTTCAGGGGTTTTTATGCCTAGCTTCATCAATAGACAGCATATAAAAGGGATAATTCTGCTTTCCACTGTATTGCTGATAGCTGCCTGTGCCGAGCCAGAACCCTACGCCGTTGTTTACGAACCTGAACAGCCCACCGAAACTAACACTGTCGAAGCTAGCATCGCTGAACCGGAGCCCGAACCCGAACCGATCGCCCAGGTCAGCGAGCCTGTCGAACCTGTCGTTTACGAAGAGGAGTATCCCGAAACCTACATTGTACAAGAAGGCGATACGTTATGGGATATCTCGACCGTGTTTTTACGCGATCCCTGGTTCTGGCCTGAAATCTGGTTCAAGAATCCCCAGGTTGAAAATCCTCACCTGATTTATCCCGGCGATACCCTTGCCATTGTCTACGTCGGCGGCGAGCGCAAGGTCCAGGTCCTGTCACGTGGTGAAGACGGCTCGGTACTGTCGCAAACTGCAGACGGCCTCAAGGTGATCAAGGTTAACCCCAGGGTTCGAGCTACTCCGATCGATGCCACCATCGCTTCGATTCCAATCGACTCGATTCGCCACCTGCTCGAGCGTCCGATGATCATGGATGAAGACACGCTGAACAATTCCGCCTATGTACTCGCCAGCCTCGATAACCATCTGATTAACAGTCTCAACGACAAGCTTTATGTGCGCAAGCTCGACACCAGCAAAGGCGGTGGACGTTACCAGATTTATCGCCCTAACAAGCCCTTGTACGACCCCATCACCAATGAACTGCTGGGCTACGAAGCGCTTTACGTCGGTGAATCCAAATTGTTGCTGCGCGGCGACCCGGCATCGGTAAGAGTCACCCAGTCAGATCGTGAAATCCTGCGTGACGATCGCGTGATCCCGATGGATAACACCAACTTTGAACGTGATTTCGTGCCCAGACCACCGCGTAACGAGGTCAACGGAGCAATCGTAGCGCTGCTCGATGCAATTTCGCAAACCGGCATCTACCAGACTATTGCGATCAACCTGGGCAATCGCGATGGCCTCGAAAGCGGCAATATACTGAAAATTCTTCGCTACGGAACTGTTGTCCGCGACAAGAAAGAGGAAGACCCGAACTTTCTCGTCAAACTGCCGGATGAAGAGATTGGCATGGCGATGGTAATCCGTTCGTTCGAAAAAATGAGTTACGCGTTGATTATGGAAGCTGATTTCCCGATCAGCCTGCAAGATTACGTCAAGTCCCCGTAACTTCGCGCAACCGCTAACAAACAGTCTACTAACTGGCACCGGGCAAACGCCCGGTGCTATAGTATGCGGGTCTGCAAATGGAACTGGAGGCCACAATGCAAAAGGATTTGCTCAGCGATTTTCTTCATCTTTATCACAGCCTGGGACACAGACGCGCGGTATTGGCCGCTCTCCTTGATCACTTCGACGGAGATTCTGAACAGGTTTGCCGCAGCTGCACCAGCGAGCTCAGGGCAGCGGGATTAGATCACCACAACATAAGAAAAATCAGGGCGCGGCAACACCCACAGGTTGCGCGCGATCAGGCCTGGGCAGCAACCAGCCGCAATCACCTGGTTCATTACCAGCACAGCGCCTACCCGGAGTTACTGCGTCAGACCAAAGGTTACCCTGTACTACTCTACGCCAGCGGAAACCTGCCGCTGCTGTCCGAGCCACAGGTGGCAATTGTCGGCAGTAGAAACTGTACTCCCGGAGGAGCGCAAACGGCGTTTGATTTCGCCGCGCAACTCGCTGCCGGGGGACTGGTGATAACCAGTGGCATGGCACTTGGAATCGACGCGGCCGCACATCGCGGCGCCCTGCACGCCGAGGGTAAGACGATCGCCGTAACCGGGACCGGGCTGGACCTGATCTATCCCTCCGCTAATCGCGAATTATCCGCCGAAATTATCGACCGCGGATTGATCGTATCCGAGTTTCCATTGGGAACCCGTGCACGACCGGCCAATTTTCCGCAGCGCAACCGCATTATCAGCGGTCTTGCGATGGCGACCGTGGTGGTAGAGGCGGCAAAACGCAGCGGGTCACTGATTACCGCCCGGCTGGCGGCCGAACAGGGCCGAGAGGTGTGTGCTATTCCGGGTTCGATCCATAATCCCCAGACCCGCGGCTGCCATCAATTGATTCAGGATGGCGCCATGCTCGTCGAAACGCCAGGGGATATTGTAGGCGGCTTATCCGGTCTGGTCGGCTTTGTGCTCGAGCAGAAATTTCAGCACTCTGAAAGCCGAATCGAATCCCTGGATAGCGAACATCAACGACTACTCGAAGCGATCGGCTATGATCCTGTCGAATGTGACATACTTGTGCAACGCAGCGGCTTGACCATCGACAAGCTTTCATCCATGCTACTGGTACTTGAGCTTAGTGATTTAATTCAATCGGCACCCGGCGGCTGCTTCGTCAGGATCTAAAAGAGGCATTCATGAAAGAAGGCGTTATCGACGTTCTAATGTATATATTTTCGAGCTATGCGGACCAGGATGAAAACCTGCCTGAAGACCGCGACGGGATAGATGCCGACTTACGCTCAGCGGGTTTCGAGCCACTTGAAATTGACAAGGCATTTGAATGGCTGGATGGCCTGGCGCAAGTCGAGGACGACACTGCAATGGATCAATCCGCTATCGCAACCCGTGTACTGGCAAGCGAAGAAAGTGCGCGGCTGGCATATAATGCCCAGGGGTTCCTGTTATTCCTCGAGCAATCCGGCGTGCTTACACCAAGATTGCGTGAAATGGTTATCAATCGAGTCATGGCTCTCGAATCGAATTCCGAGGTCGATATCGAAGAATTGAAGTGGGTCGTAATGATGGTTCTTTTCAATAGCTCGGAAGAGCAGGACGAAAACGCATTGATGCATTACGAAGACATCGTGTTTTCCGATCAACCCGCAGTCTTTCATTGAGCGGCGTAAATTTGTCAGTCATCTTTTTAAATCCGTAGCGGTCAATGGCACGTCATCTAGTAATCGTAGAATCTCCGGCTAAAGCCAGAACTATCGAGAAATACCTGGGCAAGGATTTCAAGGTGCTGGCCTCTTATGGCCATGTGCGCGATCTTGTCCCCAAGGAAGGCGCCGTCGAGACCGACAACGCGTTCAAAATGAATTACACCGCGGTCGAACGTAATCAGAAACATATCGCCAGCATTAAGAAAGAACTCAAGAAAGCTGACTCGCTTTACCTGGCAACTGACCCGGATCGCGAGGGTGAGGCTATTTCGTGGCATTTGTATGAACTGCTGAACGAAAAGAAATTAATGAAGAACAAGCGCGCCTACCGGGTGGCTTTCTACGAAATCACCAGGCAGGCCGTTTCTGAGGCGATCGCAAATCCGCGTGAAATCACCATGGACCTGGTCAACGCCCAGCAGGCTCGCCGGGCACTCGACTACCTGGTCGGCTTTAACCTGTCGCCTCTGCTGTGGCGCAAAATCCGGCGCGGTCTTTCCGCCGGACGGGTACAAAGCCCTGCCCTGCGCATGATCGTCGAGCGGGAGCTTGAGATCGAAGCTTTCAATCCTGTCGAGTACTGGAGTATCGAGGCAGACAATGTTTTCGACGAACAACCGTTCAGCGCCAAGCTCAATCTACTGGCCGGCGAAAAAGTCAAGCAGTTCACTATTACCAATGCCGATCAGGCCAATGATGCGCATCGTCGCCTGAGCGAAGCCGCGCAGGGCAAGTTGCGCGTCGACAAGGTTGCAAAGAAGCAGCGTACGCGCAACCCGACACCGCCCTTCACCACGTCGACCCTGCAGCAGGAAGCCGCGCGTAAACTGGGTTTTGGTGCGCAACGCACCATGCGTACGGCGCAGCGACTCTACGAAGGTATCGACATCGGTGCCGGCCAGGTCGGACTTATTTCATATATGCGTACCGACTCGGTATCGCTATCTACCGACGCGCTTGGTGAAATCCGCGAATTTATCGCCGAAAAGTTCGGCGAGAACAATCTGCCGGAAACGCCACGCGAGTATAAAACCAAATCCAAGAATGCGCAGGAAGCACATGAAGCGATCAGGCCGACCAGCGCGCGTAACGAGCCGTTCAAAATCAAGCAGCATCTCGGCGACGACGAATTCCGCCTTTACAGCCTGATCTGGAAACGCACCATAGCCTGCCAGATGATTCACGCAACCCTCGACACGGTATCGGTAGATCTCGCCTGCGGCAGCGACAACAGCTTCAGGGCAAGCGGTTCCACCATTCGCGACCCCGGATTCATGCGTGTTTACATCGAGGACAAGGATGAACCCAAAAAGGATGACAACAAGGAAAATATCCTGCCACCACTGGCTGAAGGCGATATCGTTAACTTGAATGAGATCAGGCTGGAACAGCATTTCACCCAGCCGCCACCGCGCTTCAGCGAGGCTTCGCTGGTGAAGACGCTCGAGGAGCACGGCATTGGACGACCATCCACCTATGCTTCGATCATCACCACCCTGCTCGATCGCGAATACGTCGAACTGGAAAATAAACGCTTCCATCCGACCGATGTCGGACGCGTGGTAGCCCGTTTCCTGACCCAGCACTTCAAGCAGTACGTCGACTACGATTTCACTGCTCAACTGGAGGATTCACTGGATGAAATTTCCCGCGGCGAGAAAGACTGGATACCGCTGATGGAGAATTTCTGGACCGCCTTCAAACATCAGGTCGACGACAAGATGGAAACGGTTAGTCGTGACGAGGCGATACAGGCCAGACAGCTCGGGACTGACGAAAAAACCGGTAAACCAATCTCGGTGCGTATGGGGCGCTACGGTCCTTTTGTCCAGATCGGCACGCGCGAGGATGAAGATAAACCGCGCTTTGCCGGCCTTCGGCCGGGTCAGAAAATGGACTCGATCACGCTCGAGGAAGCACTGGAATTATTCAAGCTGCCACGCGAGCTCGGGGTATCTCCCGAAGGTGAACAGATTTCCGCCAACATCGGTCGCTTCGGACCTTACATCAAGTATGATTCCAAGTTTGTGTCGCTCAAGGTCAAGGAAGGAGATGACCCCTATACGGTGACGCTGGAGCGTGCGCTGGAGCTGGTCGCGGAGAAGAAAGAGTTCGATGCAAATCGGGAGATCAAGGCTTTCGAGGGTACCGATATCGTAATACTGCGCGGTCGTTACGGCCCCTACATTACCGACGGTAACAAGAATGCACGTATTCCCAAGGATGTCGAAGACCCGGCAACGCTGGACCTGGCAACCTGCCAGGAATTGATCGAAAAAGCACCCCTGCCCAAATCGAAGCGCAAAAAGGCAGCTGCCAGGAAAAAGGCTGCACCGAAGAAAGCCGCCAGGAAAAAGGCCGTCAAAAAGAAAACCGCCAGGAAAAAGGCTACCGCCGCCGCCAGCTGAAACCAGCCTGTTATGAGTCCGTGGGCACTAAATCGCTTCGCACATGCGGTATCACAGGGCGCCGTTTTCGGCTATCCGACCGACACCATCTGGGGATTCGGCTGCCATCCTCTGATCGCGAGCAGTGTTGCCCGCATACTGCGCATCAAGCGACGCAGCCCCGACAAGGGCCTGATCCTGCTGTCGTCCAAAATCGATTACTGCATGAACTATGTCGGACTCGACAGCGAGCAACTCGAGCCGGTGCAGCGGGCGACTGATCACCCCATCACCTGGCTGGTGCCTGCAAGCGAGGCATGTCCGAGCTGGATTCGCGGCACTTACCCAACGGTCGCGATCAGAATCACCAATCACCCTTTAGTCGAGTTTTTATGCGCGCGCCTGCAGGCGCCCATAGTCTCGACCAGCGCCAATCGCAGCGGTAAGTCGTGCGTGCGCAATTCCGTGCAAATGCGAAAACAATTTGGCGATGAACTTGATTTTATCGTTAGCGGCTTCGACACGGGCGGTAACAGGCCGAGTGAGATAAAATCCCTGCTCGACAGAACAACGATAAGGAACGGTGCCTGATGGGAATCGACATAGATCGGGTCAACGACTATCTGCAGAACTTGCAGGACAGCATCACCGACGAGCTGCAGCAAATCGACGGTAATGCCGTTTTCGAAGTCGACACATGGCAACGTGAGGCCGGGGGCGGTGGGCGCAGCATGGTGTTGCGCGGCGGCGCCGTATTCGAGCAGGCCGGGATCAATTTTTCCGAGGTATATGGCAGCAAGCTACCCGCTTCGGCCAGCGCGCATCGACCCGAACTGGCCGGGCGGAAGTTCCAGGCGATGGGCGTTTCGCTGGTTATCCATCCAGACAATCCTTACATACCGACATCGCACGCCAATGTGCGTTTTTTTGTTGCCGAGAAACCAGGCGAAGACCCAATCTGGTGGTTCGGCGGTGGCTTTGACCTGACGCCGTATTACGGATTCAAAAGCGATTGTGAGCACTGGCATCGCGTCGCCAGACAAGCCTGTGATGCCTTCGGTCCGACGCGCTACGCAGAATACAAGAAGTGGTGTGATGACTATTTTTATCTTAAGCATCGCGATGAAGCGCGAGGTATCGGCGGGCTGTTTTTCGACGATTTGAATGAGCCCGATTTCGAGCAGGCGTTCGCCTTTATGCGCAGTGTCGGTGATCACTACCTGCCGGCCTACACGCCCATTGTCGAGCGTCATAAAAACGACGCGTTCGGCGAACGGGAAAAAAAATTTCAGTGGTACCGTCGCGGCCGCTATGTTGAATTCAACCTGGTTTACGATCGTGGCACCCTGTTTGGCCTGCAATCTGGCGGACGCACCGAATCGATCCTGATGTCGCTACCACCGGTAGTAAACTGGCGCTACAATTACCAGCCCGCAGCAGGTAGTGCGGAAGCCGAGTTGACTGACTATTATCTGAAACCGCGTGACTGGCTGGCATAGATAAAACCATGACCGACAGCTTTCCCGAAATCGAAATAAACCAGCAAGACGATGAGTTCAGCAAATGCGACCTCTGCACCAATTCAAAATGCTGTACCTACGTTACCCAGCAAATCGACACACCGCGCTCCAAGTATGATTTTGAGGTTTTGTTATGGCAGGTGTCGCATGACGGCGTCGGCGCCTACAAGGACGACGACGGCTGGTTTGTGATGTTTGAAGCTCGTTGCCAACATTTGCTTACAGACGGGCGCTGTAATATCTACGAGCAACGCCCCACGATATGTCGCTCACACAGCAACGATTACTGCGAATACGATGCCCCGGCCGAGGATGGTTTCGATCTGTACTTTCCTGATTACGATGCACTGCTGCAATTTTGCAGGAAAAAATTCAAGCGCTGGAGCACCGGTAATCCACCACCTTCCTGATCCTGCCTGGCAAATCAGAATCGCGCGTTTTGTTTTTACGCAAGCTGATTTAACATGTAGCGAATTCCAGGATCCACTGACACGAATGCAACTGCGGATTAGTAAAGATGAAACCACAGCACATCGATTCAGATAACATTATCGATTCAATCCTTGATCTGTTTGCACAGCGCGGTGCCAGGGAATACATGGGTGAAGCAGTTACCATGTCACAACACATGGAGCAAAGCGCCGCCTGTGCCGTTGCCGATGGCGCCCCCGACAGCCTGGTGATTGCGGCGCTGTTGCATGACATCGGACATTTTGTCGGCGACCATCCGATAGAAGCCCTGGAAAAAGGTATCGACAATACGCACGAGGAAGTCGGGGCGCGTTATCTGCAACCCTGTTTCCCGCCATCGATCACCGAACCGATTCGCCTGCATGTCGCCGCCAAACGATATCTTTGCGCGACCAACGACGAATACCTCGGCCGCCTGTCAGACGCATCGGTGAATTCACTCATGGTACAGGGGGGTCCGATGAGCCCGGCGGAGGTCGAAAGTTTCACAACCAATCCGCATTATAAAGACGCGGTTCAACTACGGCTTTACGATGACGATGGCAAGGTTGCCGGTCTGACCATCAAACCGGTAACCGATTATCGTCATTTGCTGGATTCATTTCTGCTGAGCTGAGATGAACCGAATCCGGCATTTCTCCCACGATAGCGAAGAACTGACGATAGTCTGGGAAGACGCGAGCCAGAGTCAGCTGCAGGCAATCTGGTTACGCGATCATTGCCAGATGCCCGCCAGCCGCAATCCAGACAATGGGCAGCGACTGTTAAACATAACCGACATCCCGCAGGACCCATGCATCGACCGGGTAAGTCTCGAAGACGGTCGCCTGGTCATCGAGTTCAGGCCCGACGGACATCGCTCTGAATTCGACCCCGACTGGCTGTATGAAAATTGCTATAGCCTGAATCAGCAGCATGATGATCGCAGCGAGATAAATAAAATTCTCTGGTCTGGCGATTCCTTTCAGCAAGGCTTGCCGCGCTACGCCTACGATGTGTTCTGCGCGCAGCGCGGAAGCCGGCGCGCCGCCCTGCAGGCAGTCAGCGACTATGGCTTTGTGCTGCTCGACGCGGTGCCCTGTGAGGATGGCCAGGTATTGAAGGTAATCGAACAGTTTGGTTATGTGCGCGAGACCAATTATGGCCCGTTTTTCGAAGTGCGCACCAAGGTCGAGCCGAACAACCTCGCTTACACCAACCTGGGGCTGGGCTGTCATCTCGACAATCCGTATCGGGATCCTGTGCCGGGTCTGCAGCTACTGCATTGCCTTGAATCGTCGACTGCCGGAGGCGAATCGATATTACAGGATGGCTTCATGGCGGCAAGAATACTGCGCGACGAAGATCCGCAACACTTTGCCATGCTCAGCCAGCACTGGATTAATTTTCGCTTCCGTGACGATGCAGCCGATTTACGCTCCCGGGTTCCTTTTATCGAAACCAACGACCTCGGCGCGGTAATCAAGGTGCGCTTCAATAATCGCTCGATCGATACGATTAACCTGCCACCCGCGGTAATCCGGCCGTTCTACGCGGCTTACCGCCACTATGCCGAAATCCTCGAGCGCGAAGAATTGCAAACCGTATTCAAGCTGCAGCCTGGCGAGCTCATGTTGTTCGATAACACGCGAATACTACATGCACGTAAAGCCTATTCAGCAGCGGGTAGCCGGCACTTGCAGGGTGCTTACAGCGACCTGGACGGACTCTATAGCAGTTTACGCACCCTCGAAACCGCCTCATGAAATACCGGGGTATTGTTTTCGACAAGGACGGCACCCTGCTCGATTTCAACCGCACCTGGTTACCCATTTATCTTTACGCCGCGCAGGAGTTTGCCGAAGGCGATAGCGGGCTTGCCGAATCACTGCTCACGCAGCATGGCTTTGACCGCAGCCAGAACAAGTTTATCGGGGGCAGCCTGCTTGCGGCTGGTAACAATCAGCAGATTGCCGACGCCTGGGCGGTTCAGATTGACAAGCCGGATCAGGTTGAAACTATCAGCAGGCAACTTCACCGGATATTTCGTGACCAGGGGGCCATACAGGCGACCCCGGTAAAACAGCTCGCCAACACGCTAAGACAGTTGAAACAGTCCGGCCGCAAACTCGGCGTTGCAACGGCAGACAGTCACCAGGGCATTATCAACACATTGCAGGCTTTCGATGTGCTGCAGGAGTTTGATTTTCTTGCCGGTTTCGATAGTGGCCACGGCGTCAAACCGGAGGCCGGCATGGTGCACGCCTTTTGTGCGCAAGTGGCACTACCCGCGGAGTCCGTAGTCGTAGTCGGGGACAACCGGCATGATATCGAAATGGGCAGAAACGCCAATGCCGGCCTTTGCGTCGGTGTTTTAACCGGTACCAGCACGCGCAGCGATCTCGAAAGTATCGCTGATATCGTCATCGAAGATATCAGCCTGCTAGCGGAAGTAATCTAGCCCTCGACCACCGGCAGCTCGCCGGGCAATCCCCACTCGCACCAGGAAGCGTCGTAAATGGCGAAGTTTTCATAGCCGATATACTCTGCCGCGAAGGCGACAATACAGGCAGTAACCCCGGAACCACAGCTGTAAATAGTACGTTCGCTGCCAGCAATCAAGGGGGCGATAACTTCCCGCAGTTCGTCCCTGGGTTTCAGCAAGCCGTGTTTGAACATATCCGCAAACGGCAGATTCAGCGCCCCGGGCATGTGTCCGCGGCGCAACCCGGGACGCGGCTCGTCTGCCGTGCCAAGGAAGCGTGGCTCGGGTCGAACATCCAGCACGCAAACCGAAGCGTTGTCGAGTGCGGCTAAAACTTCATCTGCATCGGCAATCAGCTTCCGGTTCACCTTGGCGATGAAATCGCCAGCCGCGTATACAGGTTCTTCAGACAGGCTTTCGATCGGGTATTCAGCCTCGTCCCAGGCCACCAGACCACCATCGAGCAGAGCTACATTATCGCAACCCATCGCACGCAGCATCCACCAGGCACGCGGACTGGAAAACATGCCCATACTGTCATAAACAACGACGACACTGTCCTGCTTCAGACCCAGCAACTGAAGCTCGCGGGTAAACAGTTCCGCCTGCGGTAACATGTGCGGCAGATCTGAATTCGGATCACAGATCCTGCCATCGAAATCAAAAAACCTGGCCCCGAGTATATGCTCCTGCTGCCATTCCCTGAGCCCGTCACGGCCGGTAGCCGGCATATGCCAGCTGGCATCGAAAATAATCAGATCAGGGTGTTCGAGGTGCTGCCGCAGCCAGGAAACGCTGACCAGTGAATCGGGTAGTTGCAAAGTCACCATCATCTTTATCCGGGGTTCTACCAGGACGGCAACATATCCAATTGCATTGCGTCTGGCAAGCAGGAAACTCTGCCGCTATAGTGCGGGCGCTATGTTCAATCTATCCAAACGAAACAGCGGTATGGTTTTCGCCCTGGTCACCGCATGCGGGCTCGGTGCAATTACCACCCAGGCGAAGATCTTTTACAGCGACGGCGGTAACGCGCTGTCCCTGATGCTGGCGCGTTTTGCAGTGTCGACGATTGTATTCGGTTTACTATTGCTGATCCGGCGGGACAGTTTCAGGGTAGCGGCTAACAACCGCATCGCGCTGATAGCACTTGGCATTGTCTGGTCGGGGGCGATGATCTGTTACCTGATGGCGGTGGAAACAATTTCCGTCAGCCTGGCCGTATTGATTCTCTACTTTTACCCGTTGCTGGTGCTGGCGTACGCCATTTTCACGCGCCACCTAAAGCCGTCGGCGGGATTGATTACGTTATTCTGCGCCGCTTTTATCGGTCTTTACATGACCCTGTCCGGGACTGAAATGACGCTCAATGTAAATGGCATACTGTTTGCGTCGCTGGCCAGCTGTGGCGCTGCCTTCACTTTTATCTGCGGTGCCAGGGTAGCGCCGTCGATGTCTCCCCTGTTGATGACCTTCTGGATCAACGCACTCGGTTTACTGCTGATACTGCCAATGATGATTGACAAACTCACCTTGCCTGCCGCGTCCGCCGGAAAGCTAGCCTTAAGCCTGGCGACAGTTTTTTACCTGGTTGCCATCCTCAGTCAGTTTGAAGCCCTGGCGCGCCTGCCCGCCGCCCGCGCCGCCTTCTTGTTGAACCTGGAGCCGGTGGTATCGATCCTGCTGGCGCAACTGGTGTTGAACGAAACCCTCAGCAATGTCCAGCTCAGCGGGGTTATCCTGGTAATCTCGGTGGTAATACTGTCGTTGCGTTTTAAACCGGTAACCGCTTGATCCGTGAACCGGTTTCGGGCAAGGTCGTGTTTTCCCGTTATGAATCAAATATGAGTAATACAAAATGACCAAAGCAATTCGAATTCATGCCACCGGTGGTCCCGAAGTCCTGAAATGGGAAGATATAGAAGTTGGCGACCCCGGCCCCGGCCAGGTTCGTCTGCAACAATCAGCCTGTGGTCTGAACTACATTGACGTTTACGGCCGCAGTGGAATGTACCCGGTCGGCGATCTGCCTGCGGTGCTGGGAATGGAGGGTGTCGGCGTGGTCGAAAAGGTCGGCGACGGCGTTGACGATCTCGCTGCCGGAGACCGGGTCGCCTATCCGATGACCCTTGGCGCCTATGCCGAAGCCCGCCTCATCGACGCGAGCAAACTGGTTTCCCTGCCCGACTCGATCAGCGATGAAACCGCCGCCGCAATGATGCTCAAAGGGCTAACAGCGCACTACTTGTTGTTCCGCACCTACCCGGTAAAAGCGGGTGACAGTATCCTCGTCTACGCCGCCGCAGGCGGGGTAGGCCTGATTCTCTGTCAATGGGCTAACCTGCTGGGCGCAACGGTTATCGGTTGCGTGGGCTCGGAAGAAAAAGCCCAGCTCGCCAGGGACAACGGCTGTCACCATACGATTCTCTACCGTAATGAGGATATCGCCAGCCGGGTTCGCGAACTCACCAATGGTGTCGGCGCCGCGGTAGCCTATGATTCAATAGGTAAAGCAACCTTCGACGCCTCACTGGATTCGTTACGCCCGTTCGGAGTGCTCGCCACCTACGGCAATGCGAGTGGACCGGTCGAACCGTTCAACCCGGGCATTCTGGCGGGCAAGGGATCGCTTTATGTCACGCGTCCAACCCTCGCCACGCACATCTCGACCCGGGCGCTGCTGGACGAAGGCGCCAACCGCCTGCTTGACGTGGTTGGTAGAGGCCAGGTTCGGGTTAGCGTAAATCAAACCATACCGCTGGCGGATTGCAGCGAGGCGCATCGTCAACTCGAAGCCCGCGAAACGACCGGTTCCACGGTGTTGAAAATATAGTCAAAAACTGTCATACCAGTACAGTTTACAATCAGGCTCAAATGCCCTGCTGAAAGCCCGAAAAGTATACTTTTCGGGGCTTTCAGTCTGATTCTTTTCGATCGCTGAATTGCGATTATTTTATGATTTAAAACAATAGGTTACAGAAACAATTAAAAGTCTTTTGTAAACCGTCGAAAAAGGCTTGTGACGCAGCGCACAAAGTTCTCGTGAACTACTTCTCAAAAGCCGGATCAGAGCAAATCTGTTACGCAAAACTGTTATGCTTTAATTTCAATTAAACTGAATCTGTTACTATTGCCATTGCTACCTATAATACTCGACATTAACTTAACACCGCTGTCAGGTTTTAAGCCCTGACCGCCTTATTACAGGAGCAATACCATGAGCACTTTGAAAGCGAAACAATTTCACCTCATCGACGATATGGACATCTCGGCAAAGACTTTTGCAGTGATCGAGCGCGTCGAAGAGTTCTCCAACAAAACAACCGACATCGTCCGCACCTGGGTACGTCGATCGAATGACCGACGCTCGCTGGCGCGCATGAACGAGCATATGCTCAAAGATATCGGTCTGAATCCCTTCGAAGTAAACCAGGAAGTAGGCAAATATTTCTGGCAGAAATAGAAATTTGCTCAAGCGGTGTGGATCAAACGATCCACACCGTTTTCTATTCCAGACCTGGAAGCAATATCCCCGCCTGAGCCCTCAGGCAAACCCGTCAATCGGCAGACATCTGCGGCGATCGAGGCAACATCAAGCTCTGCCTTAAACTCCACTACTGTTTCAAGCGATAACCGGTTTTAAACATCCACCACACCAGTACCAGGCAAACCAGCAGAAACAGGCAGATCATTGCCAGGCTGACACCGACACTGACATCGGCCACCTCGAAGAAACTCCAGCGGAACCCGCTGATCAGGTACAACACCGGATTGAACAGGGTCACTGTCTGCCAGGCAGGCGGCAGCATGTTAACCGAGTAAAAACTGCCACCGAGGAAGACCAGCGGTGTAATCACCAGCATCGGAATCAATTGCAGCTTCTCGAAATTGGTCGCCCACAGCCCGATGATGAATCCAAACAGGGCGAAAGAAATACAGGTCAGCACCAGGAACAAAACCATAACGAACGGGTGCGCGATATTCAGATCGACAAACAGGTTCGCTGTCAGCAGGATTATGGTACCCAGGATCAATGATTTCGACGCCGCCGCACCGACATAACCGACCACGATTTCGAAAAAAGATATCGGCGCCGACATGACTTCGTAAATACTGCCGGTAAACTTGGGGAAGAATATCCCGAATGACGCATTGGAAATGCTTTGCGTCAACAGCGACAGCATGACCAGCCCCGGAACGATGAACACGGCATAAGACACCCCTTCAATCTCTTCGATACGGGAGCCGATGGCAGCACCGAATACTACGAAATAAAGCGAGGTTGAAATAACCGGTGATGCAATCGTCTGCAGCAGGGTATGCCAGGCGCGCAGCATCTCGTATTTATAGATGACCCTGATGGCCTGATAGTTAATCATCGCGTGTTTACCAGTCTTACAAAAATCTCTTCGAGGGAACTCTGGCTGGTTTGCAGATCCTTCAACACGATCCCGACCTCGTTCAGGCTCTTTAACAAAGCGGTGATACCGGTTCTTTCGACATCGGGATCGTAGGTATAGGTCAACTGGTTACCGTCGGCGGAAGACTCCAGGTTAAAAGCCTCCAGTCCCGCCGGTATTTTGTCGATCGACTGTTTGAGTTCGATCAGTAGCTGCTTTTTACCCAGTTTTTGCATAAGACATTGCTTGTCATCAACCAACAGTAATTCCCCCTGGTTGATAATACCGACTCGATCGGCTATCTCCTCGGCTTCTTCGATATAATGCGTGGTCAGGATGATTGTTACCCCCGACTCGTTCAGCCGGCGCACCATTTTCCACATATCCTGGCGTAACTCGACATCGACACCGGCCGTCGGCTCGTCGAGAAAAAGGATACGTGGCTCGTGCGACAGGGCCTTGGCAATTAACACGCGCCGCTTCATTCCACCCGAGAGTTGCCGCAACTCATTGTCCTTCTTGTCCCACAGGGACAGTTCCTTGAGCAACTGCTCCAGATAGGCGGGATTGGCCTTCTTGCCGAATAGCCCGCGGCTGAAATTGACTGTATTCCAGACAGTATCGAACGCACCCAGCGTTAACTCCTGCGGCACCAGCCCGATCATATTACGCGTTATACGATAATCATTGATGATATCGTGTTCAGCCACGGTTACCGTACCCGAGCTGGCCGAAACGATGCCGCAGATAATTGAGATCAACGTGGTCTTGCCGGCGCCGTTGGGGCCGAGCAAGGCCAGAATTTCGCCCTCGTTGATATCGAGATCGACCGTGCTCAGGGCCTGATGCCCTCCGCTATAAACCTTGGACAGGCCCTTGATATTGACTATGGATGACATCGCGCGATTCTACTATCAGATCCCCTTGCTGAACATCACTATATCGCGAAGCAGATCGCGAGTTTCAACATCGATTTGATCAGTTATACTCGTCGCATTCTTTTCGACGGGAACAATGCCATGACGGTATTAAGACTTCATTCCGAACCGCTGCAGGATAGCTGGCTGGATCTTTACGGCCACCTCAACGAGGCCTACTACCTGGTTCCGTTCAGTAACACCACCTGGGTCATGCAGGACCACTTCGGTATCGGTAGTGAATACTTTGATAAAACCGGTTGTGCTATTTACACCGTCGAAACCCATTTACGTTACCTCAACGATGTGCGCGCTCCGGCGTCCATGGAGATTGAAACCCTGATACTCGGCAGTGATGCGAAGAAAATCTGGTTTGCCCATCGAATGCTGGTTAGCGGAGAACTGTGCGCCACCGCGGAGTTTATGGCACTGCACTACAATACCCGCGAGGGACGCACGATGGAGATGCCCGACGAAGTCCAGGCGAGGCTGAAAGCCGCCGCAGTAGCAGAATTACCCGACTGGGTCGGACGTCAGATCAGCCTGGTGAAGAAATAGCCGGCTGCAAGGGCACGTTTAGAAAAACACCGAACTCCTGCGCGACGTTACAACTCACGCGCGCGTGCACCCTGCCCTGGCGATCGCGAAACGACTGCGCGGCGGTTGCCGGAAAAACACCTTCGTGCCAGATACCCGGATGGATATACAGGCCACGACTGCCATCACACCAGAACGCGACAATGTCCTCGAGCCCGAGATCATCACCCGGTAACGCCACCGGCACCACAAACGGCTGGTTATCCATCGGGTAGAACATTTGCCCACCATCGGGATGGTAGTTCAAATGCCATAACAGGACCCGTTCGGGCTCTGTCGCCGAAGCCCCCGCGGTCGCGCTTCCCGGGTTATCAGCCCAACCCAGGATGTAGTGACCATTTACCGCGTCGTTACGGCCATACAAAAAATCGCCCTTCCATTCGCTGTGAAAAATACCTTCGACAACGCCGCCCTCGTCACCGGTACCGGCATCGATCGGGCGCCAGCCCTGTGCCGGCCACTGCACAATCTCGATTTCGAAATCCTCGGGGTTTTCCACCAGGCAGCCGTAGTCAGTGACCGATTCATCGGTGGCCACGACCAGGGGCACATCATGCCATGGCAATTGCTCCGGTACGTCGGGGGACAGGTAATCGACAGGCTGCAGCATTTAAAAGTTTTCCACCCACGGGCGTAAATCGATTTCGTGTGTCCACGCGCTCCGATGCTGGTTTAACACGGCCATGTAAGTCTGCGCGATAGCGTCGGGCTCGAGTTCGGCGTCATTCGCATTGCTGGTTGCGTCACTGGCACCCAGGTCCCGGCCCGGAGAAGCGATGCCTCCGTCGATGATGAAATGCGCCACATGAATATTCTCCGGCCCGAGTTCGCGTGCCAGGCTTTGTGCGAGGCCGCGCAGGGCAAATTTGCCCATGGCAAAAGGCGCGAAATTCGGGAAACCTTTGACGCTCGCGGTAGCACCGGTAAAGAATAGCGCGCCACCGCCGAGTCGTTGCATGCCGATCGCAGCCTGTTGCGCAACCAGGAAAGCGCCATAAGCAGTTTGCATCAGCGAGTCAAGCACGAGCTCCGGATCAAGCACGGTAATCGAACCGGCAGTATAGGCGCTGGCATTGTAGAGAACGACCTCGGCGCTACCCACGTCCTGCTCCAGCGATGCGAACAAATCCCTGACCGAATCCACGGAGGTAGCGTCACAACTTATCGCGTGTGCACCGATCTGCGTACACAGGGCATCGAGTTTGGCGGTATTTCTTGCCGCCAGGACTACCTTGTAGTCCCGGGCCGCCAGCGCGCGCGCAAACGAGGCGCTGTTACCACTACCGGCGCCCACTATTAAAGCAACTTTTGACATGGTTCCCTCTCAGGTCTTCGTTTCAAAGGACCTTATTAGAACGCCGGGCGGGGGATTTGTATAGCGGAATCTGGCACACTGTCGCACGGTAAAAGCGGCTGACTGACAAGTCTCCTCACCGATTCGCGTGGCTCGAATGGCGATATTCCTGCCAGATCAGGCGGATGGATTCGGTCAGGCACGGATCCTCCTCGGTAACCATGCGGTCCATCGTTGCATGGGACACCCAGCGGCCGTCGTCAATCTCTTCGGCTTGCAGCACCAACGGCCCGTCGAACGTATAGCGATACACCATGCAATGTTCGTTACCGGTAAGCATCGAAGCCGGCAGCTTAAACAGTTCCTGCATCGATTGCTCAGCGACAATTCCCAGCTCTTCGGCAATTTCACGCTGCGCGCAATCGAGGTATGCTTCCCCGCTATCGACGTGTCCCGCTGCCGAAGAGTCCCACTTTCCCGGCTGCTCATCCTTGCTCATGGAGCGCTTTTGCAGGAACAGCTCACCCTTGCTGTTGAAAACCAGGATGTGGACAGCACGATGCATCAATCCCGCGGCGTGAATCTCGCCACGGGTTTTTCGCGCGATCACGTTATCGTTTTCATCAACGACATCGAGTATTTCATGACTGACGGACACGGCGCTTCTCCGGCGCAAGCAGGGTATCGCGAAGTTTATCCCCTTTGATCGAAAAATCGAATTGCGTTTGCGCAGACAATGGTGAATTATGCCGGCGAAGCCTTTAACTGCACGCAGTTCGACACGTCACATTCGCAGTTGCCACATCGACCTGGATGAGTTTTACTCACGCCTGCGTGTCATTTACGCCGAGCGCCAGGATCCACGCCGCTGGATGACCTTCAGAAAAGACCGACCAGGAGCCCCTCATAGAACCGGAACTGTTCGTTTCGTTTGTCGTATTCGGTGTAATCGCTGCGATTACGCCGGGTCCGAACAATGTCATGCTGACCACGACCGGGCTGAATTTCGGCGTGCGCAGGGGTATACCGCACCTGCTCGGTATCTGTATCGGTTTTCCGGTGATGCTGGCGCTGATCGGACTGGGATTCGGCACCCTGTTCCAGCTCTACCCGGTGCTGCACGAAATCATCAGGATAATCGGCATCGTTTACCTGTTGTACCTCGCCTGGAAAATCGCCAATTCAAGTGGCGGTGTCAGTGAAGTGACGCAATCGAAACCGATCAACTTCTGGCAGTCGGCAGCGTTTCAATGGATCAACCCCAAGGCCTGGATCATGGGCAGCAGCGCGCTGGCGGCCTACACCACGCTGGACGACAATTTTTTCGTGCAGGTCACGATCATCTGTATAACATTCATGATCATCACCTTTCCCTGTGCCGGGGTGTGGCTGGTGTTTGGCGCCGGGCTACAGAAATTCCTCAGGGATCCAGCCCACCTGAAACTGTTTAATATCGCCATGGCGCTGTTGCTGGTCGCTTCGATCCTGCCCGTGGTATGGGAAATGCTGGTCTGAACCCGGCCGGAATATGACACGAATATCCCGATCTAGCGGGATTCAAGCGATTCCTGTTCCAGCGAAAGATAGATGCCATAAGCGTTGCGTCGATTGGTTTCGAGAAAGGCCGGATACTCGATGAAATCACCCCAGTCGGTGGCCTCGTAGGCCTCATCAAACGGTATCCATTCCGCTACCGCCTGCTGCATTGCCGCGCGCACGAAGGACAGGTATTCCCTGGTCAGCGACACGACTTCACGCGGGCTTTCGGCCGCGGCCCCGTGACCGGGCACGATGGCAACCACGTCCATCTGCTCCATCTCGTTCAATACCTCGAGCCACTCGGCGGAACTCGATGAGCCGAGAAACGGGATACGCTCCTGAAAAACGATATCGCCCGAAAACAGCACCGCATCGTTTTCCACAAACAAAACCAGGTCCCCCTCGGAATGTGCGCTACCGATATTTAGCACACGCAACCTGACACCACCGAGAGTAAAACGCTCTTCGCCCTGCAGGTAACGATCAGGTTCGACGATGTGCGTATCGTCGTTGACCCATGGACTCAGGCTCAGGCGACGCTCCCGCAGGCGCTGGCCGGCGACTTCTCCCTCGAGGTAGAGCTTCGCGCCATCTGAAGCCACAATTTCCGCACCGCTTGCAGAGAAAGCCTGGGCGCCGTACATATGGTCAGCGTGGTAATGGCTGATGTATATGGTTTTGATCGGCGCATCGGTCACGCCGTGTATCGCTGCGAGTAGTCCCGCCCCGAGCGCGGGCGTCCCCAGGGTGTCGAAAACCACTACTCCCTCATCGGTGACGACGAAGGCCGCGTTTGATATGAATCCATAATTATCGGTAGCGATGCCGGTAGCACCGCGCACGTAATACGCGTGCGGCGACACCTGGATCGGCGTCATATCTACCGGTACCGGCGAATAATCGGCGGCCCATGCAACCATTGTGTTCAGCCAGAGACCGCAAGCGACTAACAGGAGAATTTTCGGATTGTAAACCAACGCGCGCAAGTATCGGCTAGGGATTAGCGCTGTTGTCGGCAATAAAATTTTCGACGATTTCGACCGGCACCCCGCCTGCCTGGGCTGCCTTCAATTCACCGCCGGGCGCAAAAATCAGAAAGCTGGGCGTTCCGATCCATCGACTTCCGCTTATCAACTGGTAGTAGGACATTACCGTTTCCGGCTCCCCCAGCAGGTTCTCGAACGCGAGTTGGTGTCGATTCACGAAACCCAGCGCAGCGTTCTTCCTGCTCTCTCCGTCAATGGTGATGCCGACTACCCTGGCGTCATCCTGACTGTGGCTTAAATGAAACTGTTGATAGTCACCGACTTCACGCTCGCAAATCTCGCAATCGTGGGCCCATATCATGACCACCATCCACTGCTTGTCAGTTTCATGATCATCGAGGGTTTCGAATACACCGGTTTTAAGATTTTGAAATAGCGGGGAAGCGGCCATCACCTGCGCCGCTGGCGCAAGCGCCAGCAGCAATGCGAAAACCAGTTTTCTTGCTGCGCCGGCAGACGTTGGATTTCCAGCCATCGGCTGAAAAGGGAGCTTCTTCGAGCAACAAATAGCGGCCGGCAAGCTGCCCGGGAGCAGCTTGCCGGCGTGGATTAACGCTGACGCCAGACCCATAGATCAAGGTTTGATGTAGGCATACCCTTCTTGCTGGAGCTTCGCTACTTCGGCAACGCCACTCGGCACTATATCCTCCTTGGACACATCGTAGAGATCGGATTCAACGTCTACCTTGCGACCCCGTACGGTATTTGCACAGACATGAAATGACACGCCCTGCCCCTTGAGATCGGTAACCTTGGCGGTCATCTTGTCGTCTGCATTGGCGTGCTTGAACTTCTTCAACTTGTCGAGCGAATCAGGCTCGAGCAACAATGCCAGCCCGTTACCGTGCAGCACAACCTTCAGGTCGAGATTTTCAGCACCGACAGCATTGATGTGATTCTGTATATTGCGCAACGCGCCAGACTGCTTCTTGGGGTTATCGTAGTTGATGTGATAAACAACTTTCTGCTTACCATAGTATTCACCGGCGATTGCACTTCCCGCCATCCAGTAACTCGAAAGCAGCAAGGTGCCGATAACCAGTTTTGTAATCGTTTTCATAATTCCTCCTCAGTAAGAATATTCGGACGCGCTCCAGCTTATGCCAGCCACCCGTAAATTATAATTAGGGAATTCCCTTACTCCCTTTAAAGCGATAATTTTTCTTTTAACATCAGGCAGATACGCACCAGGTCCGATAGCGAGCTGGCCGCTGTCTTTTCCATGACACGCGAGCGATGGACCTCAACCGTTTTCTCGGAAATCCCCAGCCGGGCGGCAACAGCCTTGTTGGTGTTACCTTCTACCACCAGGCACATCACTTCACGCTCCCGATCGGTCAGGTTAGCAATCGCGATTTCGGCGCGGTTCCTCTCCAGCTCGGCGTGATCGATTTCTCGACCCAGTTCCAGTGCATTCTTAACGCAGGTCAGCAGTTCGCTGTCGGAGTACGGCTTCTCGAGAAAATCATAAGCACCCAGTTTCATCGCCCGGATCGCAATCGGTACGTCGGCATGACCAGTAAGGACAATCACCGGCAGCAGGTTGTGGCGTGAATTCAATTCTTCCTGCAGTTGCAGCCCGCTTTTACCCGGCATGCGAACATCCACCGTGATACAGCCACTCCAGTCACTACTCCAGTGTTCGAGACATGCCTCCGCCGATGCGAAAGCCCGGGTAGCAATACCCTCCGTATTGAGCAACCAGCACAATGACTCTCGGGCCGAGAGATCGTCGTCGACAACGTAGACCATTTGCTGGTTGCTGCCGGGCTGGTCCTGAGCACTCATGTCGTTGGCAGCGTGAAACGAAACGTGGGTTGCTGAAATTCATTGACCAGGTATTCGATGGTGCCGCCGTGCGATTCAATAATCGAACGGCTGATCGAAAGGCCCATACCCATGCCCTCGGTTTTGGTGGTAAAAAATGGATCAAACAGGTGATCGACCACATCGGCAGCGAGACCCTTACCCGTATCGCTGACCCCGATGGAGATATCCCCTTTATCGCCGCTATCGACCCTGACCATAATCTTTCCTGATGCCTGCGCGCAATGCTGCAACGAATCGATAGAGTTTAGCAACAGGTTGACAAGTACCTGTTCGATCTGGATTCGATCTGCAAGCACATCGGAAACATCGGCAGCGTAGCTGACATCGACATCAATCTGATGCTGATCCAGCCTGGGGCGCAGTAATTCCACCGCCGGCTCGATACAGTCGCGCAGCAGAAAACGCTCGGGCCTGTGCTCACTGCGCTTGATAAATTCACGCAGGCGCTTGATGATTCCCGCCGCTCGCCTGGCATCGTTACCGATATTTTCGATCGCATTCTTTAAAGCAGTATCGTCGTCACCATTTTTCTGCAACAACCTGAGGCTGCCACTGCTGTAATTGAGTATCGCGGTCAGGGGCTGGTTAAGTTCGTGTGCAATCCCCGTCGCCATCTCACCCATCGTATTGAGACGCGACACATGTGCCAGGTGGGCCTGGTGTTCCTGCGCACGCAGGTTGATCTCGGATCTTTCCAGCTCGCCGCCCAGCCATTGCGCCATCAGCTGTAAAATATCGATATCGACGTCCGAGAAAACTCTTTGTACCGCGTTCGAACTGCTATACAGAATAAAGCCGGCAGTTTCATCGTTCACCCGATAATCGGCGCCAATCGCTGAACCTGAAAGATCCCGGCTACCGTCCTGAAACGAATAAGCACTGAAATCCGCAATCGCCACGGGTTGCTGCAGGGTCTTTATTTCGTCACGCAGGCGTTCGCAGATCCGCATCGGCTCCTGCCAACTGCTCTCCGCGTCGCTGCCGACCCTGCAAATGCTGCCTTCGCCCGACTCGGTGGCACCGGTAACCATCGCAAATTCCATACCGAAGAACCGACAGCCTTCGCTTAACAGGCTCTCGAGCTTGTCGTCGAATCCTCTGTCCGCATCGGTAGTGATGTCATGCATGGCACGCAGCGCGGCCTCACTGCGGCGCAGCGAGGTATTGACCTCGGCCAGTTCGGCGGTGCGCTCCTCGACGCGGACCTCGAGATTCTCCTTGTGCGATGCGAGCAGCTCCTGGGCCTGCTTGCGCTGGTTGGCTTCTTCGCGGTACTTCAATTCAGATTGCGAAATACGCCGATTCACCCGCCCGATCAACACCAGCAAGGTGACCAGCACCAGCACCATCGCGAGGCTGAATATTATCCAGCCCTTGTATTCCCGCCAGACCAGCGCCAGTTCCGGTTTCTTTAAATAGGCGTATGGACCTATCTCGAGCTCCTGGAACAGTTCGTGCACCGGGCCATAATCCAGCGCAATCGTCCAGCCGGCAGACAATGCCAGGGTGGCAGCCTCACTGTCCGGCTTCATTTGCAGTAACGCGATCGCAACTCGTTGCGCCAGTTCCTGCGATGTCTTACGCGCCTTGGCAAACGGCCATTCGGGATAGAGTCGGGTGCTATGCAAAAAAGGGAAGGATTTGCTGTCTCTCGAGCCGAGTACGCGGATCTGCTCGATATCAATCAAACCATCCGCGGCCATGCGTTCGATGGTACCGCTGCGTACCGTTCCGGCGTCGACCTCGCCCGCAATCACGGCGTGAACAATATCATCCTGGGGAAACCCCGCAAATTGCAGGGATTGCAAATCTTCGAACGGATCAATGCCCACGTCGATCAATTCGCGCCAGGCCATCTGAAACCCGCCAAATGCCTCTTCGCTGACCGCCATCAGCGAATGTCCGGCGATATCTTCAAGCTGATTCAGATCCGGATGGCCGCGCCGGGTAATAATAACCGCACCAAACTGGGTGAAATCCGCCGCGAATTGTCGAACCTTCAGGGTAGCGAGCCGCGAAATTCCGAAGGCATTCTCGAGCACGACATAGTTACCGGTATTGGTCAGAATAAAATCCAGCCGATCCTGCTCGACCCGGGATAGCATGCCCTCGAGCGTCAACGGAACAATTTTAAAACTGTGATCGCTGATGCTTTGCGAAAGATACTGCGCGGTTGGTCCCCAGCGCTCGAGTGCGTCCTGCTTGCCACGAAACGCGAGCACACCGATGGTCATTTCAGTTTGCGAATAGCCGGGGCTCGACCAGACAGACGCCGCAAGCAGGCCCAGCATTCCGAGAGCAGCCAGCAATCGGGAAATTCCGGGTTGTCTCGCCATTTGTTTCAGCATCGCGCCCGGGTTGAAATCAATGGCTACCAGACCTCCAGAGCCGTGCAGGACCCCGTGCAGTATCCAGCAGTTCTCGCGCGCGCTCGTACGCCACTATTTCTTTAGGATCGAATTCGGATAATACGCCCACGACTGCCTCCCGGGAAAATCGTCAAGGAGACATAAGATACATGTTTCAGTTAAAGCCTGGCAAACCGGATTGGCAAAGGGACGGAGGATACCTTCCAGGTAAGTATCCTCCGCCCACTGTTGGTAATGTTAGAAATTGGCGAACTGGCGTAACAAGCTATTGAAGAGGTTGCCGCTTGAATCCTTCTTGCCCGCCCGGCGACGCAATGTGGTCATTTCCAGGTCGTCGGTTTGCGACGGGCTGACCAGCGGGTCCCGGATGATGCTTTCAATGCCTTGAGCAAACATAAGGGCGGGGTTAGCGGTGTTGACCTTGTGGTTTCTGACTCTTCTCATTGTGGGTGCCTCGTTATCTGTTTGTTGTTGCGACGGTGATCATTCTCGTCAGCCCCCGTTAATTACCTTGCCGAATTGCGTTAAATCACCCAAAATAAACATTAAAAAATCATTAAAATTTATATCTCATTGATTTGTAAGGCATTTTGTTAAGTTGATTTTCTGAAATTCGCCTCCGGGGAGGCCAGATGTCGAAGTTGGAGCTCATATTGCTGGGCCGTTTCGAATGTTTGCTGCCGTCAGGCACGCGAATTTCGTTGTCAATGCGCAAGGCCGAAGTCCTGCTGGCCTACCTGGCGCTGACCCCCGGCATACGTCATCCGCGTGAACGCCTGATTAACCTGCTGTGGAGCGACCGCGGCGAAGAGCAGGCGCGTAACTCGTTGCGCCAGTGCCTGAGCGCGATCAAAAAATCGCTGGGTGACGTCGCCGACATGGTGCTACAGGTCGATCGCACCACGGTCAGCCTGATCCCCGAACTTATCGATATTGACGTACACGAGTTCGAACGCCTCGCCGCCGAGGGCGGTTACGAATCCCTGACCACCGCGGCCGATCTCTACCAGGGTGAATTCCTCGAAGGTATTTCGATTCGCGATGCGGCCTGCCAGGAATGGCTCGACGGCGAACGCGGCCGCTTCAAACGCCAGTTCATCGAGATACTGTCGAACCTGGCGGAAACCCAGCTACTCAGTCACGATTTCAGTCATGCGATCAAATCCGCCGAACGGCTGGTCAAACAGGACCCGCTCGGCGAGTCGGGCTGGCGCATCTTGATACGCAGCTATTTCGAACATGGCGACCGCAGCCACGCGCTGCAAGCCTTCAAACGCTGTGAGCAGGTTTTACGTGACGAACTCGATGTAGACCCCCAAAGCGCAACGATCGAGTTACGCGATCAAATAGCGGGTGGCGCAGCCAAACCAGGGCCCACGCCAACTCCCGCTGTCAGTAAAGCACCTGTCGCTTCGACTGCGTCAAATGATCACAGCATCGCGGTGCTGCCGTTCGATAACCTGTCCGGAGACCCCGAGCAGGAATATTTCAGCGACGGCATAACTGACAGCATCATCCTCAACCTGTCGCTATTCCCGGGGCTGCAGGTCAAATCGCGCAATTCCAGCTTCGCCTTCAAGCAACAAATCAAGAGCATTGGCGAGATTTCCACCGAACTCAACGTCGACTACATCGTCGAGGGCAGCATCCGCAGGTCTGATCAACACATCCGCATCACGGTGCAACTGATCGATGCCGCCGAGGGCAACCAGATCTGGGGCAAGCGCTACGACGCCGATATCTCCGACCTGTTCTCGCTGGAAGAAAATCTGAGCCGCACGATTGCGGCCACGGTCACCGGTCAGATCGAATCCGAGCTGCAGCGTATCGCGATTGCCAAGGGTGCCACGGATCAACAATCCTATGATCTACTGCTCAGCGGTATCTATCACAATCAACGCTACAATCGGCAGGACACGGTGATCGCGATCGAGAAACTGAACCAGTGCCTCGCAAAAGACCCGGATAACGTGAGGGCGCTGATGTGGATTTACGTCAGTCATTTACTGGACTACCTCGGACGCTGGACTGAGGATTACCTGACCTCTTTCAAACTGGCGGCGGAACACATCCAAAAGGCGATGGCGATGGCGCCAGAATCCTGCACGGTGCAGGTATTTTATGCCCAATACCTGGTGTTTTGCAGTGAATTCGAAAAAGCAACGAAACACCTCGACATGGCACTCGAAACCAACCCTAACGATCCGACTATCTTGACGACCATGGCGTTGAACCTCGAGATGCAGGGTCAAGCCGAGGACGCGCTGCAATTCGCCGAACGCGCGTGCTTACTCGATCCTTACCATCCCTGGGCCGAGTGGGAAGTTGCGGTATCGCAGTTTATCTCCGGTCAATACGAAGCCACCCTGAAGACGATCACGAAAATGCGTACCTCGCCGGGTTTCATCCAGATCTTTGGAATCGCGTCCAATGTCAAACTCGGCAGAATCGACCCGGCACGACAGGCATTACAGTCACTTCTGCAGGAAAGCCGGGAAAGCATGCTGGCGATGCCGCAAACTATCGACGAGTGGTTGCAATATACACGTGAAAATTACCCGTTTGCCGATCCGCAAATCAACCAGGATATCATTGAATGTATGATTCAGGCGGGGCTCAGCGAAGAAGTTTTGTCTCCCCACGCCCGGATTCAGTCAAGCGAACATGGTATCGCCGTGCTGCCATTCGATAACCTGTCCGGCGATCCCGCGCAGGAATACTTCAGCGACGGCATTACCGAAAGCATTATTCTGAACCTGTCGTTGTTTCCGGGACTCAACGTCAAGTCGCGAAATTCGAGCTTTGCGTTTAAGCAGCAGATTAAAAGCCCCGATGAAATTTCAAAAGAGCTCGAGGTCGATTACATCGTAGAAGGCAGTATTCGTAAAACCGACAAAAACATCCGGGTGACGGTCCAGCTGGTCGACGCGAAAAGTGACAACCAGGTCTGGGGTAAACGCTACGACGCTGAAATCGAAAACCTGTTCGATCTCGAAGAGGAGCTGAGCCGCTCCATCGCCGCCACGGTCACCGGGCAGATAGAGTCGGACTTACAGCGCATCGCGATCACCAAGGGCGCCGCGCATCAGCAGGCCTACGATTTGCTGCTCGCCGGCAGGCATCATGCCAATAAGGGAAACGCACAGGAAACATTAACTGCCATTGACAAGTTGAATCAATGCCTGGCCCTTGACCCGGATAATGCCCTCGCGCACACGGAGCTCTTTTGGTGCCACGATATCAACGTGATCGATCGCTGGGTTGAAGATATCGAAGATGCTCGCAAGCTGGCTGACGAGCATATCCACAAAGCCTTTGCGCTGGCCCCCGATTTGACCCAGGTCAAGGTCGCCTATGCCGATTACCTGGCCTATCGGTATCGGTATGAGGAAGCCGATCGACAACTGCAGCAAGCGCTGGAAAAAAACCCTAACGATGCCGAAGCCATCGCCATGCAGGCGGTCAACCTCAGCCTGCAGGGAAAAGCCGAAGCTGCGCTGGAAAAAGCAGAACTTGCCTTGCGTCTCGATCCATATCACTCCTGGGTCAGGTGGATACAGGCCGAATCACTTTATTTCAGCGGCCGGTACGAAGATTGCCTGGCCACTATTGCAGGTACTGGAAATGCTCCCGCATTTATCCAGATCTACAATATCGCGGCTAATATCAAGCTCGAGCGATTGGAAAATGCACAAAAGGCCCTGACGGCTTTTCTCCAATTTTGCCGGCAGAACATGTTATCCATGCCGAAAACCATTCCGCAATGGCTGGATTATTATAGAGACAATGCACCATTCGCCAACCCTGCGCTCAACCAGGACATCATCGATTACCTGCTACGGGCAGGACTCGAAGAGGAAATGGCGGCTACGCAAAAAAGCACTGGTCCCGAGGCTTTACCATCAATCCTGGTTTTACCCTTCAGCAATCTGTCGGGCGATCCAGAGCAGGAGTATTTCAGTGATGGAATATCGGAGAGCATCATCGTAAGTCTAAGCTCTTTTAGTGGTCTTAATGTTAAATCCCGCCATACCAGCTTTGCCTTTAAGAACAGTGCAAAAGGCATCGATGAAATTGTCGGCGAACTGGCGGTTCAATACATAGTCGAGGGAAGCATTCGCAAGTTCGGCGACAAGGTACGCATCACGGTTCAGGTTGACGAGACTGCCAGCGGGAATCAGCTTTGGGGCAAGCGTTTTGATTGTAGTCTCGAAGACCTCTTTTCCATTGAAGAAGAGATGGTAAAAAATATTGCCGGTACGATAAGCGGGCGCATCGGCAAAGAACTGAAAAACGCGTCTTTGAAAAAGCCGAAAAAGGATCTTAAGAGCTTCGATTACCTGATGCGCGGCCTTCATCATCTCGAGAAATTCAATGTCCGCGACAATCTCATCGCGCGCAAGCAGTTTCAATTGTCTATCAAGTGCGATCCAGACAATGGCGAGGCGCATTCCATGCTGGGAGAAACCTATGTTATGGAGCTCCTGGAAAACTGGACAGCAGATCGCGAAGAAGCCAGACGAATGATGAGACTCTATGCCGAAAAAGCCATCGAACTCGAGCCCGACAATGCACTGACCCACGCCTTCATGTCGGAACAACTGGTATTTGCACGCGATTTCGGACGGGCCGAGATACACGCCGACCGCGCCATCGAGTTAAACCCGACCCTGCCTGATGGCTACACGATGAAATGCGGCGCACTGAGCGTGATGCGGCGTTACGAAGAAGCGCTCGAATATGCCGACATGAGCATGCAAATCGATCCATACCATCCTTATGTCGGCTGGACTGAGGGTGAAGTTTACCTAAGCACTGGGCAGTATGAGCGCGCGATAAAGGCGTTTCGCTCGATTCCCCACATGTCACCGAGCCTGCACGCACAAACCGCCGCCGCGCTCGCCGGTATGAATGAAACAGACAAAGCAAGAACAGAAATGCAGCATTATCTCGAACTGGCACAGGCACAAATGGCGAATTTTCCCGCCAATGAACATGAATGGCGCGAGTACTGGTACGAAGCTATGCCTTTCCAGTACATAGAAGATTCAAATACCTTTTTCGACCTGCTTTTGCAGGCCGGCTTATGCGATCAGCTCGAAATAACGGTCGACAGCATGCCCTCGATTGCGGTGCTGCCGTTCGAGAATATGAGCGGCGATCCCGAGCAGGAGTATTTCAGCGACGGTATAACCTCGAGCATCATCCTGTCCCTTGGATTGTTCGATGGCCTCGCCGTCAAATCACAGAATTCGAGCTTTGCTTTCAAGAATAGCGGCAAGTCTTCGGAGGAAATTTCCGATGAACTGAATGTGACCTACCTGGTTGAGGGCAGCTTTCGCAAATCGGCTCACAAGGTTCGGATCTCGGTGCAATTGATCGAATCGGCAACCGGTAACCAGGTATGGGGTAAACAGTACGACGCCGAACTCGAAGACATCCTCGAGCTGGAACAGGAATTGAGCCAGACAATTGCCGGCACCATCAGCGGCCGTATCGGCCACACGCTACAACAGTCGGCGGCGCGTAAAGCCGCGAAAAACCTGCAGAGCTACGACTACCTGCTGCGCGGACTATATTATTTCGGCAAGTTCACGGCCAGCGACTTCGTCAAGGCGAGGCAGGAGATCGAGAAATGCCTCGAGATCGACCCGGAGAATTCGACCGCGCATACCAACCTGGGGATGATTAACTGGATCGATATTCTGGAAGGCTGGACAGACGACCAGGCAAATTCAGAAAGCCTGACCAGGTATCACCTCGAAACCGCGATCAAAATCGAACCCGACAACGCGCTGGCGCATTCCTATTTCGGAGAGTATCTGTTTTTCAAGAGAAACTACGAACAAAGCGAGTTTCATGTCGACAAGGCAATCGAACTGAATCCAACGGCTTCGGAGGGCTACGTGGTCAAGGCAGACCTGCTCGGTTTCACCCGCCGAATCGACGAAGCTATCCCCTATGCCGACCGGGCGCTGCAACTCGATCCGCACAGCGTCGGCGCCGGCTGGTCTGCGGGTGGGGTTTACCAGGGTGCGGGGCAATTCGAAAAGGCGATAAAGACCTATCGTTCGATTCCTCACCCCCCGGCCAGTATCCACGCATCGATAGCTGCCTGCTTCAATGGACTGGGTTTAGCCGAGGAAGCACGCAAGGAAATGAAGCGTTACCAGGAACTGGCAAAACGTGAAATGCCGAACTATCCGACGGACGAAAACGCATGGCGACGCCTGTGGCGTATCTCCCAGGCTTACCGTTACGACGAGGATTTCGAAGTGGCCTTCGACCAGCTGGTACAGGCTGGTTTGCTCGAAGATCTCACCGGGCCTTTCGAGGAAATGCCATCGATCGCGGTGCTGCCATTCGAAAACATGAGCGGTGACTCCGAACAGGGGTACTTCAGCGACGGTATTACCACCGATGTCATTTCAACCCTGTCGAAATTCAGGCATATGCGCATCGTCGCGCGTCATTCGACAATGCAATATAAAGGCCGGAATGCATCGATCGAGGATATATCGAAGCAACAGGGGGTTCGCTATATTCTCGAGGGCAGCGTGCGCAAGAGTGGCGATCGAATTCGTGTCAACGCCGATCTGATCGATTCACAAAACAAGCAAATAGTCTGGAGTGAGCATTATGACCGCGATCTCGATGATCTCTTCGCGGTGCAGGACGAGATGTCGATGAATATCGCACTGGCGATGAAGGTGCATCTCGACGATGGTGAAATGGCATTGCACCGCTCGGCCGGCACTACCAATATCAAGGCCTGGCAGTTAACCCTTGAAGCGATTGATTTACAGGACACTTACATCCAGAAGAATATCCTCGAAGCCCGCAACATGGCGAAACAGGCAATCGAGCTCGATCCCGGTTATCCCTATGCCTGGGTCTCACTTGGCTGGACCCACTGGCAGGAAGTCTATATCGGACGCACTGAATCTTTCGAAGACGCTTTAGCTGAGGCCGAAAAAGCCAACAACCATGCTCTCAGCCTCGCGCCTGAGTATTCCGAAGCCTGGAGTCTTGCCGGTACGATTCACCTCATGAAACACGAAACCGACGAGATGCTTGCCGCCTTCAGCAAAGCAATCGAGCTGCAGCCCGGTAATGCCGAGATTCAGGCATTAACGGCTTTTGCCTATATTTTTATCGGCGACTTTGAGCAGGCCCGCACTCGCAACCAGAACATGTTGCAGCTGTGTCCGGTACTACCCAACTGGTATTACTTGATCCAGGGCCAGATCGAACAATTTTCCGGTAGTCTTGACGATGCAATCGATACTTATCGACGTGGAATCGACGTCGAACCCGACTCGCCACTGTGCCGATTTTACCTGGTCCACGCACTCGTGGAACGCGGTGACGAGGCCATGGCCAAAGAACTCGCCACCGAAATCAGGGCGCTCGACAGTAGCGTCACGGGCAAGGGCCTGGTGCGATCGCTATCGATCAATAAAGCCCTGCGAGATCGTTTTCAGGCCAGCCTCGAAAAATTCGGTCTTTACTGATTTTGATGCTCGGGCCCCAACGTTTCCAGTCTGACACCGGCACGCAGGTTTTTGTATTCCATATCGATGAGCTCACAGTAATTTGCGCCCGGTGATATTACCACCAGCGTTTCGGCCGCGATCGGGTCGTAGTCAGCGCGAAAATGCACCGTGCTTTTAACCGCGACGATTTTCTGTTCGGTCGGCTCAATGCCGAGATGGCGGATCATCGCCAGGTCGAGGCATTGTGCACGCGCACTGCCGACGACGACGCGCACCTCGGAGTTGTGGTCGATGACCCGCAGCAACGCCATGTCGCCGAGTTCGGCATGTGAATTCAGGTTCATTTCACCAGTGAACACGAAACGCCCGTTGCCCAACGCTTCGACAGCAAACTTTCCCGCGTAAGACGGCACCCCTGGAAATCCACTTTTGCCGCCCAGTTCCGCTGCGAAGTTCGCGCCGACGCCTGCCGCATGCGCCATAGCGGCAACTTCCGGATCGTACAAAATGGCTATGACGGCCTGCCTTGCGCCGTTTCGAACCAACGCCTCGAGCAGGCCCGTGGTATCGGAGGTACCCCCGGCGCCCGGGTTGTCCTGCGCGTCGGCGAGCACCACCGGTTTGTCTGAATCATTATTCATCGCGCGCTGTACCGCCTGGTCAGCGGAAAAGGTTTCGAAGGTAAAATCCGCCTCGGCATCGAGTACCTGCCGGTAAAGCTGATCAGCCACCGCCTCGACCGATTCCTGGTCGACACCATAGGCGACCACCGCGGCACCACATTCGGCGATATCGGCAGGCGGAAACCCGGTCGCGAAATCGACGTCACTGATCCCTGGCCGCAGACTCATCGTCTCCAGCGCGCCATAGAGCGAACGGCAGGGCTCGAAGTCGGTGCATTGCGAGGTGAGCGGGAACAGGAAGGGTATTTTACGCATGGCCTTGTGCAGTTTGTGGCCCGCGAGTAAAAACTCGAGTAACTCACAGGCGCGGGCACCGGTAGCCGCCATATCGAGATGCGGATAGGTTCGATAAATCGTCATCGCATCACTGTTTTCCACCATACCTTCGGTGACGTTTGCATGCAGGTCGAGACTGATCACCACTGGAATCGATGGGCCGACGTTTTCACGCACTCGGCGCAACAATTCGCCTTCCCCGTCCTCATAGTGTTCGGTGACCATTGCGCCGTGTAAATCGAGATAAACCGCATCCGGTAGCGCACCCGCGCGTAACCCCGAGCAGATTATATCGGCGACTCGTTCAAATGCATCGCGCGTCACGAAGCTGCTCGGTTCGGCAGCGCACCAGCACAGTGGATGCAGTCGATGCCCCGCCCTTAGCGCAGTTTCGATGAAACCGGAAAGCGGGATGTTGAGCCCGGCCATGGTTTCGATGAGCGGCTCGCCAATCGTCAGCCCGGGCCAGCTGTCGGCGCGCTCGAATGCCTCGAATGGTGCCAGGTGCGGTGCAAAGGTATTGGTTTCGTGTTGGAATCCGCCGACAGCAATCAACTTGCGCTCAGGCATGGCTATTCTTCTCCCAGGGACCGTAAGAAACTGACGAGGTCATCAATCTCGGTATCACTCAGCTGCAGCGGCCGCAAAATCTTCTCGCCATCGGTATGCAGGCGCTCCTCGTCGAGGTTCGAATAGTGCAGCACCACGTCGCGCAGGGTCGGCAGGCTGCCGTTATGCATATAGGGAGCAGTCGCCGCCACCGCGCGCAATCCGGGGACCTTGAATTCACCCCAGTTACGCTGGGTCAGGCGCACATGCGAACTGCTCAGCGCGTTTGATTGCGGGTCACCATCGTTATATTTCCCGAGCAGGTTATAGGGATTTGCCCTTAACTGCCGAATGCCGCCATAGCGGCCGGCATCGACACCGTCAGCAGTAAAGTAAGCTATGCCGACATCAGCGAATTCACCGTTGCTGAAGCGAGGTCCAAGGTGGCAAAGATTGCAGCGTCCCGCACCGATAAATATCTTCAACCCGCGCTGCGCGCTTTCGGCATAACGACTCATCGAGACCTGGTCGCCGGCAAGCAACGCATCCCGAAAATCGTCGAATTCGGTGCGCTGGCTCAGCAGGGATTCCTGGTAAGCCGCAAGTGCCTTGCCGACATTGACCAGAACCTGTTCACTGGTCTCGCTGCCAACTTCGGCGGTGAATGCCTGCAGGTAAAATTGCCGATAACGCTGCCGGCTCAATAACATTTCCCGTACATGGTCGGGATGATTGGCCATTTCGTCAGCGGCCACAATCGGGCGAATGCTTTGCGCCCACAGGGAATCGTTTTCGCCACCCCAGCCGAACCAGCGGTTGGCTTTCAGGTTCAACAGGCTCGGCGTATTGCGATCCAGCCGCACCCTGCCCTGGGAGGTTTTCAGACCGTCGGTGAAAGCCCTGCCGGGGTCATGACAACTGGCGCAACTGAACTTCGAGTCGATGCCGAGTTCATGGTCGAAAAACAGCGCTTCGCCAAGCCGGATTGCCTGCTCGTTTCCGGAAACCCGGTTACTGCTGTCGCTCGCGAACTGCATGGGCCAGGGACCGTGCTGCGCGATCAGTTCCCGCTCGGCAGCGCTAAATTCAACTGCGCCGGCACTGCCCGCCGGGAAGGCCACAATGATGAAAAACAAAACCTTTATAACAACGCGAAACATTCAGATCTCAAAATCGAGCCGGGTTTGCCGGGCAACCCCGTCATAGCTGAGGTTCACGGTAACCCGCCATTGGCCCGGCATATGGAACAACATCCCGTTGGCTTCGACCAGGCCGTCATCCAGCCAGTTGAT
>CALDDP010000066.1 GCA_937936805.1 uncultured Gammaproteobacteria bacterium | reverse complement strand
CGGCTGGAGCAACCTGCTCGGCAACAAACGCAGTACGCTGCAACGCGTGCAATACCTCGTTGTCGACGAGCAGCTGGTGCGTCGTCACTGGGCTTCGCTCGACCAGGGTGTTGCCGAGCAACCGATTCAGGTGGTACTGCTGGACGAGGTCGAATCGATGGAAGTCGAACTGCAGAATTCTTCCGGTCGGGCAATCCGTAATTGGCCCGCAGAGGAAGGCACCAATGACGGTAGCCCGGTTTTACTCGCGTTACGACTCGAACTGCCCGACATGGGTGAAATCAGACGCTTGCTGGAGATACCCAAAGGTGCGCTCTAACCTGCATCGACAAGCCGGTCTCGCCCTGCTGATGGCGATGTTGATCGTTGTCATCGCCACTACGGTCGCGGTCAGCATTGTGCATGAGGAAAAATTCACCATCCGCAAGAGTTCACATATCGACCTGATGGACAGGGCCGGTCTCTATGCGTTCGGGCTCGAGGACTGGGCACAGATATATCTGCGCGAAGATCGCGAAGACTCCAACATCGATAGTCTCGACGAAGACTGGGCCACCAACATTCCGGGTTTGCCGATCGAGGGTGGTTATCTCGGTGGCTACATTGAAGACGAGCAGGCCAGATTCAATATCAACAGCCTGGTTGGATCGGAAATCGCGGTGACCCGATTCAGGCGTTTATGCGATAATCTCGAGGTTGACGACAGTTTTATCCCGGCACTTATGGACTGGATCGACGCGGATTTCGATATTCGTTACCCGGACGGCATGGAAGAAAATTATGACACCTACCGGGTTGCCAACCGGGAAATGTCGGATATCAGCGAGTTGATGCTGGTAGAGAAGGTCGATCAGGAAATGTTCGAGAAATTAAAACCGCACATCACGACCTTGCCTACACCAACTACACTTAATATCAATACCATGTCGGCGACGGTATTTGAAAGTCTTGGCGAGGGTCTTGATGTGGACAAGTTTATCGAAGAGCGTGAAAGCGAACCCTACGACAGCGTCGAGGAATTCGTCGAACGCCTGCAAATACCGGTAAATATCGAGGGTCTATCGGTGAGTACCCGCTTTTTTCGCACGCACGGCCAGGTGTTGCAGGGCGAACAGACGTTTAACATGACTTCACTGATATACCGTGATGACAAGGGTAAAACCATGGTTATCAACCGAACCCTGGGGCTGTTTTGATGTTGCGCCTGCTGATTCAATTCACCGATGACGAACTCGCTGATTTTCGCTGGGCGACATTCGACGAGACGACGGATTCTGCTGCCCTCGACTGGCAGTCGGCGGACGCTGATGAGTTCTCCGCGGTGGCTTCGCAAAACCCGTACCCGGTGATCATCATTATCCCGCAACAATGTGTTTATATAACCGAGGTCGAATTACCCGAGAAAGCCGGTCGACAGGTGCTTTCCGCGATCGAATACCAGATTGAGGATCAACTCGCGCAGGATATCGAGTCACAGCATTTTGCCCTGGGCGATAGCTCGGAAAACCCGGTTCCGATTGCGGTAGTGGAGCGCTCTATCATGGAGCACTGCATGGCACTGGCGCGCAGTTATGATCTTCGTTTGATGCAAATAATCCCGGAATTATATCTGTGCCCATGGCCTGGAGATGGTGTCGCTTTAACCGAGGGTTACGCTGGTTGCCTACTGCGTTATGGCAGGTATCGCGGTTTAAAATGTACCGCCCAGGCATTGCCGGCGATGCTCGAACTGGTCAAACGCGATGTTGATTATGACACGATTACCTTTTATGGCTTGGAATCCGAGACTGCGCCTTCGATCGATAAATACACGCTGCATCAGCAGGCGCTCAGTTCGACCCAACCAGGGTTCATCGATGGCCCGTTGATCGATTTGCAGCAGCGTGACTACCAGCTATCTTCGGCCTGGCAGGGCCTGGCAAAAACCTGGAAATGGGTTGCGTTATTTATCGGCGCACTGCTGGTTATCGGTGGCTATAACAAGGCAATCGCATTGCATGGACTCGAAGACGAGCTTGCCGGCATCAAGCAACAACAGTACAACCTGCTCAAACCCTATTTACCGGCAAACACCAGCCCTGATGCTGATCTTAAGAAACTACTGATCAAGCGGATGAAACAGCTGCAGGCGAGCGAGCGTGGGCAGGGTTTTTTAAAGCTGCTGCTCGAGTTTACCCGCGCACGTAGCAGTTTTCCTAACGTTAAAATCTCACGTATTGGTTACCAGGGTGACCTGCTCAGTTTTGAAATAAGTAGCAGCCAGCTCAACGACATCGAAGCATTGCTCCAGACGGTCATCAAGCAGGGTGTCAACGCCAAACTGGAGAGCCTTAATATAAAACCCGAGCAGAGCTCGGGCCGGCTGGTGTTGCGGGGAGGAAACGATGTTTGATTTTCTTGCCCGGTACTCGCTGCGTGAGAAGACAATTGTGGCAGGTGGTCTGCTTGTGATGATTGTCCTCGGCGTACATGCCTTCGTCATCGCACCTTACCAGGAGCGCGTGATCTTTCTGCAGGAGGAGATCGAGCAGCAAAATAGCGATCTGATGTGGATGAGGTCGACCGTTGCCCGCCTGCCTCCCGCGGGCGCCTCGAGTTCGTCCGCTAAACAGGCAATCAGTGGTACGCTGGCAAATTTTATCGACCAGGTGGTACGCCGCCAGGGTCTCAGTGAGCAACTGTCACAGATATCGCCCATCGGTAATGATGAAATCCGCATGCGTTATAACGCGGTCGATTTCAATCGACTGGTCAGTTTCATCGCGCAGGTCAATTCCAGCGGGCTGGAAATCAAGAATATCCGCATTTTACCGGCCGATATTCCGGGCATTGTCGACAGCAACATCGTGCTCGTGCGCCGCTAAATGTTTAAAACCTGGCAGCTTACCCTGTTCTTCCTGCTATGCCTGTTGTTTGCACTGCTGTCTAACCTGCCTGTCCAGCAGGTGCTACCGCACTTAAAGCTACCCCCCAATATAAAACTGGTTGGTGTCCGGGGCACTGTGTTCAGAGGCGCGGCGCAGGAAATCATTATCGACCGGTTCCCGTTGCGTGTGATCAACTATCGTAACCTGCCGTCTTGCTTCCTGCTGCTCAAAGCCTGTTACGAGCTCAGTTATGGGCAGGGGACTATCCAGCTTGAGCATGGTGTGTTTAATGGCGATACGGAAATTAGCGATACCTGGGTCGAGTACCCGGTTGCAGAGCTGGTTAAACATCTGCCGAATGTGCCGGTGAACCCGGTCGGGCGCCTCCAGCTGGTAATCGATAACCTGTCGATGGTGCAGGGTAGGCCGACAGCGCTGAACGGTAAGCTGATCTGGCGCGACATGGGTATCGATAATGACGGCAGCAAAATCAGTATCGGTGATTACCAGGTCGATTTTACCGGCGATGGACAAAAGCTGGATTTCAAACTCAGCGATCTTGGTGCCAGCCTCGCTGTGACGGGTAAGGGTGAGGTAAAGGCTGATGGGCAGTACGACATCGACATCAGCATCGAAGCGAAAACCGGGGTCGATCCCAAGATTAAGAATGTGCTTGACCTGGTTGCTTCAAATACTGGCTACAATAAGTATCGAGTCGAGCAGAAAGGTCGCTTGCCCGCAAGTCTGATCCGCCAGTTATTCAGGTAATCCCGGTTCAGCTGTCATCTCGTCTTAAGAGGACTGACAGGCATCATTGCCATTTCCGTGCTAGCGGGTATCTCGCGGCTTACTTGCCAATCCCGTAATAAACAAAACCCAGCGACTCCACCTGCTCACGGTTATAGACATTTCGCCCATCGATAAGCACCGGATGCTTCATCTGCTTCAGCATGAGTTCAAAATCGGGTGACCAGTATTCGGACCATTCGGTCAGCAGAACCAGCGCATCGACATTCTTCAGCGCGTCGTACTTGCCGTTGATGGTCTTTACATATGGATTGTCATGGTACAAATGCTGCACGTTTTCAAGTGCCTCCGGGTCATGTACGCGCACCTCGGCATCCTGGGCGACGATCGCATCGATAACTTTGAGACTCGGTGCCGCGTCGAGTGAGGCCGAGCCGGGTTTGAACGATGCGCCCCAGATAGCAATCTTGCGCTCGTGCAGATCGGCCTTGTAATGCTGCCAAAGCTTGCGAAACGGCAACTCTTTTTGTATTTCGTTTTGCTCTAATACCGTGCGCATCAATGTCGATTCGCTTTTTTCGGACAATAACTGCGCCAGGCTGTCGAGAGTTTGCGGAAAGGTATTGCCGCCAAATCCCGCCCCCGGCGCCAGGTGATGGCGACCGATACGCGGGTCGGCGCCCATTGCGCGACGGATCACATCGATATCGACGCCGAGTTGTTCGCCGACGTTGGCGAGCTCGTTGATGTAACCGATGCGTAATGCCAGCATGCCGATGATCGAAAGCTTGCTGAATTCGGCTTCCCGCGGCCGCATGACGAACAGGTTTTCGAGCCGCGTAGTAAACGGCCGGAACAACGACTGGATCGTGAGCGATGCGGCATCGTTATCGCAACCGAGAATCAATGTTTTCGGATGGCGAATCCGCTCGAGTGCCTCGCCTTCGGAGATGTTTTCTGCGAAATAGGCGACAATCTGCTTTTTACGCCGATCCAGCAAGGCCTGTAATTTGTCGGTGGCACCGACACCAAAGTGACTCTGGTTGATGATCAGTAATGGGCCTTCGGCTTTGTCGGCAAGTTTGGAGACAATGTCGCTGGCTTGCTCGAACTCGCTCGGATTCATGCTCAGCACGTGGGTCTGTATGCCCAGGGCGGTGCGGGTCTGGACAAAGCGCATGCGCTTGTGCTCGAACTCCTCGCATACCAGGTCACGTAACCCCGGTTCGTTGCGAATACTGCTGCCCATCAGCGTGATCGGGTCATTGATCTTGCTGTGGCTGACAAAATTAACATCGTTACCATTCGCCGCGAG
>CALDDP010000065.1 GCA_937936805.1 uncultured Gammaproteobacteria bacterium | reverse complement strand
ATAGAACCGGTATTCGACATTCAGGAATAGGTAAAACAGGCTTTGAGCAAACTGTGAGGCTGGAAATATGAGTATCAATGTAAATGGCGAAGAGGTTCCCACCACGGAAACGGGATTCCTGGAAAATATTGAAGACTGGTCGGACGAGGTTGCCCTCGCCATTGCTATCGAGGAAAATCTCGAACTCAGCGACCGACACTGGGACCTGATCAGGTATCTGCGCGACGAGTACGTGCACAATGCCGGTAATCAGCCCAATACCAGAAACCTGGTCAAGGCGATGTCGAAGGCCTGGGACGACAAGTCAGTCAATGCAAAGACGCTTTACGATTTATTCCCGGGCGATCCAAGCAAACAGGGTGGTAGAATAGCGGGTCTGCCGGAGAGTCGCAGAAAAGGCGGCTACTGAAAATTCGAGACACTGGGTAACTGTAAGTTAAACGAGGAATACCAATGAGTGAAAAACAGGAAATTATCAAGCAGATTATGGAACTGCAACGCGAGTTCATCGAAATTGAGCAAAACGGGAAATTTTCAGCCGAGCAATATTACGATACTGAAGGAGATACTGCGTTGGCTGTTAACAAGCGCAAACACGAAGAACTGGCCACCAGGCTGGTTGATCTGGCGCACGAGGAAAAAGGTTCGCATCGCTAAAGCGAATCAGCTTTCAGCCCACATGCGAAACAGGTTTGCGTAGCTGAGATTGATCTGTTGGTAAGCCGCGCTATTGACTTCGTTGGCTAGCGACTCCCTGGCACGATCCAGCTGCAGCAGAATTTCGCGTTGATCGCTGCGGCGAATATAGCTCTGTACCCAGCAAACAGCGACCAGGCGCTCACCGGAAGTTACTTCGTTTACCGAGTGATAGCTGGTCGACGGGTAGAGAACGGCATGCCCGGCGGGAAGTTTGATTTCGGCGGTGCCCTGGGGTGTTTCGATGCAGAGTTCGCCGCCTTCATACTCCTGTGGTCCGTTGAGGAAAATACTGATCGAGATATCCGAGCGATAGCGAGCGTCTGCTGGCCCCATGATCGGGTCATCGATATGACCACCGTAGGCCATGCCGGTCACGTAGCGAGCGTAAATCGGTGCGCAGATTCTGGCCGGCATCGCCGTCTGCAGATAGGTGGGGTGGCGCACCAGCTCGGTCATGACCACGTTGTTGAGTGCCGCGTAATCGTCCTGGCTCGCGGCGAGTTCCTGGTTGTTCTTTTCCAGTCTCGCGTTCTTGCCCGCGCTGAGCTTGCCGTCGACGAACTGACCCTGGCGCAGGACCGAGCACACCGCTTCGAGTTGCAGCGGGCTTAGCAGATCTGGAATTTTAATTAACATATTTTTGAGAAATCCGCATGAACATCACCGTTGAGTTCGATGATAAGAGTTATGCCATCAATGTGCCAGAATCGCTTGCCCTGGAGGCCGTCGATTTTTTTGCCAAGATGGATGCAGATATGAATTGCGGCTGGCAAATGAGTCGCTGGTGGGTACCCGATCCTGATCAAAATCAGCGCTGCCAGATCGTAGCCGACAAACTGTTAACCGCGATGCAGAACGATGACGAGGAATTCGCACTATTGATGTGTGGCTACATCCTGCACAACAAACCGGCTACCAGGAGAATTCGCATCAATACCGACGGAGAAATACAGGGCAACGAATTTCTGCAGGAGTGATCGGCAGGTTTCAGGCGAAGCCGACCCAGGTGGTGGCAATGTACTTGACTCCAGTTTGCAGGGTTTTGCCGCGGTGCAGGTGGGTCCAGAATGGTGGGAAAAGTACCAGTTTCCCTGCTTCGGGCGTGATTTTGATCCCCTGGTGCTGAAACTCGGTTTCACCGCCCTGATCGTTGAGCGTGTTGAGGTACCAGATCGCGACCAGCTGCCGCTGCGCAAATTCATGACTGCCGCCATCGATGTGCCAGTGATAAAACTCGCCAGGCTGGGTGCGTTGTATGGCGTATCCCATGTCCTTGAAGGGCCCGGCGAAAAACGGGTAGGATAGCTTGAATTCGGCCAGCGCCTGGTTAAGCGAGCGAAACAACTCGCGGTCCAGGTCCTGCCAATGGGGTTTGCCGCTTAACACCAGGTCGGTGGAACGCTTGACCGAGCTGTCGTGATCCATGGTCTGGCCGATGCGTCCGGGATATTGTTCGTCATGATGTTTCTCGAAACGATCGATCATCTCGGCACAGATATCGAGCGCCAGGGCGTTTGCGCTGGCGAATATAAAACTGCCCGGTTTCACTTCGAATATGTTTTTTTCCATTGCCTGACTCGTACAGAGTATGCATTGAATTCTAACCGAAACGGACGCGAAGTGATGCTCCCCGTCGGGCTAGCCCGGATTGTTACCAGGTACCCATATTGGATAGGGATTCAAGCCGCCAATCGCGTTATCATTCGCGCGATCGTGAATTACAACCGTATATATATCAGTAGCTTACCCGGGAGGCCAAATGGCATCAGGAGTGTCTTTAAAAATATCCGCGCTGTCGCTTGCGCTGCTTGCGACAGCTTTGCTGTTGCCTGTCGCGGCGACTAATTCCGATACCGCCAAGGAAAGCCGCTGGGCCGAGCAGGTAATCGATGGTTTGCTCGATGGTGAAGAGGTATGGTTGATCGATGACAGCGGGCATGAGTTCCTCAGCATCCTGACCGAAGGTGACCGGGGCTCGGGTGAAGCGGTAATTTTGATCCATGGTATCGGGGTGCATCCCAATTGGCCCGATGTGATATATCCGCTGCGGGCAGGCTTACTCGAGCAGAGCATTACCACGCTGTCGCTGCAAATGCCGATTCTGGCAAATGATGCCGACCCGCGTGAGTATGCCATTCTGTTTGCCGAAGTTCCGGGACGAATCGATACGGCGCTGGATTATCTTGATGACGCAGGTTATCGCCAGGTCACGCTGGTAGCGCACAGCATGGGCGCCGGCATGGCCAGCTACTATATGGCGCAAACGGATAATACTGTAGTGAATTCGCTGGTAATCATCGGTATGAGTCCCGGTATCACGGGTACTCGAAATATAGATGCACTGGCAAAGGTGAAGGTGCCCGTACTCGATCTGTATGGAGGCAAGGATCTCGAGCCGGTGCTGGAATCAGTCGAGCTTCGCGCCGCGGCGGGTAAAAAGGCTGCGTCCGGTAAATACCGTCAGACAAGAGTCGACGGTGCTGGTCATTTTTTTCAGGGTCATGAAGAAGCGTTGGTGCAGCAGGTTATCGAATGGCTTGAAGCGCAGCGAAATTAATTAACGGATATATCGATACAGATGGTGCGAGTCAAAAAAAACTGGAACCAGGCTGCGGCGCCCAGATCACTGCCGCAAATGGCCAATGCGATCGGTGCGACGATCTGGAAACTGGCGGCCAATGTTCTGCTCAACCTCGAAAACGAAAACTTCGAGACCACGACCCAGGCTCAGCGAGTCGATATTCTCGAAGAAGTGGTTTGCTATCTGGTGCATTTCTGCGATCGCTGGTTGTACCCGCAGACCGACCACGAACAGCGCAGCGAATTTATCTCCAGCCTGGTCAGGGACATGGCGCGAATGCTCGAAGACAGTCGCATCGATGTGCAGGGCGAGGCCAAGTATCAGGCCGCCTTCGTCGACAAGCTCAATCAGCGCTCACAGGACTATGCGGGGTTCAGTTTTAGTGACGAGGAGGGCGGGAGTTTTGCGATGCGTTGCCACCTCGGCGCCTACCTTCAGGAAGCCATGGGCGAGCGCGACAGGCGCTGGATACCCGATTACATAGTCGGCCGCGAAGCCCCTGAGATTGAGACGGCGCTGAAACGTTCTTTATCCGGCCTGGTCAGTTTCTAAACCAGTTAGATAGCAAAGTGGGGGCTGTGATCTCGAGCCATATTTCATTGCGCGGCATCAGGCTTGAATCGCAAAAAATAAGCCCAGTCATCCCCGCGTAAGCGGCGGTCCGACGTTTCGGGATCTTGAAATAGTGGCGTTGTTATGAGATCCCCGTCGGGCCGCGCAGGCTTGCACGGGG
>CALDDP010000064.1 GCA_937936805.1 uncultured Gammaproteobacteria bacterium | reverse complement strand
GTTCGGGCCGATCATCATGGTCGCTGCGGGCGGCATCCTGGTTGAACTGCTGTCCGACCGCGCGGTGGCAATGTGCCCGGTCAGCCCGCGCCAGGCCGAAGCAATGCTCAGCTCGCTGAAAGCGAATCGGCTATTACTGGGCGTTCGTGGCAAGTCCGCGGTTAACCGGCAGGCGCTGATCGACGCCATCGTCAAGCTGTCGACTATCGCTTACCAACTCCGTGACAGTATTGCCGAGATCGATATCAACCCGGTCCTGGTAAACTCCCGAGAAGCACTCGCCGTCGACGCACTGATCGTGCCTCGCAAAGCCGAAGCCCCGTGTTAAAACTCATCCGGGCTGAATGGCAGCTACTGCTGTTCGGATTCCTGATGACCTTCTGGTCTTCGCCCGGACAGACCTTCCTGATCTCCTTGTTCAGCGGAGAAATTCGCGCTGAGCTTTCTTTGAGTGACGGCGAATTCGCGGCTATCTATTCGCTGGCAACCCTGGCCAGCGCAATCGTGATGATCTGGTCCGGAGCGCTGATCGACCGCATGGATCTGAAGAGACTATCGATCGCAATCGTTCTGGGATTGGCCATCGGCTGCGGCATGATGTCATTCAGCAACAGCATTTTCACCCTGCTGGTCAGCCTGTTCCTGTTACGCCAGCTCGGTCAGGGACTAATGTTCATCATCAGTTCGACCGCAATGGTGCGTTACCTCGACGAGCATAAGGGCAAGGCGTCGGCGCTTGCCAGCATGGGTTACGCGGTGGCGGAGGCGGTGATGCCGAGCATGCTGGTCGCCTTGCTGTTATGGGTCGGCTGGCGCCAGAGCTGGCAGATCGCCGGTTTACTGCTGGTTACCTTCATGGTGCCGGCAATTCTATACCTGCTGCGTGGCCACTCGCAGCGCCATGAAACATACCTGAGTCATCTAGCCAGCGAAGCGACCGGCGACACCCGCGTATATCGTAAACGTCAGTGGACGCGCGCGGAAGTGGTGCGCGACCGTTATTTTTACCTGTTTGCGCCGGGGCTGATGTCGCAGCCGTTAATGTTCACCGGTTTCATTTTTCACCAGGTTCACCTGGTTGAGTCGAAAGGCTGGCCGTTGCTCGGCTGGGCCGCGCTGTTTTCACTCTACGCGGTAGTATCGGTTGCGGCCAAGCTGGTTACTGGACCGCTGATCGACCGCTACGGTGCTATCCGCATGGTCCCGCTGGTGGCGCTGCCAATGGGTATCGGCCTGATCATCCTGGCGCTTGGCTCAAGCCTGTTATGGGGCGGCGTTTTTCTCGTACTGACCGGCATCACGGTAGGTTTTCAGTCTACCGTAACGGCCCCGTTCTGGTCGGAGATGTATGGCAACCAGCATCTCGGCGCGATAAAATCGCTCGGCGCCGCGGCCATGGTGTTCTGCACCGCTGTCTCGCCGATTGTTATAGGCTGGCAAATCGATGTCGGTACCAGTATGGATACGCTGGCAGCTGCCGCTGCGCTCTATATTTTCCTAACCTCCGGGCTGGCGTACCATGCCTGTCGCAGCAGAGCAAAAACGCTGAGTTACTAACAGCCCTAAGTGCCTGCGCTCATACAGGAGTTCAGCCGTCATCACATCAGCTCAATAACTGTGGCATGAACAGGGTGGCCAGGCTCAACACCAGGAAAAAGCCGGCCATGTCCGTCACCGTCGTCAACAACGGGCCCGCGGCTACTGCCGGATCAATGCCGAATTTCTTGAGCATCAATGGTACGGTTCCACCAATCGATACGGCAATCATGGTATTGGTTGCCAACGCCAGGCCAATGACTAGGCCAAGGTAAGCATTGTCTTTCCATACCCACGCCACGATGCCGATCAGGATACCCAGCGCGATACCGTTTATAACGCCGACACCGAGCTCCTTTCTCAAAACGTGAAAAAGGTCGACCGGTCGCGTGAGTCCGAGCGACAGTTCGCGCATGCTGACGCCAACCGCCTGGTTGCCCGAGCAGCCACTCATGTCAGACACCATCGGAAGAAATACGGCAATAGCGATTACCGCGGCGAGGGTTTCTTCGTAGGCCGAAATCACACTCGCCGCAATGATGTTGAGCACGATATTCGAGGAAAGCCAGGCCAGCCTTCGCCGCGAGCGCAGCAATGTCGGCATGGAACGTAACTCGTCGCCAACCTGCTGCCGCGAAAGGCTTTCATGTTCGGCGCGCTCCAGTTCGGCTTCCGCCAGCTCAAGCCTCGACACCACGCCCAGCAGCATGCCCTGCGCATCGGCAACCGGGATACCGAGAAAAGGATTGTCATCAAACAGGTCAGCCAGTTCCTCCTGGCTCGATTCAGGCAGCACCGAGATTGCGGGATGCATAATCTCGGCTAGCGCAACCGCACGCCTGTTACTGAGCATGTCACGCAATGACACGACACCCATCAGCTTGCCGGATTCATCGACAATGTACGGGTGCTGTCCGCGATAACGTTCAAAGGTCTCGTCACCATCGGCCAGCCTGTTTAACACGGTTCCAACCGTCTCGTTGACGGAAAAAGAAAACACCTCCAGTTCCATCAGGCCGCCGGCGGTGTCAGGTTCGTATTGAGACAGCGTTCGCACACCATCGGCAACCACCGAATCCATTTCGTAAAGAATTGCTTCCGAATCCGCCTGCTCCATCTCCTGCACGATATCGGCCTGCGTATCGGTATGCAGTTCCTGCATGATTTTCGCAGCGACAGATGAATCGAGATCCTGGATCAACGAAACGGCGAGTTCCGCCGGAGCCTCTTCGATCAATTCCGCGGCCGTTTCCGGCTCCAGCATCGAAATTAAACTATCGCGCTCGGGAGCAGCCATCCTGGAGACCTGGCGCAAAGCCTCGTGGCTCGAGATGGTGTCGACGATTTCTTCTACCTGTTTTTTATCAGAGGCATCGATTGCCTCGTGCAGCGAATCTTCGAGTTTATCCATCTCCGCGTCACTATCCTTATTGGGCGTGTCACTCATAACGATAAGATCCTCTTCATTATTCTATTTCCCCTATCAATGGAAACTATTGTGTTGACCAGGGATCACGCTCTTGCCAAGAAACGATCAGGACAACAGGTACGGTGAGCACCCGACCTGGTAACACACGGTGCTTCAAATGACATTCAAGACGAGGACAGTCCGGTGCTGGCGCAGGCCGGGTCCCCTTGACTTCGCGGGATAACGGGCCCGGTTAATCGACGATAAAAACCTGACCGCTAAGGCAACCTTCGACTGCCTTGCTGTAGGCGAGTCCAACGTCCTCGTTGGAAACATGTACATGGCCGCGGAAGAAACCGTCATACTTTTCACGCGAGACCTCGAGGACTTCCGGACTCACCGCGTTGATGCGAATACCGCGCGGCATATCGACCGCCGCGCCGAGCACGAAACCATCGAGGGCGCCATTGGCACCCATTATTATTTTCATATTAGCCAGCACCTCGTCAGTCGGAACTATTCATACTATCGCCCTGACAGGTAAAAGCCAACTAAAGGTCGCCAGGGCCGCTACCTGACAATGATTGCCGATGATCGGGGCCAGTGTATAACGGTGCAGTCGATCCGGTATCAGCTCCCGGGCTCTACCGGGCGCGGTGCGGGCGTCAGCCGCAGTACTCGTCAATTCTCGCCCTGAAGCGCTGCATCAGTAACGGCGTCAGGGCAATATCAGGCGCCGCAAGCACTCGCTCGCCTATCTGTTTCACCGGCACCAGTTCCGCCCCGGTGCCGGTGAGGAAACATTCCTCTGCCTGCGCCAGGTCCTGCAGCGTCAAACTGGTTTCCTCGCAGGGTATGCCGGCCTGCCTCGCCAGGTCGATAATCACAGCGCGCGTAACACCGGCGAGTAAACCGTCACCCAGGCGCGGGGTTCGCAATACACCATCCGAAACTATAAAAATATTATCGACACTGCCCTCGCTGACGTAACCGTCGAGATTGAGCATCAACGCTTCATCCATGCCGGCCCGGTTGGCTTCGATGCGCGCCAGGATATTGTTAAGGTAATTCAAACTCTTGATTTGTGGATCCAGGCACTGGGCGGGTAAGCGACGGGTTTGCGCGATATGGAGTTTGATACCCTGGCTATTATCGTCGATGTCCATCACCGACAGTTCATCGGCGATGATAAAAAGTGCGGGACGAGCACATTTACGTGGATCGATACCGAGTGACCCCTCACCCCTGGTTACCACCAGGCGCAGATATCCCGTATCGCTATCAAACTGTTCAATCAGTTGTTCGATAGCGACAGTGATATGTGCGACGCTATAAGGCAACTCGAGGGCAATCGCCCGGGCCGACAGCTCCAGTCGTTCAAGGTGAGCTTCCAGCATAAACGTCCTGCCGTGATAGAAACGCAATCCTTCGAAGATCCCGTCGCCATAGAGCAAGCCGTGATCGAACACCGACACGGTGGCTTCCGCGGCCGGTTTGATTACCTGGTTTATCCAGCAAAGAGCTTTAGCATTCATATTATTTTAGGTCAATATTAATGACCTATTATGATTAACCAATTCCCGTTATTATGTCAATACTATTGACATAAATAATCATCATGAGCAAACGCGAACAGGAATTGAACCTCGCACTGGAATCTATGCATTTCGGTTTTCGCGCGATGACCTACAAACCCGACCAGCAACTCGCACGACTGGGCCTCGCCCGGATCCATCACCGCCTGCTCTATTTTCTGGCGCGCCACCCGGGCTGCAGTGTCAACGAGTTACTGCAGGTCATGCGCATATCCAAACAGTACCTGCACCAGCCGTTGAAAAAGATGATCGAGCAGGGTTATGTCAGTCAACGGCCGGATTCGACAGACCGGCGTATAAAGCGCATCCGCTTGACCGCGAAAGGAAAAAAACTGGAATACGAGCTGACCGAGGTGCAACGTCAACGTTTCGCCGAAATTTTCAGACAAACCGGCCCCGCAGCGGAGAAACACTGGCGCCAGGTGATGGCGATACTCAGCGAGCAGATTGAATTCTAGATAAAAAACAGTTTCCGTCAGCCCCGCTCAGGCGCGATTGCCGCCATCGAGAACAAGCGGATAGCCGGTGATAAATTGCGCCGAATCGCTGCAGGCATACAAAACCATATCGGCGACTTCCCGGGCACTGCAGACCCGTTTCAGGGGTACGCCATCGGCCGATTCCTGCAATCCTGTCGCAAGTTCCAGGCCCCGGTCACGAAACTCGCCGCGCAGCATCGGGGTATCGACGTCACCCGGGCATATGGGTACGATCCTGACACCCTCGTGCGCGTAATCGAGGGCCATCGCCCGGGTCATCTGCAGCACTGCACCCTTGCTCGCGCAGTAGGCGGTCAAATGATAACTGCCGCTCAAAGCCGCGTCCGAGGCGATGTTGATGATCGTGCCGCGGCTGGTTTTCAAATGCGGCAACGCGGCCCGGCAGATAAAAAACATGCCGTTGACATTGACGTTCATCGTCTGCAACCACTGTTCGTCGGTAGTCTCTTCGGCCGTGGCGTGGTAAATGATGCCGGCACTGTTGACGACTATATCGAGTCCACCCAGTATGCCCACGGCTTCGGCGACGATAAGATCGCAGGCTTCTCGCGCGCTGATATCGCCAGCGACAAACGCCATGCTGTCGGTTGATTCCCCGCCACGCTTGATAATTTCATCAGCCCGCACCCGGTTGCGACCGGTTATCACGACCCGGGCCCCTGCGGCGGCGAATGCAAGCGCAGTCGATTCGCCCATACCAGAAGTACCACCGGTGACTAAAACGCGCTTGCCACTGAAATCAAACTGGATGGAAGCCGCCATCTATTGCGGGCCGGTAGGCAACCCGGTGATTGCCTTGACCTCGAGAAACTCGGCGAGTCCCCACCTGCCTTTTTCGCGACCGTTGCCGGATTGCTTGTAGCCGCCAAAAGGTGTATCGGTCGTGCCAGCCACGTAATTGATGGCAACCTGCCCGGCA
>CALDDP010000063.1 GCA_937936805.1 uncultured Gammaproteobacteria bacterium | reverse complement strand
AGCGAAGAGATCGCCAGCAAGCTTGTTGACTCTCTTCGGGGGGATGGACATCACGCCATCGCGTATCAGGCTAACGTTGCCATCGAGGCCGAGGTCGAAGCCATGTACCGGGCTATCGACGACGAGTTTGGTCGCCTCGACGGGCTGGTTAACAATGCCGGCATCCTCGAGCAGCAAAGCGATCTCGTCGATATGACGGTCGACCGCTGGCAGCGAATTTTCGAGACCAATGTTACAGGCAGTTTTCTTTGCGCACGCGAAGCGGTCAAACGCATGTCAACCCGGCTCGGCGGTGAGGGCGGATCCATCGTTAATCTCTCATCTCGTGCCGCCGACCTCGGCGCTCCGCATGAGTATGTCGACTATTCTGCTGCCAAGGGAGCTATCGACGCGATGACTATCGGCCTGGCGAAAGAAGTGGGTGATCAGGGAATCCGTGTCAATGCGGTCAAACCGGGGCTGATATATACCGATATCCACGCCGATGGCGGTGAAGCCGGACGCGTCGATCGCCTCAAGGCTGGCGTACCAATGCAGCGCGGAGGTTCGCCGCTGGAAGTAGCAAAAGCAATCCTGTGGCTGCTGTCCGACGACTCGTCCTATACCTCGGCCAGCTTCATCGACGTGTCCGGAGGCCGCTAAAAAGCGGTGATCCGGCACAATCCTGTTTCGAGTTCGCTGTTGTCTGCGCGGGCAACCACTATTGACAGATAAAGCGTTGGTCTCAATTAGCGAGACAGGCCTGGTTCAGCCCGGATTTAAACGACATCTGCGATGCCGGCGTCGCTTTCAGGCATAGCTTACCGCACCGGGCAGTACTTCTGCCACCTGTCGACCGGGTTCGATACTGATCGGGGTAGCCATGCGGTAGTCGTCCGGTGAAGATAATCGCACTGCAGAATGTGGCGAAGATACTAGCGTTTGGACCTGGTGAGCACAATGTAATTACCAAGCAGTACCAGCGCAAAACCGAATACTGCGCGCAGGCTCCATTGATAGTTTTCGAATATCGTCGACAGTCCCAGGGCAATGACCGGAAACAGCACCGCGGCATAAGCGGCCTTGTCCGCGCCGATTCGGCCTACCAGGGTCAGGTAGAATCCAAACGCCAGGATGGAACCGAACACGGACAGGTAAATCAGCGAAACGCTATAGCTAAAACCGGGGTCATAGTTAAAAGAAACCCCGCTTACGAGCGCATAGGCCAGCATAACCAGCGCGCCATATCCCATCCCCCAGGCATTGGTTTGTATTACCGGAATACCGTTTTTCTGGTTGCGCGCCGATATAATATTGCCGATCGAGGCGAAAAAGGTTGCCAGCAGGCACATCCATAAACCACGCCAGGTGTCGGCATTGTTATCGACCGCGCCAAGTTCAGCCCAGAATATCGAAGCAATACCCGCGATACCGAAACAGGCGCCGAGAATAACCCGCCGGCTTACCGCCAGACGCATGAATATTGCACCATTGACGATGTTCATCAGGATTACCGTGGAGAACATCAGCGCAACAATGCCGGAAGTCAATAAACCGGTGGCCCAGTAAAATACAAGGTAGTTGCTGGAGAACAGAAACAACCCCTGTAACGCTATGAACCAGTGCTGTCGCAGGGAGTATTTGAGTGAACGCCCGGTCAGCGCACAAAACGACAACAGGATAATTGCTGCAAGCGCAAAGCGGTAAACCAGCGAAACTTCCGGCGCGACCACACCGAGCTGAAACTTGATTGCATACCAGGTAGATCCCCAGATCAACACCGAGGCCAGGTAAAGACTTGCCGAATGGGTAAACATTGTTGAGCGCTGTTAATCCGCCAGTGCAGCCATCCAGCAATCACTGAGTAAATTCAGTAGATATCGATAGTCGCAAAGAATCGATTCTTCCATTACCCGCTCCCCTGCGCAATAGATGCGCAGCAAACGCCGGCTTTGCTGCGCATCCAGACTGGCGCTATTACATAGCGTCGCCAGGTCCCAGTAAGGCGAAGCCATCGCTGAGTACTCCCAGTCGATTAGCCACAGGCGCGTCTCGTCAAGCATCATGTTTTCCAGCACGAGGTCGTTATGCGAGGCGACATAAACCTCATCGCGAGACGGCAGCGACTCCAACAGCCTCCCGGCCTGGCGCACGCGCGGCGCCAGGCGTTGCCGGTCGCCTTCGCCGAGCATCGCGTAATAAGCGGACAGCAGCTCCTGCAGATTCACCCTGCCATGAAAGCTTAGTCCGCTTCGATGCAACCGCCTGATCGGTTCGACGATAATTTCCAGCATTGCGTCGTTGGTGAAATCGGAAGCGCATAACTCGCGACTGGCTTTGAGCGTTGGTGTAAGCGTGATTCCATGATCGTCGCGCCATATCACCCGTGGCGCAATTTTCAGCTGCTGTGCCAGGGCTTGATTGTGGGCCTCGGCAGTGCGGTCGATAAAGCCATTGGTTTTAGCCCGTGGAATTCGTAAAACCCAGTCATACTGGTCGTTGCACAAGTGAAAGTTACGATTGGTATATCCCTGCAAAGGGGTGATGATAAAATCGGCAGGCGTAAAATCCGCCAGCAGCGAAACCTGCGAAAACACCTCTTCGATAATTTCCGCTTTCACAATGACCCCAGGTAATCACGCACTTCCGGCAGTTGTGAATGATCGAGCAGATCGCCGGTTTGTTCCAGCGCGA
>CALDDP010000062.1 GCA_937936805.1 uncultured Gammaproteobacteria bacterium | reverse complement strand
TTGCGCCTGACCGATGCGCCGTTTGACGAAGCCGTAGGCGTAATGCTGACGTTCGTCGAGGTGCGCATGAGAAAAAAAGGCGGTGGCGGCTGGGTCAGCGTCGATCTTAGCGACAATCCCCCGCAGATAGATCTGGCAGCGTTACAGGGCACCAAAACCACTCCCCTGCTGTTCGATAAGAACGTTCCTTACGATGACTATGACGAGATGCGCCTGATCGTCGACACTACGACCCCGATGGCCAACAAGATCCAGCTTACCAATGGCTGGTTAGTAGACTTGAAAATTCCGAGCGGCGGTTCTTCCGGACTGAAGATTAAGGGTGACTTCACCGTCTCCGCTACCCTCCCGACTTTGCTCGTAGTTGATGTCGACCTGCGCCAGTCAATCAAAAAGGCCGGCCCCAACTACATCATGAATCCGGTAGTACGCCTGGTTAAAGGCGACAATTTCGGCCATTCCCGCGGTATCGTCGACCCGGCATTGCTAACCGCGCCGAGCTGCTCGGATGCACTGGTGGATACCTTCAACTCGGTCTATGTCTACAACGGGCATAATGTCACCCCGGACGATATCAACCAGAAATCGAACAAGAATGTCGACCCGCTGACCACTACCCGGATCGGTTACGACGCCGTCACTTCGAGTTACCTGTACGAGGCCGCATTCCTGCCGGCGGGCGACTACACCCTCGCGTTTACCTGTAACTCCGATCTCGATGACCTCGACAAAAACGACAACCTGAAGTTCTTCAACATCCAGAACGTCACCATCAAGCTCAACAACACAAAGTTTTTCTAACCCGGAATCAGTTTTTCCGGCCTATACTCAAGTGAAAAGGCCGGCGGCGTAGGTGCAACACTATATGAACCCGGGAACAATAATCACCCATCTAATCGCGCTACTGGCACTGGTTGCCAGTAGTTGCGCTATGGCGCAGGATCCCGCCGCAGAAGATGAGATGAACCAGTTTCTCGATCTGCTCAATCAACAAACCTCACTCGCTACCAACACCCGCCTGAATGCGGACTTCGTGCCAGGCATGCTCAGTGTGCTCGACGCCGAGCAAATGCAACGTCGCGGCTTCAGAACGCTGTGGGATGCACTGGAATCCCTCCCCGGGGTACAAGCCAGCAGGGACACGACCGGTGAACGCAGCATCAGCGTACGCGGCATTGGCCAGTTGTTCGAACCAAGCAAGGTCAAGCTGCTGCTCAACGGCGTCGCCGTGAACACTTCGGCGAGCGCCACCACCGGTACCATTTACGACACACCGATCGAGCAGGTCGAACGGATCGAATTTATCCGTGGCCCCGGTTCGGCAACCCATGGTGAATTCGCCTATGCCGGCGTATTAAACGTCACCACCACAAAACAGGGCTCTCAATATTCTGTCGGTATCGAGTCCTACGAGGGCATCAACTTTTCCGCACTTTACAGTTACGCAAAGCCCGACAGCGACTTCAAGGCCAGTATCAACTTCGCGGCAAACCAGAACGATGGTCAGAATATTGATTCCGACGACGACAGCTCGGCCGCAGGAATCCCGACTTACGCTCCCGGGCCGATCAACAACAAGCGTGATTTCGTTTCGGCAATTGCCAGCTTCGACTTCGGCGAGCTAAACGCGCTCATCCAGTTTCAGGAAGCGAATCGTGGCGATCACTTCGGCGCCAACGACCTGTTGCCTCCCGACGACAGGCAAACCGTGATATCCGATCGATTGATCACGGCCTCATTGAGTCAACGGTTGACGTTTACCAACAAGCTGAGCGGTAAATGGTTTTTAAGTGCAGTCGAGAACAAAACCGAAAAAAACCAGCTGTTTCTGGGAACCGCCGAGAATTTCGGCGGCTTCGGCAACGAAGACGATATCACCGCCGATTCCAACCTCGAGGAACAGCGCTTCGAAGGAAAATTTAGCCTGCAATACTCCGGCGACGTGCACACATTGTTCGCCGAAGTGTCGGCCGCCGATATCGAAATCACGGAGTCCGATCGATCTATCAACCTCGATCCGGTCACCGGGTTACCCACCCCAGACAGGAACGATTTCCCGGGTCCGGTCGATAACTCACAGGATCGCAGTTCTATCAGCCTGGTGCTACAGGATGAGTACCTGATAAACCCGAGCCTGACCCTGACCACGGGCCTGCGCTACGATGACTATGAAGATATCGGTTCGAATTTCTCACCGCGAATCGCTCTTGTGTGGCGCAAATCGAATCGGCATATATTCAAGGCCCAGCTGGCGCGCGCTTTCACACCGCCCACGCTGCTGGAGACCGGCGGTTCGATCGAATCCTCGATCGATCCCGAAACCAACGACACCCTCGAGTTTGGGCATATCTTCCATAGCAACGATCTCATCATACGTAACACGGTTTACTTCTCCAGGCTCGATGATTTGATCGCGTTTCAGGATACTGCTCCGACTGGCTACAAAAACACCGACTCCACAGATTTACGCGGTTACGAACTCGAAGCCGAAAAATCGATCGCTAACGAGTGGAGATTGATCGGCAGTCTTTCACTGCAGGATTATGACGATGACGAGTTGCCCGCTGCGGTACCGTGGATGCTCAAACTCGGCACCGAGTATAAAATCATGCCGTTGACCCTGGTCCATCTGCAGATCAACGCCTTCGGTGAACGCGATCGCCAGGAAATCGATTCGCGCAGCGACTTCGAGCAGACCACACAGGTTGATGTCAGCCTGCGCAGCAAAAACTTCCTCGATGTTGTTGGCCTCGATTTCCGCGCCGGTATCCGCAACCTGCTTGATGAAACCCTCAAGTATCCCGCGCCGGTCGATACCTATGCCGATGACTACCCCTACAGCGACGGTGCGATGCTGTGGGCACAGTTAAGTTACCGGCCATGAAGACGATTAACGGCATAATTCCGTGCTGAAACTTTACGCCCGAGTCGGAGTTATCCTCCTCTGCAGCCTGCTAGCAATGCTGGGTACCACCTCGCTGGCGCAGGATCCGTTATCGCCAAGACTGCAAATCGGCATCAATCTGCTACCCGCAATTGTGGCCGCCAACCAGAGCCTGGCGGCGACCGATATCAATCGGAACCTGCCGATTTACCTGGTGTACCGGGAAAATCGTTACCCGGCGGAACAGCTCGAACAGCATATCGTCCAGGTCGGTAAGATTCGCGAGCGCACGCTTGAGGCTGAGGCGATTTCGCTCGAGGAACTGCTTGCCGCCGAGCCGCAACCATTGAGCGTGGTTTTTGTTGCCGAACAGCTCGACCGGCAGCTGCCGGACCTGGTCCGCTTCGCACAACAACAACGGCTACTGCTATTTTCTCCCTTTGCGGGCGACGTCGCGCGGGGCGTCACCGCGGGCTTCCAGGTCACCGACAAGGTGCTACCCGAGATCAACATGGCCTCTCTTAAACAATCAAAAATTCAACTAAAAGCGTTCTTTCTACGCATTGCGGTGAAACATGAGTAAACCTAAAACTCTACAGAACTTTATAACGACGGTGGATCTCAGATCCTCGTTACTATTCCTTGGCATCGGTTTGGGGATTATCGTGCTGACACTGTGGAACTGGCACTATGATGTCAAACCACGGCTGATCAACGAAGCCCAGTCAAACACCCGGGTGCTGGCGTCGTCCTATGCGAACGCGATCGAAGCGCAATTTCAGAAGATCAATGGCCAGACCGATGTTTCGGCGATACACAACTCGGTCAATGAAATGCTGCTCCTCAACGACCCCAGCACCGGTGAAAACCTCTACTACGGCGTCAGCCTGGAAGTCGACTATGACGCTTTCTCAGCCGACTATGACGTGGTTAACCTGAGCGTGGGCTCGACCAACTGCAGCGATTGCATCATTACCGAAAACCCGATTTACAACCGCGCCAGCGGCGAACTCATCGCCATCCTGAAGATTTACGCAAACCCGGTTTTCTACCAACGCCTGATCAACGACATCGTCAACGGTATCGCAGTTATGCTGCTCGGCATCATCACCGTGCTGGTGGTTGCATGGATAACTTCAAACCGTTTAACGATCCGTATCCGCGAGCGCGAGCGCAGCCTGGTTCACGAAGTCAGCGAGCGCAAGTCCGCCGAGGACCGCCTGCAACAAATCGCGGCTTATGACCAGCTAACCAACCTGCCCAATCGTTACCTGCTACAGGCCGATTTCACGCGCAAGCTCGAGGAATCCTCACGCAGCGGGAAAATGCTGGCGACCCTGTTTTTCGATCTCGACAATTTCAAGAGCGTCAACGACATTCACGGGCATGAAACCGGTGATTTATTGCTCAAGCAGGTTGCCTTGCGCATGTCGGAAGTTACCCGGAATTACGACCTGCTGGCCCGCTTCGGCGGTGATGAGTTCGTCATGATCATGTCCAACCTGGGCGAGCGCTCGGACGTGATCCCGGTGGTCGAGAAAATCATTTCCGGCTTCAAACCACCGTTCGAGCTACCCGGTGCCTCAGTGCAGATCACCACCAGCGTCGGTATCAGCATTTTTCCGCAAGATGGCAATGATCCTTCGGAGTTGCTGAAGAATGCCGACCATGCGATGTACCGCGCCAAGGCCGATGGACGCAATTGCTACCAGTTCTTCAACTCCGAAATGAACCTCGAGCTACAGTACTCGAAATGGGTCGAAACCAACCTGCGCGAAGCCCTCGAGCAGAATCGCCTGCGGCTTCATTTTCAACCCCAGGTCAATCTTGACAGCGGTGCGGTCGAATCTTGCGAGGCGCTGATCCGCTGGCCACAGGAGAACGGTGAAAATATCAATCCAGCTGACTTTATCAGGATTGCCGAAAGAACCGGGCAGATCATCGAAATCAGCAACTGGGTACTCAACGAGACCTGCCGCATTCTTTGC
>CALDDP010000061.1 GCA_937936805.1 uncultured Gammaproteobacteria bacterium | reverse complement strand
TGGGTGCCTATTGTCCTGATCGTTGTGCCAATTTTGCTACCGACAGTCGAGGCGTTGGAGGTCCACGGGCTGGATCGCTACGACCTGATGGTCTGGTTTGGCATTCTGGTCGCGGTGAACCTGCAGACAGCCTGGCTATCCCCACCCGTGGCCTTGTCAGCCTACTTCCTGAAGGGGGTCGTGCCGAATTGGGATCTCAAGGACATTTACCTCGGCATGATGCAGTTCATGATGATTCAACTCGTCGGTCTCATCCTGCTGTTTAGCTTCCCGCAAATGGTGCTTTGGCTACCCAGGATAATGTCTGGTGGGTAAATCATGATGCATCTCCATTAGCGTAATCAAGGCAATAACAGGTTTGCATTCACTCGATAAAAACCCGTCAAGATTTCCAGCATGAAACGCGAACGCGGCTCAACCATCGAGCGGGTGCTCGATATTCTCGACACCGTGGCGGCATCTCCGAAACCGCTCAGCGCGACTGAAATCAATGAAGTCCTGAAGCTGCCCAAGGCCACTGCCCACCGGCTCTGTTCCGAACTTGAAGCGCAAGGTTATCTGCTCAAAAGAATCAATGGGAAAAGCTACCAGCCCGGTAATCGACTCTATGATGTCGCGGTCGGTGTGCTGGCAAATTCCCGCTTCAGCGCTTCGCGACAGGCTATATTGACCGCGCTTTCAGAAAAAGTCGGCGAAACCTGCAACATTGCCTATCCGGATGGGCTCTACATGGCCTACTCAGACCGCGTCGAAACCAAGGCACCATTACGATTGCAGTTTTCGATCGGTATGCGGGTTCCGCTGTACTGTACTGCCAGCGGCAAGCTTTACCTGAGCACCCTGCCCAAAGCCCGACGCAAGGCGGTGATCAACAAGCTAAAACTCGAGGCTCGCGCCAAGAACACGATTACTGATCCCGATGCCCTGCTCGCCGAGATCGATCAAATCGAAAAGACGCGGGTCTCGATCGATAACCAGGAACTGTACGACGATATTATCGCCATCGCCGTACCAATTACAGACAAACAAGGCCGCTTTTACAGCTCGCTCGCAATCCAGGCCCCGGTGTCGCGCATTTCCGTTGACAGCAGTGAGCAGTACGTACCGTTACTGGTCGAAGCTGCACGCGATTTATCGATGCTGGCCGACGGCTAGGTCGCTTGACGCGCTATCGACCTGCCCAGCATGACGCCGCTTCCCCCGGCTGCGCCGCATAAAGTCGCCGCGGGTCTCAATCGATGTGAATCTGATACAGACACCTGCCTATCAGGCCCGCTTTGACGCCTGGCAGGTAATCCTCGCCCGCTTCGCGAATCCGGTTATTACAAATCAGCTCCGTACCCTCTGCGACATATTCAGCACGAGGCGATAGCGCGGTTTCCTGACCCTGGGCCAGAATATGGCAAACAGCTCCGAATAATCTATCGTGTCGTAACGCCGTGCCAGTCTATTTTCAGCTGGAAAAACCCGGGCCTGTTGATGTCTACCGGCTGCTATTCAGGCACTGGCGGGCGATGGTTTCGGCTAGCAACTGTAAGTTAAAACTCCACGAGTATTCTACGCTGCGGTGATTTTCTGAAATCGCTTTGCGTTTGCAACCCGAGTCTCCGTCAATACAGCTCGATAATATTTTGTTTTTGAAAAATATAAGCTACATTACGCGCAACTTTCAACAGGGTCGCAAACAAAAATGGAAAACCCGAGTTTCATGCAGCAGTGGAAACTGGTATCGAAGGCGGCGAATTACTGGCTGATATTTATACCGCCTTTGCTGGCTAGCGTATTGATTACCTGGATGATCCTAAACAAGGTCTACCCCTACGACACCAGATTAATTGTTCCCATGAACGATGTGCTGGTGACCAAGAACGTACTCGAAGAAATCGCCCTGTACGTCACCTGGGGATTTTGCTTCTTATGTCTTGTTCGCTATTTATACAGCAAGGACAGGTTTTTCCTGTGGGCGTCCGGAATGATGATGGTAATCCTTATTCGTGAAATACATCCGCCCATCATGGACTACGGTATCTATATCGGCCTGCTCTGGCTGTTCTATTTAGCCTACAGGAAACATCACCTGGTCGCCGACTATGTCCGCAGCAGGTATCTGGTCACCCTTCTCGGCGCAGGATTCTTCACCTACGTTATAGCCGTCACTACCGATGAACGGGTATGGATGTTTATCCCCGGGGAAAGGATTTTCCATACCAAGATGGAGGAAACAATGGAGGTACTGGGGCACATATCGATCGGCTGCGCGCTATTGTTTGTAACAAAAAAGCCCGCAAACAGTTAAATCAGTATTGTTAAATGTGCTCACCGCTAAACCTGCAATGCCGGTCTCAAGTTACATGTACTGAAACCCAATCATGTAAACTGTGTTCCCTGTCGTTGCACTAATCGACAACATCATGATCATTTTGCAATCAGTATTCGTTGTGCTTGTTATCCTGCTGCTGTTCGGACTCATCCTCGATGGCCTGATGACGCATTCGGTATGGGTGAAAGGCAGTCGCACCGGCAATTTCAGTTTTCGTAACATGGCGCATAAGCGTGGCCGTGAAGACGAGCCCGGTTCCTACTGGTTTGCGATGATTTTCTATTCGGTGGCAATGTTGTTTTTGATCTGGTTACTGATATCCGGGTCCGTGACACAGGGTTTTTATCACGCAGGTCCATGAAATTGAGAATCCTGACCGCAGAGTTCATGCATGAAACCAATACCTTCAGTCGCATCGAGACTGATCAACAGGCATTCAGAAACCGGTATTTCCTCGTCGGCGCCGAGGCCATCGCAGAACGCGGGGAACAGAATACGGAGCTGGCCGGGTTTCTCGACATCGGCCGGAAGTACGACTGGCAAATCGACCATGTATTCAGCGCAGCGGCCGGCCCGAGTGGCAAGGTAACCTCGGCCGCATTCTCCTGGCTCAGCGATCCCATAGTCGATGCGGCAAAAACCCGCGCATACGATGGCATACTGCTCGGCCTGCATGGCGCTATGGTGCCAGATTTCTGCGAAGACGGTGAGGGAGAGTTGCTGCAGCGACTGCGCGCGGTAGCGGGCGACAGCATACCAATCGCAATCACCCTCGACCTGCACGCCAATGTCAGCCGCAAGATGTGTGCGCTCGCCAACATCATCGTGTCTTATAAAACCTACCCCCACATAGACATGCGCGAAACAGCCCGTCAAGCCGGGGAAATACTGCAACGCAGCCTGCAAAAGGAAATCCGCCCACGCACCATTCGCGTTGGCTGCCCGATGCTCGAAGAGGTCAACGGCGCCCGTACCGATAGCGGACCGATGACCGACTGGATCAGGACGGCCAGGCAATGGGAACAGCGTGACGATGCCTTTGCGGTCAGCATTAACGGCGGTTTCGCCAGCGCCGATATCGCCGAAGTCGGCCCCACGGTGCTGGTCACCGGTGAAGGCGATATGGAAGCCCACCGCGCATTTGCCAGCCGTCTTGCCACCGACATCTGGCAGCACCGTCAGGATGTGGTCAACAACTATCTCGACGTTACCGAGGCGGCGACCATCGCCGCAACCTTCACTTCACGCGAGGGTCCGCTGATCATCGCCGATTATGCGGACAATCCCGGCGCGGGTAGTTACGGAGACGCGACTAACCTGCTGCGAGCATTGCTCGAAGCCGGGGTGTCGAACGCCTGTTTCGCTCCGCTGGTAGATGGCGATACGGTGCAGCGGTTAACGCAGCACGAACCCGGCGATCTGGTGCCGATTAGGCTGGGCGGCAAAGTGGATCCCCGCTTCGGCGGAGCTGCGCTTGAATTGCAGGTGGAACTGGTATCCCTTAGCGATGGTCACTATGTCGGCGGCGGGGCCATGATCGGTGGCTTGCACGGCTCATTCGGACCGACCGCGGTGGTGAGAGCTGGCGGTATCGAAGTGCTGATTACAACATTTGCCCAACAGATGCTGGATCTGCAGCAGTTGCGCAGCTTCGGCATCGAGCCAACAGCAAAAAGCGTAATTGCGCTGAAATCGATGCAGCATTTCCGGGCCGATTTCGAACCGATTGCGGCACGCGTCATCGTCTGTGACAGTGGCGCATTGTGCACCCCTGACTACAAACGGCTAGAATATAAAAATGTACCGCGTCCGATATTCCCGCTGGATTCCGAATTCGACGATCCGTCTGTGTCTCTGCCGAACTAGTTAAGCTGTATAATGCGAGCATTCTTACCCAGCAGGCGAACTGACAATGTCCGATAACCCACAGGGAGAACTCACCACCCGCACCATGGCGATGCCGGCGGATTCCAACCCGGCCGGGGATATATTCGGTGGCTGGGTACTGTCGCAAATGGATATCGCGGCCGGCATCTGCGCCAGCGAGCGGGCACAATGTCGCACCGTCACGGTGGCGCTCGACGGCATGCATTTTATCCGACCGGTCAAGATTGGCGATATCCTGTGTGTTTACACTGAAATAGAGCGGGTTGGTAATACCTCGATCGATATTCACGTCGAGGCCTGGGTGCAGCGCGATCGCTCCCGCAATACCGTCAAGGTGACACAGGCGAATTTCAAATTTGTCGCTCTCGGTGCGGACGGACGTCCGCGCAAGGTACCTGCTGCTAAAACCTGCGACTAACTGTCCAGCACCTGGTCGAGCACCCAGTTGGCCAGCGCATGCACGGCAAATTCACTGGCCGCAAAACGCCCCGGGGCACGCGCAAGTTTCTGCCCGTCCTGCTGCGCTTCACAAATCGCGTTATCTTCTGCCGTGGCGACTCGCCAACGCTCAAAATAAGACTTCACCCTGTCGTCAAATCCGGCAAGATCGATAGTCGATTGCGGGAAACAGGCGCCGAGGGTTAGTCGGCTGTGGTCTGCGCTTACTGGATGGAATGCCAGCCACCACATGCAATCCTGGGCAAATACCAGTTGCGTCGAAGGAAAGACCATGGTGAAAAAGGCGCCACGCCTGGCGCCGCCATCGAGCCCGTCGATATGAGGAAAAGGTTTTGTCGCTCCCGGCAGAGTAGCCACGCTGCGCTCATCCTCCACCAGCAAGCCGGTCCAGTTACCGTCGCTTTCGATCGCGCTCGCCTGCTGCTGTCCCAGGGTGGCGCGGTGCACGGTTCCGGTATGGTAGGCTTCCAGCGCATTTTCGGCGAGTAGCTTCCAGTTGGCGTTGATATCGAAATCCATACTGCCGACATGATGCATATCCGCGCATCGATGCGACGCAAACCTGTCCGGCATATCACCGAGATAGCTGGTTAGCGACGCCAGTGGCGAACCGTAGTGGATAAAAACAAACCCGTCCCAGGTCGCCAGCGGTAATTCCAGCAATGCGTACTCCGCGGGATCGAAATTCCGCGTTTGTTGCATCCCGGGAGTATTGCTCAGGTTACCGTCGAGTCGATAGCTCCAGCTGTGGTAGGGACAGACAATTCTTTTACAGCTGCCGGCACCGGTCAGCAGGCGCGAACCACGATGACGGCAGCTGTTGGCGTAGGCCTTGAGCTGCCGCTCAGCCGTGCGCATGATAATCACCGACCCGCCCGGCCCCTCGTAACAGAAGTAGTCTCCAGGTGCTTCCAGCTGTTCCTCGCGGCCGACAAACTGCCAGTTACGCAAAAACACCCGCTCGATTTCACGCTCGAAAAACTCAGTTGAGGTGTAGCACGCGGGTGGCAAGGTTGCGGCTTCAAGCAGCGGCTTGCGTACCGCTTGATAGCGTTCGGGATCAAACAATGGATTCGACATGCGCGCCTGGCTCCTAGAACAGCGGACAGCTCAGTCGTTATCGAGCACTTCGGCAATCGAGGGCCCGCGCCCGCGCACCCGCGTCTGGTGCATGCGGCGACGATATTTGTCCGCGTCATAACCACAACCGCGATGCAGGATGCAGCGATTGTCCCAGATCATCACGTCGCCAGCC
>CALDDP010000060.1 GCA_937936805.1 uncultured Gammaproteobacteria bacterium | reverse complement strand
GGGATGATCCCGGCATTGTTGATCAGGATATCGATGCCGCCAAGTTCGTTGACTGCGTGCGCTATAAGTCTTTCACAGTAGGATTTCTGGCGTAAATCACCGGCCAGGTAAATCGTTTCCATGTTCTTCTGCTGCAGGGTCTCGCTGAGGTCGCAGCAATCTTCTTCACTACGGTCAGAAAACAGTACCCTGGCACCTTCGTTGGCGAACAGCTTCACCAGCGCCATGCCGATACCGCCACAGCCTCCTGTAATGACCACCTTTTTTGCTTCAAATCTCATTGTCATGAAAATCTTTGTGGACTAAACGGGGCTATATTGTGGCTTGGTTCTTCACCGTTTGCCAGTTCGGCGATAAGCTTGCCCGTGATTCCGGACAGGGTCAGGCCGAGATGATGGTGTCCGGAGGCGTAGAGGATGTTTTCCGATGTCGTGCTGAAACCGATTAACGGCAAAGCATCAGGGCAGGTAGGCCGAAAACCGAGCCATTCCTGATCGGGTTGCGGGGGCAGCTCCAGCATTTCGTGAGCCTTGCGCTTCAGGTAGCCGAGAATGCGCGGGTTTTTCTTCTCTTTATAGCCGGCGATCTCGACGGTACCGGCAAAGCGCATGCCCTGATTCATCGGCGTAGCGTAAAAACCGGCCTGCTGCCAGCTTACCGGGCGGCTCAGCAAATGCTGCATGTTGCTGAACTGTACATGGTAACCGCGTTCGGTATCGAGTTTCAGCGATCCCGTGGGAATACCATCGATGAATTTCGAGAATGCACCGGCAGCGATTACGACACGTTCGGCGTCGACGATTTCGGCGTTATCCAGCCGGATCTGCACCGATCCGTTTTCGGGTATGACTTCGAGCGCCCGCTGGCGCAGCAGTTGGCCCTGGTTGCGCTTGAAACATTCCACGTAACGCTGGCATAAGGCCGTCGGGTTCAGCACGTGATTGATGCTGTCGAACAGCAGACCACGTTCGAACGGGATTTTCAGGTTGGGCTCGAGATCCTGGATATCGCCCCGGTCGAGCTCGACAAAGTTCGAACCCTGTTCGCGCCGTGCCTGGTTGGCCGGTTTGGCCGCGTTGAACTCTTGTTGATCACGATAAACATGCATAAAGCCCTTCTGCGCCAGCAGATCGCGCGCGTCCGCCATGTCGAGCAGCGGATCGAGACCGTCATAAACCCTGCCAAGGAGCTTGCCAAGTTCCTGGATAATCCGCACTACTTTTTGTTCACGGCAATTGAGCAGGAAATCGATCATCCACGCGGGATGCGACAGGACGTAACCGAGATTTATGCTCAACGGGCTGTCGCTGGAAAACAACAGGGATGGCAGCCGTCGTAACAAGTCCGGGCTGTTAACCGGCACACAACCGTATTCGGCGATGGTGCAGGCATTGCCTGAAGAAGTACCGGCGCCCGGGTCGTCGGGATCGATCAGGGTGACCGCAAAACCTTTCTTTTGCAGCCACAATGCACAGCTGCATCCGACGATGCCGGCGCCGACCACGGCGATGCGAGATGGGGTGCTCAAGCGGCCTCTCGATTAGCTTTTTTATTCGATTCGCTAGTGTATTGAATCTCGCATTGAACCGATAGCGTAAATTTTAGGCCAGGGTCCTGTTCTATACGGCCGCTAAATTCAGTGCCGCACGCAGCATTTCCCCGAGTTGCCCATGGCTTCTCGGGTCCATCAGGTTGAGCGCGGTCAGCCCTGACAGTTTTTTGACCAGCGCGATCGCAGCATCGGTGTTGGCCGCGCCGCCGGCTACCAGGTCGGGGTTGCGCTGGAAGGCCGCCTGTACCCCCACCACCGCATAAGGGTCCTGGGCGCAGAGCAGTTTGAATTTGACCTGGTCACGAATCATTTCCTTGGCGATAGCGCCGTTGTAGGGTTCGAGTGGTGAGGCGCCGGCCTCAGCGACAACTACGTCGGGTTTGTCCCGGGCGATCAGGGATAAAAGATATGGCAGAACCTCGCGATAAGTGGCTTCGTCCACGGCCGAAGACGGCAGTCCGGCATCGACGAAATCGTAGATTGCGCTGGCGCCGGCGTCTTTGAAACTCAACATATCGCGATAGCGCGCGGCACCGGTCAGTTTGGCCCCGACCACGTTGAGCCCCATTTGCGATAGAAGATGCACGATTACCCGCCCGGACATCGTCTTGCCGGATGACATCGACGTGCCGACGATGAGGATCACTGGAACGTCGAAATCGATGATCTCGATTTCGGGCAAACTGCTGCGCATTGTTACCTTTGCCTCGTTGCACATTACATGTCCGTGGTATTGCAGGTGCATTGGCGAGGACAGGAACGGTGATAACGAAGTGGTTTTACCGAACAATCCGGCGGCGGTCAGCGCATTGAATTCACCCGAGTCGTCGATGGATCGCCAGTCACCCACGGCTTCGAGGGTTGCCACCCTGGTGCCGAATGCACCTACCACGAGATCGCCCTCCATGACTTCGATCATGCGCCCGCCGCGCAGTTCAATCGAGCTCAGGTGTCCGCGCGTGTCGAGCACCTTGCCGACCACGTAATCACCGGTATCCCAGTGTTCACGCGGCAGCCTGGATGACATGATGTTGGATGGTGAAAGGTCTGAAATTCGGGTTACGGATGCGAGAAAGGGACGAATCATCGGTCAGCTCCGGTTGTCAGGTCAGGGGTTAAGCGGTGGTGCCAGCAGCAACAGTGTCAATAGTGCGCAGCGTACAGGCAGTAAATCCACGTAAATGTATTCGTGGCTGGCGTGAGCACCATCGCCGACGGCACCCATGCCATCGATGGTTGCGGTATAGAGGCTGGTGGTGTTGCCATCGGAGCCACCGCCTGCAGTACCTTGCTCAAGTTCCATGTCAAGACCCGCGGCGAGTTCCTGGGTAATCTTCCACAGGCGTTGATTTTCATCGGTGCGTTCCATCGGTGGGCGACCGATGGCGCCCTCGATTAATAATGAAACTCCCGGGGTGGCGGTTTCCAGGCTATGGATCGCATGTTCCACGCGCTCGGCATCGGCCTGGGTCTGCACCCGTACATCGATGACTGCGCGGCTTTCGGGTGCCACCATGTTAGGTCTAATGCCTCCATCGATGACGCCGACATTGACCGAGGTTCCCTGTTCGGGATCATTCAGTTCGAACAATTTCTGAATGACGTGGGACAGCTCCAGAATGGCGCTCGCCCCGGCGCCGGGGTCGAGACCCGCGTGCGCGGCCTTGCCCTGCACGGTGACGGTAAATCGTCCTACTCCCTTGCGTGCGGTTTTTATTTTGCCGCTGTGGCCGAGCGAGGGTTCGAGTACCATGCAGCGATCGACGCGCTGCGCCAGTGCGCGTACGTAACGGGTCGATTCACGGCTGCCGATTTCCTCGTCCGAATTGATGAAGCACAGCGGTGCAACGGCAGGCCTTAGGCCCAGGTGTTCGATTGCGCGCAGTGCGTAAACCATTTCGACGAGACCGGCTTTCATATCGTAGACACCGGGTCCTCGCAGGGTGTCCTCCTCGAACACCAGCGGCATGGATTGCAGGGTACCGATCGGCCAGACCGTATCGCAATGACCGATCATCAACTGCGCGGGTTGTCGATTTGCCCGATTCCCGGGTGACGCGTACACGTGGCCACCGCTGCTGCGACCGGGCAGCAGGTTGACGCGGTAGTCTATCTCTTCGAATTCGACTTTCAGACGTTGGCGAATTTGCGCCTGGCTGTCGCGGTCGGTCGAAGGAGTTTCCATCAGTACCAGGTCTTGCAATAGTCCGGTCATCGAAGCCTGCTGCGTTTGCAGATACTCCAGAACTGCGTGGTTGTCGCTCATCTGGATTACCTTTTGAAGCCGGCTGGAAACGGTAACTGGTTGCTGTTGGTGATTTCAGCAAAACGACCCGGATAAAGATAGGCGAGCAGGGGTGCGGAGTAGACCAGGTCTTCATCATCCTGATCCGAGGAGCGCAATGCATCCTCGGCCACCCGGGCGCTAATGATACGACCGATGATGAGCGAATTCTCGCCGAGCCCGTCGACCATTTGCTCCAGCTCGCATTCGAGGAACAGGTAACCGTCTTGCACAAACGCGGCGTTTATCGTTTCAGCCGCAAAGGTCGGTAACGCCTGCGTGATCGGTTTGCTGCCGTCCTCGCAGCGCGGGGTGGCGGCCAGGCTCGCGAGCACTGTTTGCGATGGTCGCATATAGGTAACGCTGAACTGTCGATCCCGCTGGATGTTCTGGTAGGTGTTATGCCGCGGGGTACAAACGAAACCGAAGTGATTTTCCCAGCTCATCGGCATCGCCATGTGTTTGGGCGCGAGATCGTCGCTACCATCTGCTTCCCGGGTGCCGATGACGACGAGCGGAAAGACCGTAAAAAAGCTCTCCCAGATGGAGCTACTGATATCCAGATCGACCAAAGCCGAAGTTTTTGTCTCGCCCATTTTGATATTCCATTGTCTTTTATTAAAAAAAAGCTAACACTGTTGCGTTCTAACCGTATTGACACGCATCAAAGTAACAGGAGTCCATAATGAATGTATTAAAACCCCGTCAGCCAGTGCCCGCTCTTGACGTCGAGACCCTGGATGGTTCCTGGTCGCTGGCCGACCACGATCCCGACAATTTCACCATGATCGTGTTTTATCGCGGCCTGCACTGCCCGATATGCAGCAAGTACGTCGGTGAGCTCGATAAACTGGCAGGCGATTTTGCCGAGATCGGGGTTTCGATACTGGTGCTGAGCGGTGATGACAGGGAGCGTGCCGAGCAGGCGCGCCAGGACTGGGGATTGGAGAACCTGACAATTGGTTACGGCGTTAGCACCGGGCAGGCACGAGACTGGGGATTGCATCGCTCGGCCGGTCGTGGCTTGACATCGATTGGCATTGAGGAGCCCGCGGAGTTCAGCGAGCCGGGCCTGTTTATTGTGCGACCCGATAACACGCTCTACTGGGCCCAGATCAGCACGATGCCGTTTGCGCGCCCGCATTTTCGTGAAATCATCGGCGCGCTCAAGTTTGCCCTCGAAAAAGACTACCCGGCGCGCGGTGAACTCAGCTAACAGCTAGCGGTACCGGCTCCGGCAACACTTGTCGCCGAACCTGGCGGGTAGCTCGATTTTGGGGGTTCTGATTAATCGGAGTGGCTTCAGTAATCCAGGCAAGTCTGAGCTTCTAAGCGCAGCATATTTAATTTATCTTAGGCCTTTAGTCTAATGGTGTGACCCCGGCGTCAACCGGGGCGCCTTGATGTCGACTCATTATGGGAGACTAAGCGTTGCTGCGAGCGATACTGTGGATACTCGGATCGGAATGGGCCACCCTGATGCGTGTGCTGTGGCCGCGTTACGATCGCAAGGTCTACTATTTCGCCTTCGGCGCGAATCTCGACGAAAGCGTGCTGGCGCAACGACGTATCAAGGTGTTTGCGGCCTTTGACCATGCTCTCGAGAATGCCTCGCTGCAATTCAGCCAACCGGGATTCTACGATCAGCACGGCTATGCCTCGGCAGATCCAGGCGAGGACTGCGTCGTTTACGGCAGGATCTACCTGATCCTGGAGCGAGACGCCCGGCGCATGGACTACTTCGAGGGGGAGCCGTTTCTACGAGTGCACGAAAAAGTGTTCGGGCAGACCAACGGGGTCGATTTTTACTATTACCGCACCACGCGAATCGTCGACGGGCTGAAACCCACCCGGGAGTATCTCGATTATTTGCTCAATGCATACGCGACGATGGATATCGTACCGCAGGCTTATATCGAGCAAATCGAAGCCACCGAGATACTCGAAGTGTTTCATCCGATGACGAAAACAAGCGTGTTCGTTCGCGATCTGTCGAGCTGGCCGGGGGTGCTGCAGCCAATCCTGCTTGGCTATGAAAGGCAGTTGCAAAAGTTCATTGAATTTACCTGGCACAAGTCGCTGGTGCAATGGGCGATCCGGGGACACAATTCATGATCAGCCATCGCCCCGGTTTATGTAAGCCGCTGCTGGAATATGAATAATCAGGGACCTGGAACGACGCGGGAAAGCCATTGCGAGCGCAACGAAAATGGCGGTATTGCGGGTTATTCCCCCTCGGTGGCTTTCGCTGCTTCACGCCTTTTCTTGCGCTGCGCTTCGCGATATGCCTCTTTTTCACGTCTGCTTATCCTGCCATCGTTATTCGTGTCGGCCGAATCGCTGTCCGCGACGGGTTGCGTCTCCGCTTCGGGTTCAGGCTCCTCCCCGGGTATGATTTCAGGCGAGGACGCGGTTGGCGGCGGTGTCGGTATCTCCAGTGAATCGCTCACATTGGGCTCGGTTACTTCAACTTCCTTGCTGTCCCGTGCCGGTACATCGCTGAAAACAACGTTACCTTCGGCATCGTAGGATTTATATACCTGGGCGAAGACAACGCTATTAAAGTTCAGTAGCGCCAGGCAAAGCAGCGAGCAGAAAAAATTGTTTGTTAGCAATGAATGACGCACCCGCATATTGTATGTGGATACTCGATTGGCAAAAAGTACTTTCGATCTTTTTTATGATGTCGGCGGTCAGTTAGCCTGTCTCGCCGCAACGACGAATCGGGTTGACTATGAAGTACCGAAAAGGTACTTTTTTTGCCGATTTCAACAGAAACGATGATTATGCAGCATTCATTTTTTATGCGATTTCCGCTTGCCCTGGTTATTCTTTTAAGCCTGTCGATCGACAGGCTGATGGCCGCCCCACCCGAGGGTTACCAGTTTCTGTCGCTGACAGAGGCGACTCAACTGGCGAGCCGCGAAAACAAACCCATGCTGCTGTATTTTGGTCGTTACGGCTGCACCACCTGTCGGAAAATGCATGCGGAAGTTTTCACCGATGCGACGCTCAGCGCCAAATACAATACCGCCTTTGTGCTGGCCTATGTCGATACCGAAAGCGGGAATCGCATCAAGCTCGCTAATGGAGAGCGGACTACCGAGATGCAGTTTGCAACGCGTAGCCGAATTCTTGGTACGCCCACATTTATTTATTTCTCACCCGAGCAGAAACCGCTGTTCAAAAAAGCGGGATTCCAAACCGTGGCGCAGATGAATCTTTACGGCGATTACATTCTGCAGAGGCACTACGAATCGATGCCGTTGAAAGAGTTTATGGCGCAGCAATGAGATTCAGGTTTGCCGGATTATGCCTCGCCCTGGCTATATTTAACACGCAGGCGTCCGAGTACTGGATTTTCGATAGCAGGATTAGCGTAAGCGGA
>CALDDP010000059.1 GCA_937936805.1 uncultured Gammaproteobacteria bacterium | reverse complement strand
GTTACGGCAATCGAGCGAGATCGATTTGGTCAGGCCGGTAATGGCGTGCTTGGTCGAGGTATAAGGTGCCGAAAACGGTCGCGGCGCATGCGCGGATATCGAGCCATTGTTAATAATGCGTCCACCGCCGGGGGTTTGCGTTTTCATCATGCGAATTGCCTGCTGCGCACACAGGAAGGGCCCGGTCAGGTTAACGTCGACCGTTGTCTGCCATTGCTCGTAAGACAGCTCTTCCAGCGGTATCCCCGGCGTAAAGCTGCCGGCATTGTTGAATAGCAAATTGAGTCGACCGAATCTTTCCCCGGTTTTTGCAAACAGTTCCCGCACCGGTTCGGGTTTACCGACGTCGGTGGGTACGCACAGGCAGCGCGCGGGATCTGCCGCGGCGAGTTCCACGGTCTGCTGCAGCGGCTCGAGTCGTCGGCCAGCAAGTACGACGCTATAACCATCGTTCAGCAGAGCGTGACAAACCGCCCTGCCGATGCCGCTGCCCGCGCCGGTTACCAGCGCCACTTTCAGCTCGTCCGCCATTTCCTGCTCCTTCAATAGTCGACTTCAATATTTAGCTCCGGGTCATCGTGCATCGCCCAGTAACCGTCGTTAAGTTTTGCACTCAGGTATCCCGGCCTGCCGTCACCAACCTGATGATCCGAGATGCGGGTGACCGGCATGACACCTCCCGCGGTGCTGGTAAGAAAAACCTCGTCTGCCGTCTTCGCCGTCGCCGCGGTCAACGGCTCCAGTTTCACCTGCAGGTTTTCCCGCTGCAGCAGTTCCAGCATGCACTCGCGCGTTACGCCTTCGAGCACACCGCGCGCAGGAGTAATGACCGTATCGCCGGCACGCGCGAATACATTGAATCCGGGGCCCTCGACCAGGTTGCCCTCAGCGTCAACCAGCACGGCAGTGTCTGCACCATGATCGTAGGCCTCGAACAGGGCCATGACCATATCGAGCCAATGGTAACTCTTGATCTTTGAATCGACAGACTCGGGTGGAATTCGCTGCTGCCGGCTGATCAGCAAATTGAGCCCCCTGGCGCGCATTTCGTCGTTAGCAATCCACACAAATGGAATTGCAAATGCCAGGAAGCGATTTTCGCAGCTACGTGGATCACGTGAGCCGGGCGCGGGAATGCCGCGGGTGCAGATAATCTCGACGTAGGCGTCGCGCAACCCGCTGCGCCTTGCCAGTTCGAACATGATCGAGCGAACCTGATCTCGACTGTAGGGGATCGACATGCGTAGTTTTTCCATGCTGACATGGAAACGATCCAGGTAATCATCGACCCGGAAAAATTTGCCGCGCCATACATGGGCGACATCGTAGGTCGCATCGGAATGCAGAAAGCCCCAGTCCAGCAACGGAATCCTGGCCTCGCCAATCGCGACGTACTCACCGTTGATATAGGCGATACCCTGCGAGAAATCGGTCATAACAAACCTCAGTTGAATTCGGGTTGACGTTTTTCGACGAAGGCCTGAATGCCTTCGCGGCCATCCGGTGAAGCCGCGCACCGCGACACCAGTTGACCTTCGAGCTCCATCTGGGTTTCGAGATCATTGCCGGAACTTGCCAACAGCAGTTTCTTCACGTACAGGGTCGACAGGCGCGCGCCGGCAGCGAGATCAGTGGCGACCTGTTGCGCCTGCTGCTCAAGCTCATCATCGGTCACCACGCGTGTAACCAGTCCGAGGTCACAGGCTTCCACGGCGTTCAGGGTTCGGTTGGTCAGCATCAATTCCTGTGCCCTGCGCAAACCCACCAGCCGCGGCAGGAAGTAACTCGAACTCCCGTCCGGGCACAGGCCGGCCCTGGTATAAGCCATCGTAAAACTGGCTGACTCCGCCGCGAGGACAATATCACCGATCAGCGCGAGGCTGAAACCCGCTCCCGCGGCGACCCCGTTAACGGCGACGACCAGCGCCGCCTGCATGCGCGAGAATGTCGAAATCGCGCTGTGCAAATCGTCCGCCAGTGATTTCACCGCATCACCGATCGCGTCCCCATGGGACAGCATTTCCTTGATATCTCCACCGGCACAGAAAAAACGACCGCTGGCGCAGAGCAGCACGACCTTGAGTTCTGCATCGTTGGTACATACTTGCGCAGCCTGTTTCAACTCGCTGGACATGAGCGCATCGAGGCCGTTTGCGGCATCGGGTCGATTTAACTCCAGCCTCGCTATCGGGCCCCGCTTTTCAAATTTAATGTGTTTGAAATTAGTCATGTGTCACTTGATCGAGTTCGGTAAAACGCAGTATAACGATTCGCACAAACATGCTGAACATAATTTCTATGTCGAAACCATAACCGGGACCAGATATGAGTGCATACCTTATTGTCGATACGCTGATCGAAAACGCGGACGAATATGAAAAATATAAACAACTGGCGAAACCAATCGCCGAAAAGTACGGGGGAGCTTATCGAGTTCGCGGGGGCGAGATGGACGTGTTGGAAACCGACCTGTGGTCGCCAACGCGCATGGTTATAATCGAATTTCCGGACATGACCGCCGCACGGGCGTTTGTCGACTCCGAGGAGTACGCGCCGGTTAAACCGTTACGGCGTAACAATGCGAGATGCACCCTGGCGATCCTGGACGGAGCCTGACCGGGCTCCGCCGGCACCGGGTCACGCCCTCTTGGCGTGCAGGTTAGCAATCGCCAGGTCAAAAGCATCCACGGCTTCGGATTCGCGATCACTAAGGCTTGAATCCCGATCGCTAACCTCGTTATGCTCCGACTTGTTCCACAGAATTTCGGAGGCGCTATTGAACGCGTCCACGAACTCAACGTAGGTGTTGGTCGGAGACATCAGCGTATTCATGAAGCTCATGATGATCGACAACACGATCCCGAGTATCGAAGTACTCAGTGCAAATGAAATCTTGATCAGGAAGGCGTCGATGACAATCTTGCTGGCCTCGGCATTGGTGACATCCATTGCGGTCAGCTCCGGTAACGCTCGCATGATACCGAGGAACGTACCGAATATACCACCGACAATGAAAATACTGGGCATTATGTTGAGCACGTCATTGGTTCGACTTAACGAAAACACACCCAGCACCCGGTTGAACACCGGGTTTGCAGCAAACACGCTATTCGAAATCTCGTGGAAATCGGGCTGGTGCCCCGATTCCTTGCGCAAGTACCTGATATTCTGCAAAAAATCGTCAATCAGCCGGATGATGCCATCCTGAATTAGAAACACGCGATCACCGACGCTCATGATGTGGTCTTCATTGCGGCGCTTGTAACGGGCGCGTAATTCAAAATTTTCAAAATAAGTGCGCGTCATTGATCTTTTGACGTGATTGTAAAACGATCTCCTGGGTTCGGGATTGGCCATAATGTCCTGGTGCACACGCTTGCAAAATTCCTTGACGAAACGTTTCTGGCGATGAACGGTGACGGTGATCAGCAGGCGCATGATTACGGCGAGCAGGAAACCGACCAGCAGCAGGGGCATCAGGTAATCGGTTGCATACTGCACCACAATATTGATTAAATCGACGATAGCTGCATTCATTACGAGTTCTCTTTGTCGGTTAGTCCAAACTTGATAATTACACGTTGTGATTGGTAGCAATTGTATTGCGCACAGAATTCCTCGCGCGTCAGGTTACCCGTATCTTCGGGATTAACCTCTTCAGTGAAAAAGCTTCTGCCGGTAACCTTGATCAACGGCAGCATGCTGTCCTGGTACTTGAACTTGATCTTGCGCGTATCGAAAGCGTATTCGAAAATCGACTTGGCGCGCTGGTAGCTTAAATCGAGGTTGTAGTTAACCGCTCTGCGGTTGGTGGCCGAGAGTTCGGTCGGGTCTACCGGTTTGCCGCCGAAGGTCGGCGATGCGAAGCCGATTATTTCGACAGAGGAGATATTGGCGTTGTTCGATGCGGTATCGAACAGGCTATTGGCATAAACCGGGATTGCTTCACGAATGGTCTTTCTCATGCCGGGCTTGAGTCGGTAACTATCGGTTTCGAAGTAATCCTTGCCGAAATCCAGGATCACGTCACCGGTACCGCTATCGACCTCGGCACGAATTCCTGCTTTTTCAAAATCATCCTTGATACGCTGCGCGACATCTAGTCGATCCTGCGCCAGTTCCAACGCTTTTTGCAGTTCGCCTGACGTTGCTGCCAGGGTGGCCTGGGCCTCGTCAAGTTTCTTACCCTTGTCCTGCAGTTCGGCCTGTGCACCACCGAGCTCGGCTTTCGCCTTTTCCAGCTCACCACTGGTTGCCGCCAGGTCCGCTTTGGTGCCACCAAGCTCAGCCTGTGCCTTTTCCAGTTCATCGCTGGTTGCCGCCAGTTCTGCTTCGGCCTTGCCGAGCATGTCACCCGTGTCCTCCAGCTCCGCCTGTGCGCCACCGAGCTCCGCCAGCGCCTTTTGCAGTTCGCCGGTGGCAGCGGCAAGCTCGGCTTCGGCCTTGCCGAGTTCTGTACCGGTATTCTGCAACTCTGCCATTACGTTGCCGAGATCATCCTGCACCTGCTGTAACTCTCCAGTCGTTGCCGCGAGGCCCGCTTCGGCCTCGGCGAGTTGTTTACCCTTATCCTCCAACTCTGCCTCGGCGCTGCCAAGGTCCGCCTGCAAACCGGCTAATTCTTGCTGATTCGCATCATATGATTCCTGCAGACCCTGGTACTTGTCCTCGAGTTCGTCGAGTTGCCCCTGATGCGCCTGCGCAAGGTTTTCTACCTCCGCTTTGCCGGCATCGATATCCTCTGCCAGGGATTCGACTTCATTTAACTTTTTATCGTATTCACCCTGCAGATTCTGGTACTTGTCTTCAAGGCTTGCGATTTCGGCCGCGGTCGCATTTTTCAGCGCCGCCTTCTCGGCTTCCTGCTGGCCCAGTAGTTCTCCCAGCGCCGCCAGTTCAGTCTCGCTTTCACCCTGCTTTTGGGCCAGTTCCTGAATTTTACCTTCGAGATTTTTTGTTTGTGCCGCCAGGGTGGTTTCCAGCGCCTGCTTTTCCAGGGCCTCTTGAGCGAGGGACTGGGCCAACCCGGCAAGCTGGGCTTGACTTTGATTATACTCGGCAGACAATTCGGAAATCTTGCCTTCCAGGATATCGGTCTGCGTGATCAGGGTTGCTTCCAGTGCCTGCTTCTCTGCAGCACGCTGCTGCAACTCTTGCTGCAGGGTCGCAAGCTTGTCCTGATTCTTGCCATACTCGCCGGCGAGACCCTGCAACTGGCTTTGCAGACCCTGGGTCTTTTGCTGATAGGTTTTTTCCAGTGCTGCCTTTGCCTCGAGTTCCTGTTCGATCTGACCTTCCAGCATCTCGGTTTGAGCGATCATGCTGGCTTCGAGTTCCTGTTTCTCGGCAATCCGCTGCTGCAATTCCTGCTCGAGATTCGCCAGTTTGGTCTGATTCTCTCCGTACTCGCTGTTGAGCTTTTGCAACTGGTCCTGCAGATTCCTGGTTTGCTCGGAA